>DATHCY010000198.1:0-4724 GCA_035319305.1 Methanocella sp.
CGCCCGCGGCACCTGCGGTCATCTTCTCCAGCACGATCTCGACCATCCGACAGGCCATAGCCTCCCTACATGAGGATACGATATGGTTGACCGTGCTGCCAGTCCCACCCATCCTCAATGCGCTTTCGGATAGGTCGATCATCGCATTATTCACGTGTAGCAACTCCTTCGACGTACTGGCAGAATGGATGGCAGCAAGGAGCTGGTTCAGCCGAAAGTATGGTCCTGTCTCCAGGGACAGGCCCTGGATGAACCTTAGGCTCCCGATCCCCTCCCCCATAGTCCGCTGCTCCAGCACAATAGGGCAGTCCCAATCCTTTATCGATTCGTATACCTGGCCCCAGTTGATCTTCCCCTCTCCCACGGATAGGTGCTCATCCGTGTATCCGAAATTGTCGTGCGCGTGTACCTCAAGGATACACTCATTCTTTTTCAGATAATCCTCGATATTGCCGGTCAAATATGCGTGGCCCACATCGAATGTGATACCAAGATTTCCCCTCTCCACTCCGCGAATCAGCGCTTCCATCTCCCGGAATGTCTTACCCACTAGGTGGCGCTCGTTCATCGCGTTCTCAGCGCCCACCATAATATCGTGCTCCGCAGCCCGATCGCAGATTTTCGCCAGGCTCAGGATATTGTTCTCGATGGCCTGGTCTAAGCTTCCGCTGCCGAACTGGGCATATCCGGTATGCAGCGTGGCGATCTCTACGTAATCGGAGATATCATCGATGATGTTGAGCAACAGCTCTGTACTGCTCTCTCTAACATACTGGTAGACGCTGGCAATGTTGATGTTCTTGTAGGGTAGGTGTGCCGTCAGGTAGAGGTTTGTGGTAGACGAAACCTCATCGATTAGGTTGAGAGTCTGCTCGCCCAGAGATTCCCGGTCCGCAAAAAATATTTCTAGACTGCTAAAGCCATTATCCTCCATCGACTGGATCGATCGTACGTCGCTCTCAGACTGCAGCCTGTGAGAAAATGAAAATTTCAAGGGACTGCCCACCTAGTAACCAAAACAAAATATCATGGAGCTGGCATATAACTTTTTGTATCAGCACCGGCCTGTCAAGCTGGCCTGGTCAGAGGAAGGTATATATTAGCATACCCTGTGATCAATATTGACCACAATGGAAGAGAGGTACGATGCTGACACAATCGCCAAGATTGAACTGATTAACCGGAAGGTCGACGAGATCAATCAGCGAAGGATATGCCTCCCCACGACAAAGATCGAAGACGAGCTGGACTACGACGAGCTGGAAGCTTATATCAAGACCCTGCACCTGACGGATAGGCAGCGCGAGATCGTTGGACAGTTCAACAGGAAATGCAATGAGCCTGTACTGAACAGGAACACCTTACAGTTTTTGATCATAAGCACGGGCGTCGTCCTGCAAATCTATATTAGCTATGAGATATACAGGCTGATTTCCCAGGGCGCATCAGAAACCCTTGATGTGCTATACCTTGGAGCTTTGATCATCTTTTTCGCCTTTAATACATTTCAGGTACTCCGCTATCTCCGCATTGTCCGATAGCCCGAACCAAAATACGATAAATATTTAATTATAGTAAGCACTACTTTTCCTAAACTGCTATACGATCGCCACCGATCGTGCTATCCAGGTGAACTCATATGGAAGATGTTATTGCGCCCATCGTTGACGAGCTAAGCCGGGCGCTTGGAATGGATAGGGAAGTCCTTCAGCGTGAGCTGACACTTCTTATCGTCGAGTACAAGGTGCCGCCGGAAGAGGCCCGGCGATCCCTTCTTAAGAAACACAGGCGGATTACCTCAGTATCGCCCGTAGCTATGCCACTGGATATAGCAGCACCATCTTCATGGCAGCCCGTTCCAGCTCAGGTAGCGGAATCTCCGAAGCCTCTCGAGGATGTGCGGGTCGGCGACGCAGGCATCACAATCATCGCAAATGTGGTCAATCCCACAGTCCGGAGCATATCGACCATGCATGGCACGATGAGGGTGATCAGTGGCATGCTGGAAGACGAGACGGCGAAGCTGCATTTCACATCATGGGTAGACTCGCCCGATATTTTTAAGGCCGGCGCCATCACGGCAAGGGATGTCCATGTTAAGAGCTTTCACGGCATGCCCAGCATCAACATCAACGAGAAGACCCTGCTTGAAGGGTACAATGGCCAGATACAACATTATCAACGACACCGGAGAACGCTGGCCGACCTATCGCGGACGGACGGTGTATACGATGCCGAAGCTGAAGTGGACCTGCTCTCCATCCGCCCCGGATCAGGGCTTATCGAAAGGTGCCCGGCCTGCAGCAGGGTCATGCAAAAAGGCCAGTGTCGTGCTCATGGTAAGATTGAGGGGGTGCCAGACCTCCGCATCAAAGCGGTCATCGATGACGGCACCGGATCGATGATCTGTGTCTTCGACAGGGCTCTGACCGAACAGATCATCGGCGTGAGCCTCGATGCCATACATAGAGAACCGGACAATACAGCGGTCCTGATCAGAGCGGCCGTCATCGGCACTCCCCTGATCGTCCGAGGCAACGTGACCAGCGGCGACTTCGGCATGATCTTCGTGGCAGCGGAGATCGAGCGGCCATCCGAAAGCGCGTCGAAGCTTGCAAAAAAGCTGCTGGGAGAGGTCCGATGACCGAAAGGGAAACAGCCAGGCGTGTCTTCGCCAGGGAGTTTAACGACTCCAGCCTACAGTACGGGGAACATACGGATCGAGCGCCAAACTTTGTGATCACCCCTACCGGGGCGATGTGCAACAGGATCTTTGCCGTGGGGGTCCTGACGGAAACCGAGAATGTCGGTACTGGAGGGCAGATGCTCTACCGCGCCAGACTTGCGGACCCTACAGGAGCTTTTACCATCTATGCTGGACAGTACCAGCAGGAAGCAGCGATGTTTCTCTCGAGGATCCCTACGCCCGCCTACATAGCGATCGCCGGCAAGGTGAGGGTGTTTAGCCCTGAGCCGGGAACCCATTATACGTCTATAAGGCCTGAAGAGGTCAACGTGGTGGATAGTGGGGTCAGGAACCTCTGGACATACCATACGGCAAAGCTGACGCTGAATAGGATAACAGTCGTCGAAAAAGCGCTGGCAACCGGGCTCGGCGGCGAAGAGCTCGCCTGGCATCTAATCCGAAACTCGGAGGATTCGGAGGGCGTATCAAAGGCGATCGATCACTACGGGATCAACCGCAACTCGCTGGATGCATACCGGCAGATGGCGACCAACGCCCTTTCAACGTTGATCGAGCCTGCCGTCATACAGGAAGGAAAAACAGATTCCGGATCAAAACGGGTGCTGGAGGTAATAGGCAGGCTGGATTCCGGTGATGGCGTCAGCTACGACGTGCTGCTTGACGAGATGAAGAAGCTCGGCTATGAAGAAGAATCGGTTGAGCAGTTGATCGGGTCCTTGATGGACAAAGGGCAGTGCTACGAACCAAAGATCGGTTTGCTGAAGCTGACCTGACGATATACTCCAGTGAAGTTTTATACAGAAACTTCCACGGGTCTGCCGAACCCATCATCGGTTGGAACCCCGGCACGAGGCCGTTTTATACCTCCATCGCGCACTATAATGTACATGGTGAATATCTGATCCCTATACCTACAACAAAGCACTTAAGCAAGAAGGGCTCACTAGTCTACTGTAGTAGCTAAGGAATGGTAGGCGTGCATGTAAAGAAGCACCAGTCGACCGATCGATTGAAAAAGCCCGATAATCAGATTTTAATGGACTTCGAAGAGCCAGAGATATCAAACAATTCAGACACAGAACAGCTAGCTTGCTATGAGATGAAGCTGGAACCCATCGTCGATAAAACGACCTATGATACTTTTTTGAAGGCCATTGCGATGCGGGTCTATATCGATTTCGAAAAGACCCTGAAAGACGAAGGTATCGACCAGCCGGAGTTGTATCTAGTCGGGTTCAACACCTGTAAAATAGAGTCGCCGGTTGAGATCAGGATGTCGGAGTACGTGGCGTTGAACGCCCGGATGATCGTGGAGAGGGCATTTATGGACCTCAGGACTTTCGTGCAGGCCTGTATGCCCAGGGTGCTGCGGGAGATGGAGGCCATAGAGGGCGGCGATGATGACGCCGATTTTCAGCTGTTCGTCGAATCAAAGGTGCAGCGCGATCTGATGATGGAGATCAGAGCCATCGCGATGATCCATATACCGGTCGATCAACGCTTCAGCTACGTCAATAAGCTGAAGGAGCTTTAATGGGTATTGTTGGGGTTTAACATTTCCCTTTGCTGGGGTCTCCCGAAGTACCACGAAAATATAAAATACTTTTTTAGAGGGATACGAAGTGCTCAAAGGCTCTAAGTTCACGGCCAAACCGCGAACTACACAAAGGCAGATCGCATTACCACTGTATGTACAGCCACCATAACACGGTAACACCGGCTATCGCGCGTCTTCGGCCCGGCCATTACGGCGGCATAGTCGGATAACTGCTCACGATATTTACCGCGGAGCAGGTTTATACGTCCCAACGATATCATTACTGGAAAGATAAAAGTACTCGTAAGTGATCTGATCACACAGGAAGCCGATGAGGAAGAGAAAGCTCGAGATGTTGCTGGAGAAGGTACGCGGATTCGACTCCCCGGACGTCAGCAGGGAGCAGAATGCAACTCCTGCGATCGTCGCCGCCGAGCTCCTGTATTTCGCCTTTATGGAGGGGGATCTGGAGGGCAGCGT
>DATHCY010000199.1:0-3152 GCA_035319305.1 Methanocella sp.
ACACCATTTTTCAGGTTCTACCCTGACAACATGTATCCGGCTATCATCAGTACGGCAGAACCGTTCGAGCTTAACCATAACAAGGTCGATCAGTGCTGACTCTGTAACCAGTAAGAAATTAACTCCGAGGCTGGCCATTATAAGCCCTTGGTCAATGGCGTGAAAATAGTGCATTACCAGACCGGTTTCTCGGGCTTCCCTTTTGGCGCGGGTGCCAAAGGCGCCTGTATTGTATCTGTCAAACTTTTGAGTTATAACAGGGTTGAATCCGGGGTCATCGATGCATACCACATATAGCTTACCAGGTTGCAGTGACTTTTCACGTCGGAAAAACGTATTGCAGCATTCGGCTATCGTATGGGGAATGTGGCCTTCAGGCTCACCAGTCCGGAGCGATCGCTGTCGATTAAGCTTGTAGATTATCGGGTAGGTCAGCCTTGATCTATGGAGTAGTCCATCATGCTCAAACAACATGTCGAGACTGCCATTGTAAAGGATTTCGCCGCCATATAATAGTAGGACCTCGTCAGCCCACTCGTATGCCATCTCGATGTCGTGAGTGCAGATGACGACTGTCTTTCCCCGGTAGTTCAGCTCTTCTGAGAGTTCCATCATCTCATGGACCATCTGGGCATCCAGGCCTGCTGTAGGCTCGTCTATGATCAGCACTTCCGGGTTCATGGCCAGCGCCCCAGCAAGCGCCACCCGCTTTCTCTGGCCGAACGAGAGGTGCTGGGTCGGCCAGTCCCTAAACTTTATCATGTCCACGATTTCCAGGGCTTCGCCGATCCTCTTCTCGACCTCGTCCCGCGGGAGCTTCAGGTTCAGCGGCCCAAAGGCGACGTCCTCCTCCACCGTGGCAGAGAAGATCTGGTCATCGGGGTTCTGGAAGACCAGGTTAACCTTCTGTCTCAGCGAGGCAAGGCTGCCCCGGTCGTATTTAATATCCCTTCCCTGGAATGACACGGTACCTTTTTCTGGCCTTAAGACGCCATTGAAGTGAAGAAGCAGAGTACTCTTCCCGGAGCCGTTGGGACCAAGGATAACGGTCTTCTTCCCCTCGGATACGAACGCAGATACGTCCTTGAGAACGGGATCGCCATTCTCATACCTGAAGGAGACGTTTTTGGTTTCTAGGATACGTGACATATAGTTACCTCAGAAAATTGCCAAGCAGAAGCAGAGATCCTAGCGCGGCCAGGGACAACATGACCCAGGAGATATTCATTGGCCTTGGCTCCCTTAATACCGGGAAAGAGCCCGAGAAGTTGCGGCTCATTAAGGCGATCTGCGACCTCTCCGCACAATCGAGAGAGCGGATGAACAGGTTGGCGGCGAGGACTCCTGTTGTCTTTATCGATGTCTGCCACCCTGAAAATCCAAGCCGGCAGTCAGCCGCGTTCACCATTTGCTCTGCCCGCTCCAGGATCATGAATGAGTGCCTGTAAAGGAGCATCGATGTCTCTGCCATGTACTCCGGAACGCCGATCATCATAAGGGCGTTGAAGATGTGCGGCACGGGCGTTGAGGAGGCGAAGAAGAGTACAACGAACATGCCTGCAAGGGACCTCGCGAACACCAGTGTGCTCAGGTCGACGCCGTTCCGGGTGACAGATACCTGCATCCCGAGAGCCTGGACGCTATATAGTGGCGCTCCGGGTTGGGTCACCAGGATGACCACGGTGCCGGCTAAGTTAAAGGCCAGGACGCCCGCGATCAGGCAGAGGATAAACGATGGCGCCCTGAACCTGATCGAATATAAAAATAAGAATAGACCGACCCCCAGTACCGTCAGAGGCCCATAAAGCGCTTTAGAGGATAATGAGCCGACCAGCATGCAAACGCATAGGAGCATCTTGCCCAGCGGTGGCCATCTGAGAGCGGGGCTCTTATATGCGAGGGAGTCGATCCCGTTGACGAACGTCATCATTCTTCCGGCTTCCCGATCGATGCACGGCCTCTGATATACCCTATAAAGTATCCTATTACCAGTGCGCCTATCGCCGCTTGCGTGGCGAACAGAAACGACTCCGTCTCCTCAGTCGGATGCCAGAACCAGGTAAACCATGGTGTATACCCCGGCGATACCTGCTCGATCATTCGGGACCCTTTATCATCCGAACCTCCGAATCCTGCATCAGGCTTTAACACGAACGGTAGGACGAGCAGTCCTACTAGGACGATAAATCCGGCAAAATACAGCAATATCTTGCTGATCTTCATTTTGCCACCTCGACGTGCTGTGTTTTCGGCTGCGCCTTTTCTTTTATCAGCGACGAGATCATCTTTGGACGGTTTGATGCGAGGAAGTCAAAGAAGATCGAGATCAATATGCCTTCAACTACGGCCAGTGGAACCTGTGTAATCATATATATGCCCATAAACGTGAGCCATGTGTTGAAAATGTTAGCTCCTGGATAGGCAAGAGCAAGCTCGCAGGCGGTGACCATATATGCCATCCAGTCGGCGAGCATGGCTGAGACGAAAACGCTGGGGATCATGCCGATCTTGACTTTTCGCAGCGCTTTGAAGGTGAGATAACCAATAATTGGTCCAGCGATGCCCATGGAGAATTCGTTCGCTCCAAGGGTTGTGATGCCACCGTGCGCCAGGAGGACAGCCTGGAAGATCAGGACGATAACCGACATCGTTGCCGTCACAAATGGGCCGAACAGGATGGACCCCAGACCAGTACCCGTCGGATGTGACGAGGAGCCGGTCACCGAGGGCATTTTTAGAGATGAGAGTATAAAGATGAAGGCCCCACTTACTGCAAGGATCATCTTTTGTTCCTGATGATCGTTAAAAATCTTCCTGATCTGGAGTACGCCGAGGGCTATGAACGGTAGCGATACCAGATACCAGAAGATGCACCAGAGCAATGGTAAATACCCTTCCATTATATGCATTTCAACACCATGAATAACAACAAACAACTATAATTGTGTTAATACAAATATAATTGTTTTACATATACGCATCGAGGTTATTAATAAAGCTTTTGCTCAGCAAGCCTAAGCATATAGATAAAGAAAAGTTTTATTAACTTAAGTAAACTTTACTTAGCCATTGAAGTGCATTCGCAATGCCCGTAAAAGTTTACTGTGCAGACTGATCAACCCCCTATCACGTAAACACCTCTGCAGGCAATG
>DATHCY010000200.1:0-5710 GCA_035319305.1 Methanocella sp.
TGATCAAGGGTAGCCTCGCGTTTGTGGTAGCGATCGATCGGAGGACTTCCCGGGCGATCGGCATGGGAAGAATCATCTCGGACGGCGTCTCGGACGGCTACATCCAGGATCTGGTTGTGCTGCCGCAATACTGGAAAAACGGGGTCGGGAGCAGGATGGTGTCGGCGCTGGTCGCCGAAGCCAGGGCGAAGGGCCTCGGTTGGATCGGTCTGATCGCCGAGCCGGGTTCCGATCATTTCTACGGCAGGCTCGGGTTTCGGCCGATGCAGGGGCATATCCCTATGATCTACAAAGGAGACGATTAAGTGCTTTCTATCGAAGACTTCAAGCCAGTCACGCTGGAGGACAGGGACTTTTTCAGGCAGTACTATGCTAAGTACCCGCAGGTCCACAGTGATAACACCTTCTCTAACATGGTGTGCTGGAACCATTATGCCCATTATCATTATGCCCAGGTGCAGGATAACCTGCTCCTGATGAGCACGGTCGAAGGTAAAATACATTTTCGCCCGCCGATAGGCCCCCGTAACCTCCCCCTCCTGAAGGAGCTGGTCCATATAGCGGCCAGAACCGGCGACAGCGAGCCCATCATCCTTATCGATCAGCAGAGCGCCGGCTGGATGCAATCGATGTACCCCCGGATCGACGTGATACCCGACCGAGACCAGTCGGAATACGTCTACGCAGCTGCTGATCTTTCCGGGTTGCAGGGGCGGGATTACCTATATATCCGCCGGGAGATCAATAAATTCAAGCGTACATACAACTATAGTGCGGAGCCGATCACCCCGGCCAATGATCACCAGGTCAAAGAGTTTCTCGACAGATGGTACGCGTTGAGGAGCTACGAGGAAAATACGGTTGCCAGTCACGAGAAAGAAGCTGTGCTATATAGCCTCGATCACATGGCGGAAACGGGGCTTAAGGGCCTGGCGATACGCGTCGAAGGGCAGATCGCCGCCATGGCAATGTTCGAGGGCATGAGCTCGGACACGGCGCTGGTTCACTTCGAAAAGGGCCTGCCGGAATACCCGGGCATATACAAAGTGGTCAACCAAGAGACTGCAGCGCTGCTAGCCCGGAGGTTCGCCTACATCAACCGGGAAAGCGACATGGGTGTTCCGGGGCTGCGCGAGGCTAAATTGAGGTATCATCCGCACCACATGGTCGAGGTGTATACGGCTACCAGGCCGAAAATAGTTTGCCCCCTCCACTGTCTTATCAGACGGAAATGCAACGTCGGCTGCCAAACGTGATCACCTATGCTACCTGAGAGGTCAGGAACATACGTACTAAAACCCCACATAAATTTGTTAATTTTTATATAGCTTCGATTATAACCCCTGTTCGGGGTAGGATGGATGAATGGATGAATCGGAGCGTTGCAGGCATTATCCTATTTAGTTTTATCCTGCTGACTGTGATAGCGCTGACTGCGATAGCAGGAAGCGCTCAGACCCAGCAATCGGTAACCCCACATGACACACCCAATGCCACGCAACAACAAAACGAACCAGGAGAGCCGATCGACCTTTCGATGCTGCCCGCGCCCCCGCCAGTAGCTGAGCCGGACAAACAGTACGGGAATACAGACAGAAGCGCAATGATCGGCGAGAAACTCACAGAAGTTTCGAACAACTCGCTGATAAAAACCGTTTCGATCGACGAGAACCCCGATAATATTCTCGTAAAAGTCCATCTAAAAAACGACTCCAACCCCTACGATCTGATCAAACCAATGGGCAACCTCACATCCTCAGTCGATTTTTACTATAGCTTAATAGACGATAAACAGAGCCGCAATATATCCCTGAAGGTTAATGACAGCTCAGGAAAAACGATCATCGATGCCGTATTTTCGAACAAAGATTATGCGTTTATCTACTATAACGTACTGGATACGCACGTACTGGATACGCTGGGCACAAACACCAGTTCGACGACGCCAACCCAGACGAAACATAACAGAAAATTAATGACACTCCAGACAGGAAGCGGTTCGTTCGCTCAGCCGGCGGCATCCGGAACCCCGCTGCTTCCCGGTACCGGTACAAGAGCACTCCCGGTTCAGCCGCCATACCCCACGCCATACACACAGCCTAACATACCCGCGCCCGGACGGACCTACCCTATACCTATCATTCCCACATACCAGCCACCATACCCTACCATGTATCCAAGCATGCCGGTGCCCGCCAAGACCTACTCCCAAGTGTATACACCGACGTACAACCCGGTCAACCTCACTCAGATCCCGGTTCAACCCGGCGGTACCCTGAAGCCTCTCCCTAAAAACCTCTACCCTGAACTCCCGATGAAAAAGGTACCTAAAGCCCAGTACGGAAACACCAGCAGAAGCGCCATGATCGCAGAGAAGCTATCCATAGAAAACGGTGGGAAGATCGGCATACACATTAACGAAAACGACGGGCTCATCCTTGTTGACATGCACTTCAAGTACTACGACATAGATCGGATCCTGGCAGCTTCCGCGGAAACGGTATACTACATAAACTGGGTATACAGAATGATCGGACTCGGAAACAGCGATATTACACTGAAGATCTACGGACCGAATGGCAAGCAGATCGCCAACGCAACGTTCTCCTGCTCTAAAAACGCCTTCGAAAACTTTTACATGACATCCGCCCACGAGACGCCGACGCAGAGCACGGAATCGACAATTCCCCAACATGGCGGAATGCTCAGTAACCGCAAGACCGGCGGCAACTACACCCCATCCCTGAACAATACCCAGAACGTCGTGATCAACTACTGGTAACTGATAAGATTGAAAATAACGGGGGTTCAAGCAGCAAGCGTAGCACCAGCACCATGAACCCCAGGGGCTCATAGGATAGGATGATAACAAGCTGCCCGCGCCAATTTTTTCCTGGCGTTACAGCTTGATCCGACCTATGCTGAAGTACTGCACCCCATTTTTATCGAACGCGAAGACCATCTCCTTGCGGACGCTATTAGATAGCCTGATCGCTCTAGATAAATCCTGCATCTGGAACACGTGCTCGTGCCCCACGAACTCCACCAAATATTTTGAGTGAGGTATCCTCTCAATAGACTCGATCTTCTCATACACCCGGAAATGACTGCCGAACTTAAACCCGGTCTTCACCACCAAACCCCTATCCCGTAAATCGGCATACGTTGTCAATTTACCCCTGAAAGAAGGCTCAATCTGCTGCGCCTTCGTAACGAAGTCATCAAGTACTATAGCATGACCATTCTGATCCTCGACCTCCAGGTTACCCCTCATAATCAGGTATGCGGCCTCAACCAGCGAGAGCTGTAACCGCAACGCATCCATAGGATTACCGTAAAAACCTCCCCTATGTAACTCCGATGATACTTCGCTATCCCAGATGACGACTCGATCCTCAAGGAAGGTAGCCGAGCCCTTTTTCGGCGACAGCCGGATCGGCTCCATCCCACCATTCGGAGCGTGGAACCTCACACTATAGTAGGTGATGTCGCTCTCTTCGTCCACAATAGCCAGCGCCATCTCTTTCCGGACGTTCAAGGCCGCCTGCAAGTTTGAAACCAACTGTTGCATCGACATTGGTTTCCGTTCCGTGATCACATGCACAAAATATTTCGACGGAGTAACATTGGGCTTCCCACCCCTAGGGTAAACCCGAAAATCGGTAACACTGGGCTGTACATAGTAGCCTCGCTCTCGCAGATCCCGATATACAATGTACTTCAACTCAAAATACTGCTGCACCTGCGCTGCAGCGATAAAAAACCCCTTAAAATCGAGCGACTTTCCCCCACGCTTCACAGTGATCCTCTCCCGATCCAGCAGATAAGCCGCCTCCACCAACGTCAGTTCCAGGACGTCACCCCTCATCCGGCCATAGTACTGCGCATTGTAGAGTTCTGCAACCGAGTCGTCACCCATAACCACTTTATCGCCTTTCAGAACCCCGTTCATTCAATCCACTACCCCTATGGTTATTTGATAATAATGTGAACTACCCCATCCTAAGGACGGAGCTTCCTGATTCACAGCCGACAGCCTACAAACAACACCTCTGTTGAGTGCATTGACTATCCGCTTGACGGGTGAGCCGGCATATTCCATGCCTTCTAACCAGAGACTCATACCACTCAAAATATTCAACGCCGCGTTGAAAATCCCTATCCAATCGAACATTACAGTACGGACAAATGTATATTCTATCTTTTAAGTCTTTCTCGACTATGTTCCGCAGGTAGAACATTTCCGGGTGGTGTTCCCGGTTCAGTCTCCTCTAATCTCATCGAACGCCAGCTCATCCCACCTGCGCAGCCCTTTAACGATATCAAACTCGACAGGCGTCAAAACCGGCACGCTAAACCGCGCAGCATCGTCGATCGCTACACGAGGGCAGGCGGTCGAAACATAGGCGTCGACTTTGAAGGACAGCAGCCGATCTGGGGTGATCTCGCGGATCGATATGATCACTGCATCGCCCGCGGTCTCTTTGATTCGTCGGGCTAGATCCAGGCGCCTCTGACCGGGCTTCATGCCCACGATAACCCCCCACTTTTTGGCGTCTAGCGCCCTGGTCATAGCCGCATATCGCTGGCGCATAATCTTCTCGACATCGACCCTGCGGGCTTCGCTAGTGAACGGATCCGCTGCTATTACGGGCACATTGGTGCTCAGCTGGACGCCCATAGGGTGAAAGTTGCCGCTGCCCACATAGAGGATCGAGTCAACGCCGGCCGGCATGGCGCTAAAGTTGCACCCGAGCAGCTGACCGGGGTAAGCGATCCGAGAGTCCCCGCGTGAGACGACCGGTACCCTTCCCGCCTCGATCAGCAACTGCTCGATCCTCCCGATCACGGGCACATGTTGTACTGTGCTCACGATCCCCACCTTCTGCCCTAACATGGGCAGCGCGTTACGTACAGCGGCGTCGATATCAACCTCGTGGTAGTATTCGATGAAGACGACTCGGTCATCGTCTATCAGCCGAGAGTGTCCGAAATGGAATAACATATCGACCATCCCCAGCAGCCCATCATCGATGTCACAAGCACCATAACACGGATCGCCCGAAATGATCACCGTAGCACCTATACGATCCTCGACAGCTTTCGCAATCTCCGGGCCCCGCCTCTTCAACCCTTCCGGAAACTGCAGGCCGACAACCCTCGCTTTCCGCTCATCGGCTATCCGAATGATCTCGTCCACATCAATCATAGACAACTCACCATTGTATCCTCAGAATATCTAAGTATGGCTCTTTTTTGTACAAACCTCGCTATAAATTTGACATATTGTAGTAAAACCCGTATATTACCATAGAATTACTTTTACTAAAGCATGGTGTACATGGGATTGCAAGCATAAATCCAATATAGCTCAATCGGTCATAGCGATTGGCCGGCTATGTAATCCGTGCGCTGTTGGTTCGAATCCAACCAGGGACTCCATAAACAGAGGCTAAAAATTATTCAGCAATCCACAACAACATGGCAACCAGCATACCGTGGCGGGCGAACTGCAAATACGCCCGCCGGGTATTCTAGGTCCCGTCACTTATCATTGCAATAGACGTTTATGATCCTTTCTAGCGGAGAACAGGCGAAAACCCACGAGCCTTAACCGTGAGAACAATCACAGAATTGTACTCCCAATATGATTGCCGGTCGTACATTAGTCAATCCGCAAATTTTAAATACGGCATCCGGCATTTATAAT
>DATHCY010000201.1:0-12830 GCA_035319305.1 Methanocella sp.
CGCAGATAGCCTTTCTTTTTCTGCCCCGGACCGATCCACGTCTGGAACATGAGATTAAAGTCATATACGTCGCCGAGCTGCCCTCCGCACTCAGGGCACTTGATATGATGTTGATGGATGATCTCGGTCAGTTGCTCCTTCCTGAGGCCGTCAGGGATCTCCATCTCCCCCTTGATCACATGATCGGCCCGGAAGGATTCCTTACACTTCTGGCAGGTGGTCATCGGGTCGGCAAAGCCTCCCACATGGCCTGAGGCCTCGAACACCGCCTCAACGCCGATCGTGGGAGCCTCGATCTCATAGAAACCCTCGCCTACACAGTAAAACTTACGCCACGCGTCCTCTACCTTCCGCTTCAGCGTAGCCCCGAGCGGTCCATAATCATAGAAGCCTGAGGCGCCGCCATAAATTTCGAACGACGGCCAGATGAACCCCCGGTTCCTGGCAAGCTCGAATACCTTATCATATTTATCCATCCAGATACCTCAACGGTCATTAACGCAGAACAAAAGCGCGTACTTGCGCATATATTTTTACTTGCGCATATATTTTTTTATCATCGGGAGAACGCGAAAGGGGCAGCATAAGGCCCCGCCCTTTCACAAGGTCTACAACCGCTCGCATATGCGGTCGTCGAACACACGCATGCATCTGACAACGCCCAGATTTAGGAGGCTATAGACGGGGGAATCCCCCCGGCAGTCAATTTCCAACAATTAAAGTCGTTGGCTTGCGGTTCAACCTCCTCTTCTAACGAGGGGGGCGGACTGCGATAGTCGCATTGACAAACGCCCGTGCCAATGTTCTTGGCTGCAATAATCGGCGAATCTGGTACGGCCGCGTCAGGCATGGGTGGGTTCGCTCCACGACTCTGGGGTTTCTTCACCCCGGTCCCATTATTCTAAAAGATGGACTGTCAGCCTCTTCAGGGCGTGGCTTCTGTTTCATTGAAAATCATTCGCTATACTTGATGGTAGGTGCTTATCTTCTTCGGGCTCCGGTTTTTCTCTGGTAGGGGTCGGGGATCGGCCTCAATTGTATTTTCTTTGCTTTTCGGTCTGTCTATGGCTTCGCTCAAAATATTTTTGGGGTCGGCGGTTATCTTTCGGTTCTTTGTGATTGGGTGTTCGGGAGTTGTGGTCTGGTGGGTAGTAGGCGGTTTCTGTGTAGATGTTTGGTGGGATGGGGGGCTTGGTTTAATGTCGTTCTAGGGGTTGGGGTTTTCTCTTGTTGTGTGCTTGTTATTGATAAAGGGCTGTCTTGTATTGTCATAGCTACGACTATGTTTATGTTTGGGCTCTGATCGCTGTGCGTGTGTGGGTAAGCCATTAGGTATCGGGGCACATGGGTCGATGTGCCCGGCATGGTATAGATGGCATTACGTGTTGGTGGTTATATGACGACTTTGTTATCGTCTGTCTGGCCGCCTGTGAGCATTGTGCTTGGGTCGACGTTAAACATGTCCTTGAACGCGTTCGGGTTGAATCTGAGCCTGAGTTTTGGCCTGCCCGGTCCCTTGTTGTGCATTGACTCTGTGTAGATAAGGCCTGCTCGGCGCATTTCGTAGATTCTCCGGGAGAATGTCTCGACGCTGGCGATGCCTAGTTTCAGGCCGTCTTCTCGCAGATCCTTGTATAGCATATTGCTGTTGGCGCAGGCCAGGATAAACACGGAGGTCGAGTCCCGGAAGGTGTTTTTAATCGCGCTGAATCGGGGCTGGTTCACCTGGTTCATCATGCTCACGAAGTTGTTGGCGATTTCTTCGCTGCACAACCTCTTGATGTTATCTACTAATTCCTGAGAGGTGGAATTTTTTGTCATAGTTACTAAGCTGATTTTTTTGGATTTAAACATTACGGCATCTGTAATAATATTCAAACAAATTCAGAAGGGATTAAAAATAAATTGTAATTATTACAAAAATATTATACAAAATTGACGATAAGAGATTATAAAATTGCAAGTAGGATAATATGCATTAATTCTCCATCAAATTACCAAGTACAAATACACCATACAACAACACCATAATGAGCCCCAGTAATAAAGAAAAGATATATATCGAAACAAACTCGCTACCATATAGATAATCATGATCTCGCCTCTGGACATCAAACTCTTCGGATACTACCCAGGCGCCAACTGCACAAAATGCCAACAATTCCAAGACTGCGGCGGAAAAGCCCACGAATGGGATTTCGAAGACATAAAAAGCTCACTACTCTCCACTTACGGAGACCGGATCAAAATATCGCTCATCAACGTCTTCTCCGAAGACATAAAAAGCTACCCAAACATAACCGACCACCTCAAAAAATACGGACTGCGCATCCCCATACTAATGATCGAAGATGAGATCATCGCCTGCGGCGGCGACGCTACCGAAGACATAATCAGAAAAGTCATCGACTTTCTACTTGCCGATCCAGAAAGATCCGAAGAGAAAACCCAAAACAGACAACCCTAAAGAGAAATTCACACCAAACCCCAAATAACAACGATCCACACCACACTTGACCACAGACCCCCAACACCCCACACCCACTACGAGCCATACCCACGATCCTGCGACCCACCCCCCCTACCAAGATTCCCACAGATAACACAACACAACAATCCAAATATCAATTAGTCAACAACCAAAATCGTTGACTTACAACCCAACTTCTCTTCCGAGCCTGGAACAGTTTAGCTTTAAGAGTCAGCAGCATAACATATCGAAGTTATTAGTAGTGTATTAGCAGTTACATGACAAGAGACCCGAAGGGTAAATTCCCCCAATAGCAAAACCATCAGCCCCCTTACTCCACAGTCCCACTATCGTGAAAAAGCTTTTATAACAATGGCTGTAAGAGTCATCATACTTGATTACCCGGAGCGAAAACGATGAACGCCCATGATGTCCTTGACAAAGTAAAACGTGGAGAAATCAGCGTCGACGAAGCTGAAAAGCTGCTAAAACTCGATTACCTGGAACGGATCGGTAACCACACAGTATTCGATCTGACTCGAGAGTACAGGTCGGGCGTTCCTGAGGTCATCTATGCCGGAAGCAAAAGTCCGGAGAAAGTGGGCGAGATCGTGGAGGCAGTAATAAAGAGAACCGGCATGGTCACCGTATCTAGGGCGTCAGAAGCCGACCACATGGAGATCGTGAGACGGGTCGGCAAGGAGGGAGTAGACCACCGACCTGAGGCCAGGATGATCGTGGTGGACCGACGCAAAGAAAGACCAGTAAAATCGGGCAAAATCGGTGTACTTACCGCAGGCACCTCAGACATTCCTGTGGCTGAGGAAGCGGCCACCATCGCAGAGATCATGGGATGCGAGGTCATCAGAGGCTACGACGTGGGCGTCGCCGGCATCCACCGTCTTCTGGACCCGCTGAAAAAGATGATCTCGGAAGGCGTCGCTTGCATCATCGTAGTCGCAGGTATGGAGGGCGCGCTGCCCTCGGTTGTAACCGGCATCGCACCGGTCCCAGTAATCGGCGTACCCACCAGCGTAGGATACGGCCTAGGCGGCGGAGGCGTCGGCGCGCTGACAACCATGCTTCAATCATGCTCCCCCGGACTAGTCGTCGTCAACATCGACAACGGATTCAACGCAGGCGCCACAGCAGCACTCATCGCCAAGTTGAAAAAATGAACCCACCCTAAAACAAAACTCCTGATCCACAACCAAATTTTTACAATCGCCCCCTTGCAACCCCTCACGAAATGACGCTCAGGCATCGCCGAACCACATGGGTAAGCGGATCATGGGTTAAACGCCTGACGAGCTAACATGACTCAGTTCAACACCGCTCTGAAGAGAATGGGGTTTCCTCCCTCTCCGTGCTCGTTATCAATAAAAAAGTGGGTACCCCGATTTAATTAGAGGTACCATTGTTCATCCTTCACTGTACTTTTATCAGCAATCAGCAGCCGCAGCCGCCAAGACCGAAGCCGCCAATACCTGGACCGCCCCAGCCGCCAAGACCGAGTCCGCCAAGACCGCCCCAGCTGTTCCATAATGGACCGCCCCAGCCGCCCCAGCCGCCAAGACCGAAGCCGTTAAGACCGAAGCCGCCGAAGCCTAGACCTCTTCCGAAGCCAAATCCGCCGAAGCCTAGACCTCTTCCGAAGCCGCCCAGTCCGCCGAAGCCTAGACCTCTTCCGAAGCCGCCCAGTCCGCCGAACCCGAGTCCGCCGAAGCCGGAGCTGAAGGACGAGGCGCTGCTGATTGAGCTGGCGCTGCCGAAGCTTCCGGCGCTGGAGAACCCAGTCCCGGCGCCCGCGAATACCGCTGAGGCCATGGGTGCTGCGATCAGTGACGCGATTACCAATGCCGCTAAGGCATACATAGCGATTTTTGTCAGGTTTGTCAGATGTTTTCCCCCTACAAAAAGTGATTAATGCCACTGACGATAAAAAGGCTGGGATATAAAATCGCAAAAACGACGTTTATAGCAGATATTGAATGATTACAGACCAAATTTTACCTGTGTTTATGAAATAGCAGGTGATTTAAACACATATAGCGTAGATAATTGATTATGTGAGATATATGGAGATTATATTATGTGTTAGGCCAGATAAGTTTGTAAAGCGAACGAGCAGTAGGTAAATAGCAGGGCAGACAGACCATTAGATTATGGGACAGGACGCCGTCATCATGATATTAGCGAGTGGGCGCGGGCGAAAAATCCAACGGGGTTTTTACCGTGGAGAAGGTTATAATGGACAATAATTAATATTTGTCAGCGCCAATCTTCTTATGACGTTAGTTGAAGAGTGGGGCGAGGCAGGCTAGGCAGGCTGTGCTTCCGCCATCTGGATCGCCGCATTCTGGGCATGAAAAGCTTTTTGAACTGATATAATGCAGATATGGAACAGATATACGACAATGCCAGTCCAAAATACCGTTATATTCGGCGTGGATATTGTCCACGGGTCCAGTCGCTCTCGGGAAACGCCTCGGTATGCCTTGGCTATTCTGAACGGCGAGGTAGAACGATTTCCGGACATTAGCCTTTTTAAACTGTTACGGATGGTCCGGCAGTATCGGCCGGAGATCCTCGCTGTTGACAGCATTACTGAGCTGGCGCCGAATCGGAAAGAGTTGATTTCGCTTTTAAAGCGCCTGCCGTCCGATGTCAAGCTGGTCCAGGTCACTGGTAATGAGCGTCAGGAACCGCTTACCCGTCTGGGGAAGGAGAAGGGCATCGTTTTTAACCCGATGATTCCGATGGAGGAGGCGTTCGCATGCGCGTGCCTCGCGGCCATGGGTGTAGGCTATATCGTCTCGGTGTTTGAGGATAGGACGATCATAAAGGTCAGCCGGGCTAGATCGCCCGGCAGGGGCGGATGGAGTCAGAATAGGTACCGCCGCAAGGTTCAGGGTAAGGTCCGCGAGAAGGTGAGAGATATCGAGGCTAAGCTGAAGTCGGTGGAACATGAGGCGAGAGTGACCGAAGGATTCGGAGGCTTGGTCAATGGCACGTTCGTCGTGAACAAAAAGCGGTCTGAGTTGGGCGTCCACAACTCGAGAGAGGAGGATGTGCAGGTGTCCGTGACCAGCGTGGAGAAGGACATCATAGAGTTTATACCCCTGATAAAGAAGAGTCGAGAGCACCTGATCGTGGGCGTCGATCCAGGTACGACCATCGGGGTCGCGATCTTGAACCTCGATGGCGAGCTTAAGGGTCTTGTCAGTTCCAGAGTCATGTCCATACCGGACGTGGTCGAGTATATTCGGGAGCGGGGTAAGCCAGTGATAGTTGCTACAGACGTGGTGCCGCCTCCTGCGACTGTCGAGAAGATCAAACGATCGTTCAAGGCGACGCTGTTCGTGCCCCATGAACGCATTGCCGTGGATGAGAAGATCCGGGTGGCTCGGGAGTACGGTTACAACAACGACCACGAAAGGGACGCCCTTTCGGCAGCTATCAAGGCCTATAACACTTACAAGAATAAGTTTGCCCAGATCGATCGTAAGGCGCCGTCTCATTTAGCTAACGATGTGAAGGCTATGGCGATCGGCGGCACCTCAGTGGATGCTGCGATCGGCCGGCTAATACCAACCGAAGCGAAGGCCGATAGACAACATGTCGCGCCCGTTCTCGAGACTGGTGAAGAGGAAGTTGACGCCAAGCTATCCGATCTTCGGGAGCAGATTCGGAAGAAGGATGAACAGATTGAGAACATGCGCGCCTATATCTCGGAACTGAAGAAGGAATCCCAGGATGCTAGACGCCGGTTGGAGGCCCGAGAACGAAAGCTGAGCAGTCTGCAGCAGCAGGGTCTGGATGACCTGAGAAAGGGTAAGGAGATCACTATTCGGGATAAGGAGATCGATCGTCTCAAAAAGGAGATCTACGACGAGCGCAAACGGAATGGGGAGCTCCGTTCCAACATCGATCGACTCAAGCAGATCCGGGTGCTGGAGTTTAGGGGGGATAAGTCGCCGGTCAAGATCATTGAGAACCTAGGTAAGGACGCCATCCTGGCCTGCGATAAGAAGCTGGGCTTGAAACCGGGGGACATAGTATTCGTGCGGGACGCCGGAGGCGGGCCGCAGGCGGCCGCCATGCTCGTCGAAAAAGGGATCAAAGTTGTCATCAGAGGCACCTATATGTCCCATCTGGCGGAGGAGAAGTTCCTCGAGGCAAAGATGCCGGTCGTTTCTAAGGAAGACGTAGCCCTCAAGCTAGTCGACGACTTCGCAGTGCTGGACGCCCACAAGCTGGACGCGGCAATCGGACGGTGGAAAGAGTCGCTGGCGAAGAATGAGAAAGAGAAGAATGCCGAATGGTTTAACGGTATCATCGCGGACTACAAATCAGAGCGCCGACGGGAATTCCGCAAAGTACAGCAGAAGCAGGACATAAACCACTATACAGATGATCATCCGGAAGAATGAGAACGAGTGATCATCCATTGAAGAGCGAACGAACGAAACCAATCGTCCCCCATTTCCTGACGGTCGCCAGTCTGCAGAACCCAGGGCCCTGGTAAGCGCCTTGGCAGACCTGTTTACCCGGGCCATCTCCGGAGGGCGTCTATCTGCGTCAATCGGCGTCTATCTGCGTCTATCTGCGTCTATCTTAGATCTTCTTTGGGGTTTTCCGCGGACCTTCTCGGATCCAGTCTGCGATAGTCTTTACTACGGCTTCATTCATGTGGCCTTCAACGCTGTACTCTTGTGGGGTGGGTTTACCTTCGCCTTCGATGAATAGGTGGTTCAGTTTTGGGTATAGTATGAATGTCGTGTCTGGTCTGTCGTGGAGGGCGGTTTTCCAGGTTTCGAAATCCTGAGCGGCGGTAACTTGGTAGTCTCGTCCACCTTGGAGGACTAGGATGGGCATGGCGAGGGTTTTCGCTATTTCTTCCGGGTGGTAGCCTCGGAAGTCCAGTAGGTACTGGGCAGGCATGCCGAGCGGCAGCTCCTTTGAGGGTGTCTCCTCCGTTAGGTTGGGGTCTTTGGCGCGGGCCACCTGTGCTTTCAGAGTTTCGAGGCTTGTCTTCCGCTCCTCGGTCAAGCTGTCACTCAAGCTGTAGATATAGTTGACTTGGTCCCAGATCGCGTCTTCCAGGGAGCGGGTGGTGCCGGCCATCACGATTAGCCCGGCTATGGCGGGGTCTGCGACGCCGATCCGTGGCGCTAGGGTGGCTCCAAGGCTGTGGCCTAGGAGGAAGACTTGTTTTGGATCGATGTTAGGCGTGTTGCGAAGCAGTATGACAGCCTTCAGCGCGTCGTCGGTGACCTCTTCTTTTGAGGTGACTTTCGCTGCCGTTTCCTTGCTATACTTTTCCTTGTGGGCGAAAGTGCGCTTGTCGTAGCGCAGGACTGCAACGCCTGAGGAGGCAAGCCCCCAAGCCAAGTCCCGGAAGGTCTTGTTCGGGCCGATACTCTCGTCCCTGTCCTGAGGGCCGGAGCCGTGAACCAGCACCACGCCAGGGAACGGGCCTCCGCCTTCGGGCATGGATAGTGTGCCGGGGAGCGCCCACTCTCCGTCGCCCACGGTCACTTCCTGTTCCTTGAACGCGGCCTGATCCACATAGGCAGGCGGACGATAGGGGTTCAAGGCCTGGGTAGGGACAAAGTTTACGCCGCAGATCAGCCCTTTATCGTTGAAGACGAGCCGGACGTCAAAGGTTCCCTGTGCGAACTGGCAGGTCACGTATACGATCTGGAAGCCCTGCTGATTCTCGGTACGCGAGCCGGCCACCTGATTGACGGCCCCGGCGAGAGATTCCAGCTGCTTCCAAGATTCCCGCAGCTTAGCTTCGTGCTGTGCATTTTTCAGGGCAGGATCGAACCGGGCGGAGGCAGAGACGAAATCTCCTTTGGCCAGCGAAACCACGAATTCGACGCCCTCCTTTTTCAAGTCCTCGATTGTCAGTGTGTTTTGCATTGATCTTTAGGTTATACGAAGTTCTTAATATAGCTTCCATTGCCCTTGGCGACATCAGCCTTTCCGGCTCGCGATCTCGTAATGGCAACGGCGCTACAGGCCGAGCCGTCCTCAACACCATCAAAAATTATATGCGGACCCCATCAGAGAGGGCTGTGGAGCGGGAACGAGTGACGGGGTCGACGCCATTGTTGGCACATGCACCCCCCTGTTATGTCTGTGTTAGGGCTGTTCGGTACTGCGATCGTTGAGGGGGGATTGGCGTCTGAAATGTTATACGATGGCTTGGCTGGAATGATATGGCTGGGATATATCTATGTCGGTGACTTCTTGGGTGGTGCCGTTGACGTACGTCTTTATAGTTAGATAAGATGTCACGTCGGTGTTTTTAAGCCAGTATTTATGTTCGGCTACGTCGAGCCAGGTGCTATTCGAGCCTTCCGTCAAAAGGCTTGTGTCCAGAGTGGTCTGGCTTTCCCCAATTACGGAGTCTTTTGAGACGCCCAGTCGGTTGTAGATGTCGGGCGCAACGTTATTCATGTAGTTGTCGTAGGCTATTGTTTGGACGGTGGAGGCAGTAAACCCGATGACTGTATGGGTGGTGTGATTAACTATGTAGGTCACTGACCAGTCCGAGGCTCGGCTATGGTTGCCATCGTAGTACTGGCCTAGGCTGATCCTGACCTCGCCGGTCTTTATATCGTCGGTGGGCGGTCCGATGACCACGTAGTAGGGATTCGACGGATCCAGTAGCGCAGAATAGTACGCGCCAGCTACGTAGTCTGGCTCGATGACGATGCCTTGGTTGTTGAGCGCTGTATACTCGTCGTGATGGACATTGACCCATGCATCTTTGGCAGCCTGCATATCTTGCTGGTAGTCGGCGGCGATCGCCTTTGCGATCTGATTTTGCTGTTGCTGATAGTGCACGATCTCGCCATTGGCCGCCTGCAATGAGAGATAGTTCATCACGCAAACGATCAGCAGCACCAGCAGCACCAAGAACATGGCGGCAATTACGATATATGCTAGCTGTTTGTTGCGATCCATCATATCATCCAGCGGTTAAATAGACAAATGACTGCTTCCACGGCTAAAGCCTATGGGCTCCGCGGGGCTTGTCGTCGACAGACTGCAATCCCCGGTCTGAGAATATTTGGCTGTGTTCTCACTCCTATTTTTTGAGGTCGGGTACTCCTTCCGCTATGGGAGGGGTTGTGGCCATTATAGTTGGAGGCGGGCTTGTCATTCTGTTTACACGTTTTTTGGGGTGTCTCGATTTTTGCTGTAAAATTCGGGTCAGTCCAAGGGGGGTGTTGGAGGGCAACTGGAATTTTATGGCGAAATTGAGGATGCCCGTTCTTTCTGTATGTTTCGTTGTATGTTATTCTGTATAATTTTAGTGTATGTTCCATTGTTTCCTTGTCTTTGGTGGGGTAGACCCCACACCCATACACTTTATGTGTCAACCGCTTAATACGCGTGTTTGCATAAATAGTTTTGGTGGTGGGAAGGATACGGGGGCTCGCTTTATTCCACGGCCAAACTCGTGGGTTTTTCGTTTGCTCTACGTTCGGCCTGATCATAAATGGATGATAGTTATATGGTTATGCGTACTCTGCTAAATTGGAAAGGCTTATAACATCTCATGCGTATTATCCGATAATATACCATTTAACAGGCGGCCACATAGCATTATAACATCGATATACGGTGAAACGATGGACATATCAGTCGTAATCCCTGCGTTTAACGAGGAAAAATATATTGAACGCTGCCTGAAGTCGCTCGATCGCCAAGTGTATGGAGGCAACTATGAGATCATCGTGGCGGACGATAGCAGTTCGGATAACACGGTAAAAATCGCGGAGAAATATGCCGACAGGGTGATCGTCCACCCCAGAGGCAATATTTCATTCGGCCGTCAAATGGGCGCTAACGCCGCGAAGTATCCGATCATCGCCTTTACTGACGCTGACACCCACATCCCCTCGAACTGGCTCTTGGAACTGGCCTCCAGCCTGGAGGAGAAGGGCGTCGCGGGCGTCCACGGCAAATTAATGCCGTTGGATGGAAACCGGTTGGAGAACCGCTTTTGCGAGTATGTGCTGCCCCCATACTCCGAGTTTATGGTGAAGATCAACAAACCATCCGTTCCTGGCGCTAACTTTGCAGTCACTAGGAAGGCTTTTGATAATGCGGGCGGATTCAATACCAGGTTGGTTACCGGGGAGGATGTGGAACTATGCAAGCGCGTCAAAGAATACGGACGCATCACCTTCAACCCTGACGCAGTGGTCTACGTGTCTACCAGACGCATTCGCAAGTGGGGCTACCTTAAGGTCGTATCATTCCATATCTCCAACACCGTCAGGCTAAATGCCCTGAACAGGGCCCGAGCGGAGTACGAACCGGTAAGATAAACGACCAGTATTGAAACATGAGCGCTCCAAAACCCACGAATAGACTAACCAAATAGTTCGCTACCCAATTATAGTCACTTTCGGGTTATGGGCTGCTGTCAACATGTGAAATCTTTCGGGGTTATAGCTTGCCCCATTCTGGGGGGTCTCGCGGGTATCGCTAAAACGCGGGTAATAGTACGGGGGCGTGGTTGATCGTTGTTTAGTCGGCTTTTGTGATTTTGTTGTAATCGACTTGGGCTTCGACGATTTTTGGTAATCGGCCGTATGTCGCCATTTTGTCGCCTATGATTCCTAGTGCTCCGACGACCTCTGGTACTTCTTTGAGGAAGTCGAACGCGGTTGTTAGCGAAGCTTCGTCCACGATGCGGTTTCCAAGGGCTGTCGCTGCGGCGTCGGCTAGGGATACGTCTCTGGAGATGATGAGGGCGGCGTCTGCGTTGCCAAAGCTGATGGAAGGCCCGACTGTGGCGGAGGAGGTGCAGATGCCGAGCGCACATTTTCTGGGTGGTATCTCGAGGGCGAAGCCTGAGATGGGCGAGGTGCCTGCGTAGACTCCGACCAGGACGGGTTCGTCATTGATCAGTGCGATGTCTCCGCCGTTGTCCGCCAGTGCATAGGAGGCGCCCATGTCAATCATGGCTTCGACAGCTATAGCTGCGATGGTGCCTGCCACTGCGGCCATGGGTCCTACTCCAACCTTCTGCGTGGCATCGCACATGCGTCTCACTACGTCTGGCGAGTTCGAGGGACAGTCATACGGTTCCAGCGTGCTTCTGAAATAGGGATCGTGGGTGATAAATGCCTCGAGGTCGGCCCGGGCACGGCGGATTGCCCGGATGCACGCCGGATGGCAGGAGTCATCCGCGATCACGGTCATGATCGTCTCTTTTACCTGGTGTTTCACCGTCTTTCTCATAGAAGTCAACCACCCCAGCTTGAAGGCCGGACTTGTCATCGCCACAGCGGACTTGTCATCGCCACAGTTTTGACAATTTTGATCTGTGAGGAGTTTGCAATATGCTTTCCCGGGTTTAAAGTCCGTGGTCTCATCCCCCCTCTCCGTCTTTGGGATCCTTGTTGGTAGGGGGGTTGTAGAGTTTTTTGTTTCTATGTTTTTTTGGGTAGGCTGATTACTCCGACGGGGCATGCGGGTACGCAGGTGCCGCATTGGACGCAGGTGGATTTGTCGATGGTCACTTGCCAGTTGTGTTCGTAGCGGATGGCGTTCACTGGGCAGATGGAAACGCAGGCGCCGCAGTGGATGCAGTTTTCCTCGTCTTTGACGATGGTTTCGCCGAGTCGGGTTACTTCCACGTTCTTTTTTCTGAGGGTGTCGACTATGGAGCGGCAGTTCTCGTCGGGTATGCTTATGACTAGTTCTCCGGCTGATCCGTCTACTCGGGCTAGTTCGATGTCGATCATTGTCCCGGTTTCTAGGATGGTTTCGGCGAGGACGGGGCGGCGTATGATCCCGCGTTTGAAGGTTAATCGTAGCTTCATTGTCCTGACCCCCTGGTGAGCAGTTTGCTCATACCTTCAGCGGTCACGATTCCTAGCACGTTTCGCTGTTGGTCGATGACTGGTAGTGCTGATATGTTATGTTTTTCTAGAAGCCTCGCGGCTAGGTCTACTGGGTCGTCTGGCGCGACAGTGATCACGTTCTTTGTCATCACCATGTCGAGCCGGTCTCTCTGGGATAGGGCGACTGCTTTGGATACGTCCCAGGCGGTGATGATTCCGACTAGGTGGTTATTGTCATCGACGACGGGCAGATGGTTGAATCGGTCTTGGATGATTTTCTTCGCGGCTTCGTCCACGCTGAAGCCTGCCTTTATGGTTGCGACGTTGCGGACCATGACGTCCTTCGCTAGTGGCATGCCCAGGGTTTCTCTCATTGGGCGGGCGATCGTGGTGCGGCTGAGGTGTTCTGCCGGGCTTGTGAGTAGGAATTTTCCGTTGTTGATCCACGATTTTAGCTCGTATGCTACTTTTCGGGCGTTGTAAAA
>DATHCY010000202.1:0-3335 GCA_035319305.1 Methanocella sp.
ATCGGGGCGCAGATCATCGATCTAATGAAAGACATGAAGGCGAAGACCGGGGCGTCTATCCTGATGATCACGCACGATCTGGGCATCATAGCGGAAATCTGCGACAGGGTGGGGGTCATGTACGCTGGTACAATTGTGGAACTGGGGGATGTTGTAACGATCTTCAAGAACCCGTCCCACCCGTACACTAATGGCTTGATCTGCGCGATCCCGGATCTGTCCACTGAACGATGCTCGCGGTTGGAGATGATCCCGGGCACCGTGCCGAATCTAATCTTCCCGCCCGCAGGATGCCGCTTCCATCCCAGGTGCGGAAAGGTCATGGAGATATGCAAGAAGGAGAAGCCGAAAAACGTTAAGATAGGTGAAGGGCATTACGTCGCCTGTCATCTATATGGAGGGAGCTAAAAAATGAGTGATAAGCTGATCGAGGTCAATCACCTCAAAAAGTACTTTCCCATCAAAGGAGGCCTGATCTCCAGAACCATGATGGAGGTCAAGGCCGTCGATGATGTCAGCTTTTTCATTAATAGGGGCGAAACGCTCGGCTTGGTCGGAGAGAGCGGCTGTGGCAAAACCACTGTGGGTAGAGCGGTGCTACGGCTGATCGAACCGGACAGTGGGGAGATCATATTCGAAGGCAACGATATTACGAGACAAAAAAGAGGCGGCCTTAGAAGGATCCGTCGGAACATACAGATCGTGTTCCAGGATCCTAATGCCTCCCTGAACCCGAGGATGCTGGTGAGGGATGTGCTGGCAGAGCCGCTGCTCATCAACGGCATGAAAAAAGGGCTGGAGATGGATAAGAAGATCACGGCGCTGCTGGAAGCCGTCGGCCTTAACCCGATCCATGCGAACCGCTACCCCCACGAGTTCAGCGGCGGCCAGAGACAGCGGATCTGTATTGCCAGAGCGCTGGCGCTGGCGCCGAAGTTCATTGTGCTGGACGAACCGACATCGAGCTTAGACGTCTCTGTGCAGTCGCAGATCCTGAACATGCTCAAGGATCTACAGAAGGATCTGGGCTTGACATACCTGTTCATCTCCCATAACCTGATCGTGGTCAAGTATCTGAGCAGCAGGGTCGCAGTAATGTACTTGGGCAAGATCGTGGAGATGTCGAGTACCAACGACCTGTTCGACCATCCACTTCACCCGTACACCCAGGCATTGCTATCCGCTATACCGATACCTGATCCTGCGATCAAGCGGAAAAACCGCATCATCCTCCAGGGCGACGTGCCAACTCCGATCAACCCGCCCAACGGATGCAGATTCCACACCAGATGCAGGTACAAGATGAATATCTGCGATAAGGTTACGCCAGAGTTCAAGGATGTCGGGGGAGAACACTTCGTCGCATGCCATCTGATGAATAAACGCTGACTATGAATGGGTTCATTCATTTGATCCTTCTTTTTAATTGGCCCATCCCAATAATTTTCCGGTCGCCGCTTTCTCCGCGGCGACCACTCTTAAACTATTTATAATCGGCACTCCCACAATGATCTGGCATTCGCTATGGTCGCATTTGAGGAGATAATACTGATTTTCATACTGGCTTTGATGCTCTTCGGCCCGGACAAGCTGCCGCAGTACCTCCGGGAGATGGGCAAGATCTACGCCGAGATCAAAAAGGCCCAGCGCGAGTTTGAACGGGAGCTGAAAATGGAGAGCGACGCCCTGGTCT
Organism: Methanocella sp.; assembly: GCA_035319305.1. Lineage (GTDB taxonomy): Archaea > Halobacteriota > Methanocellia > Methanocellales > Methanocellaceae > Methanocella_A. The sequence continues at coordinate 1,694 of DATHCY010000202.1, forward strand.
CACGCCCCGCGATCAAGCCCCCGTCCCAGAAGGTGACCGACATCGCCAGAAAAATGGGGATACCCGTCGAAGGAAAGAGTGAGGAGCAGTTGCTCTCCGAGATCGACGCCGCGGTTCCCGCCCCGCAGTCTTCCAACGATAAAATATGAGTGAATCATTCTGACAAAAATCAGATGAGCCTTCACGCATAGAATGAAAAAACCGGGCCGACCACTCATATAAGATTGGCATTTTCGTGCGGAAAACGCGAATGACAATGTAAGAAAAATATTTAGCCGATAAGCGCCTCTTTTCGTTATATGGCAGGGTATATCTCGATCAAGGACAACGGTGCCAAGATCCCTTACAAGAAGTACCTCCAGGCCCGGCCGATCAGGAACGAAAATGTAGAGTGGGAGCGCCTGAACTCGGATGTCATCAAACTATACCTGCCCTATAACAAGTCGCGCTTTATGAGGTTGGTATCGAGAGTCGTTGACATCCCGGAGGAGCGCAGTTTCCGCTTCAACCCGCTTGGCTCGATGATCTGGGAAATGTGCGATGGAAAGAATACGGTGGAAGAGATCAAGGGTACCATCGCCAAGCGCACTAAAAGCAGCGACAAAGATGTGGAAAGGCGCCTCTCTAAATTTTTAAACAGGCTGATTAAGAACGAGCTAATCTCGCTGGAAACCAATTAACTGTACTTGTGTCTCACCATTATCTGAGCAATCAAGAACAGGTACAGCAGATTGTGCTTGAGTATTATCGATGCGAGGGCTTTGTTCAAAGTCGGATATATCCGAAATGATTCGGTATAGTAACTCTATTTTACTTGACTAACCTCGGCCGTCAGCTGTACCTGCAAATGATCGCCATGTGATCTTTATGGAGAGGCTTGAGGGGCATGACCTCGCAAATTTCCATTTTTTCCGCTAGCTTATCGATCTCTTTTTTGAAAATGGCTTCAGTATCGTCCGATATGCTGATACTTCGCGACTTGATGACGATAACTGCGTGCCCTCCCGGCAGAAGATATTTTTCGGCGTTGGCCAGTGCAATGGCTGCCTGATCGGGTTGGGCGACGTCCTGGTACAGGATGTCGATCCGATCGATAAACGGTGGGTATCTGTCAGGGTGTCGGGCGTCGGCGATGATCGGGATCACATTCTCCCGATCTTCAACGGTTCTGACCAGGTCTCTGGAAGGCCTGGGCGCGAACTCGACGGCGAATACGATACCGTCGCTTACGATATCGGACACGTGAGTTACTGTCGTGCCGCTGGCCGCCCCGAGATATAATACACGCGAATTTCGGCAGATTGGAACTTTCATGCCCTTTAGCAGCATCGATGAAAGCTTGCTGGTCGACGGGTTCCAGGGGCGGTAGAGCCCATCTTCGTACTCGATCGTATTATCTCCCGGATGATTCGTGCGCGTGGCAAGCAGGCTTCCGTCACCCCCTTCTAACTCGATGAAAAACGCGTTATCGATGGCTGACGGTTTTAGCTTGATGATGGGCGGTTTTATGAAGTCCTCCCCCTATGATGACGGTCGCCACGGATCTTCGCCGCTTTTTCCTTTACGTCCCTGCCCAGCGACAGCTTCTCCCCGGAAAACGCGTCCACTCTGGCCGCGATGGCCGATCGTCCGGCGATCATCC
>DATHCY010000203.1:0-22952 GCA_035319305.1 Methanocella sp.
GAAGCTCCCGGTGCACGAGGTACTGGCATATGAGTAGGCTGAGGTTTCCGGAGAGATCAGGCAAGTATTAAGGATAGGTGAACACATATGCTGTAAAATCGGAGCTAAACGCATGAAAAAAGTAGCCCCATGGAACACGGAGGTGATCGGGCAGCTCAAGGAGATGGGCCTGACAGAGTACGACTCTAAAGTCTACCTTACACTGGTCTCCAAAAGCCCGCTGGCCGCCACCGATATCAGCCGTGAGGCCGACGTGCCGATGTCCAAGATCTACGGTGTGTTAAGCAGGCTGGAGAACGGTGGCTGGATCAGCGTCGTTCCTGAGCGCCCCAAACAGTACCGGGCTCTGGACCCGGGCGTCACCATCGATAACGCCTGCAAACAGGCCGTCGAGAGGCTGGAAAGCTCCAGAAGCGCGCTGTTAGTGAGTCTAAAGGAGATCTATGCCGGCCGGAGCGAGGTAGAATCATCGGAGTTTCTGGTGGTGCACGGCACCGTAAACGTGCTAAACCACCTGAAGGAGATCGTGGGATCTCAGCAGACCGGCATCACCGTCGCGGCCGCGTTTGCGAATCCAGGCATTATCAGCCGCTTTCATGATATGGTTGCCAGCTACCCCGGCCCGAAGCGGCTTTATTTGATCAACGATAGGGACGGGCTGAAGCAGTTCGCCGGCCTACTCGAGCACCTGTCCTGGGCCAATTCAATCGAAACGGAGAAGCCATGGCGTGAGGGGGTCGTTTTCGTCTACACCCGGGATACCGGAGTATACGCCAGCGTGGAGGGCGACGAGTTCAGGATGGCGCTGATCATCCGGGACCGGAGCTTTCTCGACCTTATTAAAATGTTCGTCGAGACATCCCATGGCAGCGAACTACAGCTTGATCCAGCCGACCCCATGCCAAGCAGGGATATGCTCAACGACCATAAAGCTAAGGCCAGGAACACACTGAACAGGATGATGAACAAACATAGGTAGAGTATTATGGCATATGAAAGACATGGGGGATATGGAAGATATGGAAGATATGGAAGATATGGGGGGATCCGGTGAGCTGCGACCCCATACTTGCAGGGGCGACCGCCCACTGATGATGGATAGGTACGGGCTGACGAACGCCATGGGTCGGAGGCCAGGTATAGCTCGTGTTGGCCAGCGGCTGGATCGTCATCCACTTCATCTTTTGGTTCTCAACCTCGAACAGCAGCCGCCTTCTTTCCAGGCATAGTAGTGCATGCCGAACAGTACCAGGCTTACAGGCGATGACCGGCGCGTATATTACGACTCCGACGAACGTAGAGAGGTACCTGCCCATCAATGGATTGCAATGGCGATCACGGTGTCGCTGGGGTTGGTGGGGTTGGTCTTGTCGAGTATCGTCTATATGTCCTGATCGCTCGGGTTCTTCGGCCTGGCTGCCGGTTTCCTCGCCTTCTATCACTATTGTCTCTGAATTGAATCTGTATTTACCTTATGAGTGGCTCGTTCAAATCTAATTTGGTGACGTCCCTGAAAAAATTCATCATTGAGTAATTTGCCTTGTCCACTTTCACATCCACAAACTCCCTGCGTTCGTCCTCCGGGAACTGCATGTGGATGGAGTACCGCTTCATTGTTATTACAGATGCATGGGTGAAGCGTGCGTCTGCCAGTATCCTGACTCCGTAGTCGGCGGGCGATCGCACCACCCGGCCGCAGGCCTGCCTGATGCGCCGGACGGTCGGGTATAACACCCCGTAGTCCCAGCCTTTACCGACGCCGAAGCGCTCGTCGTAGGCGCGCTGGATCGCCTTCGTCCGGTCGTTCAGGCTGGGAAAGCCGACGCCGACGATGACCACGGTGCGGCACCGGTCGTACTTATAGTCCACGCCCTCGGTGAGCGTGCCCCATAGATAGGCCATTAGAACCGCTTTTTTCCCCTCCTCTCCATGCCGGAAGAATTCAAGTTTGGCATCCTGGGTGGTGGTGCCCGCCTCGTCCACGAGTACCGGCACATCCTCCTCTGTATCTATCAAGGCCGCATATTTCCGGGCCTCGCCACTGCTGGGGAAAAAAATGAGGACATTGCCCTCTGAGGACCTGATCACGTTCTGCAGTAGAGTTACTAGCGTGTTTACCGCCCCAGGCTCGTTACGGTTTTTCGCGAACTGCGGGATCAGGTCAACGGCGAGCGTCCGTCTTCGCTCCGGGGGAAATGTTGTGCCGAATGAAACTTCCGTTGTTTCCCTATCCACGCCAAGCGTTGTCTTTACCATATCAAAGGGCCTGAGCGTGGCGGACATAAGCACCCCTCCGAAGGCGCCGTTGAGGAGCGGTCTGGTAATGTCGGTCGGTATGCAGCAAAACAGCTCGATTCGTCCGTATATATCCCCTTCCGTAGATCGGCGCACGTTGATCAGTGGGTAATAGTCGATGCTCTCCGACCGATCGATGTAGGCCAGCATGAACGATACCACGCCCAGCAACGACGAGGTTCTGCGGGTCTCTGACCGGCCCTCCTTGAATTCTTTCCTGAACCTATCATCGATCTCCAGTCCCTGATCGATGGCATCCTCCAGCAGCTTCTTCACGACGATGCCCTTCTCAGTCAGTCCTCGGAGCAGGTTTTGCCGTAGCAGGTCTTCTCCTCTCTGCGGGTCGCGGATGGTGACATCGATCCATGCATGGCCAATACGCCCGGTCTCACCAAAGCCAAACTTTGACCCGTATGCTTCTTTGAGGGTCTTTTTCAGTAGTTGGAGAAAGTACTCGATTTCGTCTTTTCGAGGGTTTTTCAGGAGGGTTGCCGCTTCTCCTATCGCTTTCTCTATCGTAAACTCCGATAGGGTCGTTGATGAGTGAGATCGGGCTTGCTGTTCTAGGTTATGGGCTTCGTCGAAGATTAGGATGGCGCTGGAGAGATCGCAGTCGGCCCAGCCCAAAAATTGTCGTGCTATATCAGGGTCAAGTAGGTGGTGGTAGTTACAGATGACCAGCTCAGCATACTTCATGTTCCGCTTTATCAGTTCATACCCGCACTGGCCATACTTCATCCCTTCGGCGGTGATCTCTTCCGGCGTGCGTACGCCGCTAAACAGCCATTTGCCGAAGTTTTCGTTCTCCCGGGTCAGGACTTCCCGCAGATAGCTGCAGGACCGTTTCCTCAGCCCTGCGATCCTCTCCTCCTCTGCCTTGATCTCCTTTAGCAGCCCCTGGCGTACGTCGGCATAGCTCATGTCCTTCTGGATATTGACTACCGCATCCCTTTCCTGTGCCATTAGATCGGAGAGCTCTGCCTCTGCCTTGATCATCTCATAGGTATTTTCCCGGAGCGCTGAGCACTCTTCATAGTCTTTTTCCATCGGACATATATGGGATTTGCCCTTGACCACAATGACTTTCACGTCAGCGATCCCCAGGATCTCCCGGGCTTCCTCGACGAACTGCTCCATCTGCTGGTGAACGTTCGTCGCGATAAATACCTTTTTATTTAGCTTTCGTCCCACGGCCAGCGCTGGGGCCAGCGCAGACAGTGTTTTGCCGGTGCCGCAGGCCCCCTCAAAAAGTACGAGCTTGCCAGCGATCAGAGCGTTATATACCCGGTCCATCGCCTCACGCTGGTTCGGGTAATATGACGGTTTAGGGAAAAATGCGGTGTGCTCATCGGTCATACTTGATAAAATCCTACTCTATGGTATGGCACGTTATGTATTTAACCATAATACTGGTGTACTGAAAGTATTATGTGATTGCTTGGATCCAGCACCCTCGTGTTATCTTTGGCTGTGTCTGTGATCGTATGATCTGCGTTGATCAGCCCGAAACCTATTTAGTTGTTCGTGGGTAACAAAACTATTATGCCAAAATGGATCTGTACCGTATGCGGTACAGAGCATCACGTGCTCTGTACGCCCGGTAGGTGTCACTCTTTTCATGGACATGGTTCCTGCTGCCCGCCGAAGTGCAAAGGCTGCGGAGCATCAGGGGATAAAATGGTGATGGGAGGCTTGCCGCCAGGGACTTCGCCCACGCACCCTGAGCTGGCTGCTAAGAGGCCGATAGCACCGACAGGGCCGCCGCCATAAACACCTCGTGTATGGAGTAAATTTATTGCCATAACCAACAAATATGGTACGATGAAAATACTGGCCATGTCGGACACGCATCTAATGTGCCCTTTTCCTTCAGATCTGTTGGATATGGCTAAAAAGGCTGATATCGTCGTCCACGCCGGCGATATGAATACGCTTGATGCATATAATTCTTTAAAAGCCGCATGCAAGCGACTGGTGGTGGTCAGCGGGAACTCCGACTCACCAGCGTTAAATGACCTGCTTCCGAAAACTGAGGTATTTGAGGCCGGCGGGACACGTTTTGGTGTTGTCCACAGCGGCAGGCACATGTCGGATCTAACCAATATGCGATATCTCGCGCTGGAGCTGGGCGTCGACGTACTTATATTTGGCCATCTGCATCGTCCGATTATCGACCAAACCGATGTGTTACTCGTTTGTCCAGGTAGCCCCACCTATCCTCGCATGTCTGACCCGTGTGTCGTGGAGATCACTGTAGAAGATGGCAGGATCTTGGGAAGGGTAGAAAAAGTCACTACCGGAGATGTATGTGGTTATCTGACGTTTGCCCGGTCGATTGATGGGTGACGATCCAACAGGCTCTCAGTTTTCCACCGAGTCAAGCGTCGTCTGAGCAGTAAATTCTATATCCCGGTTGGCGCCGTAGAACGCCATTTTTGTCGTACTATACCTTGCCCGGATCTGTTCCGCGATGTTTACCCTGACGACGATTATTTTGTCATCGAACGAGTCACGGTCCGAAAGGCGTTGCAGTCCGCTAAAGCAATCGCTTACCTTCTCCGCTTTCAACAGTGCCAGGTATTGATCGAGCGATGCAATGTAATATTTTTCTGGTTGCTGTGAAGTCATTTTGATGCCTATCCCCCGAGTAGAACATAACTCGTTTATGATAATAAATTGTTCCTTTGTCACTTATGCCTGATCAAGACCACGATCATACATCGACTGCTGGCGATGACGGCCGGCGCATAGCACAAAAACCGGCGTTTTACCACAAAGTGCACAATTGTTAGCCAAATAAGCCAAATAAAACATGTTATAAAACACTAACTTATAAATAAAGGGGGTTTTAACTTGATATGGTCATAATGCGAGTGCTGATGGTCAGAGTAGACGAACGAGTTTCCGAGTGGATCGAGCGCAACCGGGGTCATATGAGTCCCGAAGACTACGCTGGCAGGACATTGAGCGAGTACATGGACATCGACGACGAAAAAGGGGCCGCCTTACGCTTTGCCAGGGCACACGAAGACATGTCGGAGCGGCTGGAAGAGCTACAGCAGCGTATTCGCCGACTGGACGAAAGCCTGAAAACCTGTTCCGGAGAACACACCCCTCGAATAACCAGGTAAAACCGCGTACGATATGTTTATATCGCGGGCAGGTAAATTAGTTACAATGGGCAACACATACGTGCTGGACGCGTCCGCCTTCATACACCGGACCATTCCGCAGGGCGGCGAGATCGTCACACCCCCGTCAGTCTATGCTGAAGTGAAGGACGAACAGTCGAAGCTCCAACTCGATCTATTAGAAGGACTTCGAGTAATCCAGCCCGACGAGATGTATCTGGAAACTGTGCGTGAAATGGCCGCAGCTACCGGAGACGACCATCGCTTGTCGTCCGCGGACCGCGACCTGCTCGCGCTAGCAATACAGGAAAAAGCGGCAGGTAAATCCGTGGAAATGCTCACAGACGACTACGCGGTCCAGAATGTGGCTAGAAAGGCAGGCCTGAGAATTCGCGCACTACGACAAAAAAAGAGCCGCTATCATATCATCTGGGAAAAGCGGTGTGCAGGTTGTGATCGAGCGTATCAAGACGGCGATATCTGCGAGGTGTGCGGATCCCCCCTCAGACTGAAAAAACGCTTTGCTACGAGGAGACAGTGACATGAAGAACGTTAACGATCTTATCGAGAAGGCGATCGAGCTTAGAAACCGTGGTCTTCGCTCCGGCGAGATTGCAGACGAGCTGAACATCTCTCGAGAAACAGCCACCTGGCTGTTGACCCGCGCCAAAAAGGAGACGGGAGCACAAGCACCCAAAGATATTTTCATCGACTGGAGCAATATAGGCAAGAGCTCGAGCCGGCTTATGCTCATCGCTACATGCATGGCCGATATGATCGAAGAAGTCATCAACGAGCTGGATACAAACGTGGATGCTGTAGTCGGAATCGCCCTGAGCGGAGTCCCGCTGGCAAACGTAGTAGCCTACCAATATGGTGTCGATCTGGCGGTAATGCATCCAGGCAAGCACCAATCTGACGACGGCAGCAAGCACCATCAGGCCCAACCGACCCTGAGCGAAAACTACGCCGATGTAAAAGGAAGACGCTGCGTCATTATAGATGATGTGGTGACCACCGGAGCGACCATGGAAGAAGCGATCAAGCTCATCGAAGATCGTGGAGGAGAAACTGTAGCGATCGCTGTAATCGTCGATAAGCGGGGTGCTGACGAAGTTAAGGGCGTTCCTGTAAAGTCACTAATCAGGATCGGCAGGCTCGACTGATCATAAAAGGAAAAACCACAAACAGACCGTACACCGCCAGCACTCAAGACTTTTGTATTTTATAGCCATTTATGAAAGGTTTTAGACCGGCACGACCTCATAAGTGTTATTGGCCAAGCACTTGCATCTGTGAACGCGACTGCAGGCGATATTGAACGGTACTACGACCCGGTCCCTGTTTTACAAGCATCACCACATCCCCACCCCCACCACAACCATCAGATAATGGCCGACGACGCCGATGCCCGCTACTGCACGTCCCATATGATCTCTGCCACAGATGGCTGCGCTAGTGACGACGTCAATAGGATATTCGATCTTCGATCGAGGAATGCCCGCACCGCCACACTACCCGTCCCATGTCACTACTGCTTCTATGATCCATCACCAGCGACGAACTACAGCGAGCTACGAATAGTGCGGAAGAACACAGCACCTGTTATCAGGATTGGCGAGCCGACACGATATCATAGAAAAATTTCAATCCAGTTGGTACGATCAATACCGATTAGTATTCGAGGACGCTCTCGATGTCGCCCTTCATGCTGACCTGATTCAGCCGCTCCACTCCACGCACTTCTTCCACCACATTGACAACAGCAGGCGGGACAAGCTGCTGCCAGTTTTCGCCAGCCAGCATCCTCCTCCTGATCTCAGTGCCGGAGAAGGCACTACGGTTATACATGGGCGAATATCTCACGTCATAGCTCGCTTCCGAAAAAAGGCGAGATACCAGCGGGTTGTTGGTGTAGGCATGGGAGAACGGGGGGGTCATGGACTCAACATGCGCGACCCATAAGGCGTTGCGGTAAATATCGCTGATCGGTATAACATACGTGTAAAGATCCAGCTTTTCCAAGCTGCGAGAGATCATCATAATGCGCTCGCCCGCCGTAAACGGGTTTTCCGGCGTGTGACTCAGCTGGGCGCTACCGATGCCGATCACCAACTCGTCCACATCTTTCGAGATCTCGCTGATAACCTTAAGGTGACCATTGTGAAATGGCTGAAATCGGCCGATATAAAACGCTCGGTTGATCTGCTTCTTTTTAGATTTGTGATTATTGCCTGCCACCCTGCGTCTCCGGATAAAAGTTATTGTCCTTTAGTATTTTAAAGTATGCCTTTACAGCATTGCGCTCGCCATGATCTCTTCTCCAGGTCCGATCTGCTGAGTTTGGCCCTGATCAGTGCATCATCAGGAAGACCGGCATTGTTCGTCGATGAGATCGATGAGATAGCCATCATATATAAGATTGTAGGCGCCCAGTATATCTACCACAGACGTGTGTACTATGCCGAAAGCCAGGATCAACGATATCAACATGTACTATGAGATGCACGGCCAAGGCGAGCCGATCGTCCTCATCAACGGCCTATCGAGCGACCTCAAAGAGATCATGCCGATCATTCGCCGACTCTCACTAAAATGCCGTGTGCTGGCCTTTGATAACCGCGGTGCAGGACGTACTGATAAGCCGGACTCGCCCTATTCGATCGTGCAGATGGCCGGCGACACGGCGGCATTGATGGACGCAGCAGGCATGAAACAGGCGCACGTCGTCGGCATTTCCATGGGCGGTCGTATTGCCATGGCCCTAGCCCTGCAGCACGTGGAAAAGGTCAAAAGCCTGGTGCTGGTTTCAACATTCGCCCGGCAGAGGTCCGTCAGAGGCAGAGTCGCCCGGGTCCGCCATCTCAACATCGTCGATAGGATACCTTTGGTAAGGTCGATCGTGAGCAGGTACAAACAGCCTGCGTACGCCTTTGAACGGCAGTTCAAGGCATCCCGCGGCTACGATTGCAGCGACAGGCTTGGAGGAATCCACACGTCGACACTTATACTGCATGGCGCCACCGATACGTTGGCGCCGATTGGTTTGGCGGAAGAGATGCATGCCGGGATAAATGGATCACAGATGATCACATTTCAGGGCGGCCATTTATTCTTCACGGACGAGCCTGAAAAGTTTTGCGATCTCATACTAGATTTCCTGTCAGCTATACACTAAATTTAAGTACTAATTCCCTCAACACTTCATGTCCTTGGAGGCCAACTCGTGAACTTGACCTGGTACCGTGATCGCCTGATCGGCTACACCAGTCCCGTTTCCCGGGCATTCGCTGCCACAGGCATCACCCCCAACCAGATCACACTGCTCTCACTGCTGTTCGGCATCGCCGCCGGTGCTCTCTACGGACTTCACTACATATACCCCGCCGCCGGCACGCTGCTATTGTCAGGACTGCTCGACTTCATCGATGGCGGCGTGGCAAGGATCAACAAGAAATCGTCAAAGTTCGGGGCGGCCATCGACTGGATCGTGGATAAGTACGTGGACTGTATTGTCCTTTTAGGAATCGGCCTCGGAGGGCTGGTTGATATGCGGATCGTTTCTATTGCTATCTTCGGGTCGATGATCAATACCTTCATCAAGCCAGTGGTCTACGCGGAGATCGGCTATCAGCAGAAGTATGACGGCAAGATCAAGGATCCTCTTGAGGGCGTGGGCATCTACGGTCGGCCCGAGACCATCATCACTCTCATCATATTCTCCTTCCTCAGCACTTACACACTCTTCGGGTTCGGAGCCATGACCATCGCCGTCGCCATCGTAGCTGCAGGCACCAACCTATCCGCACTACAGCGCATAATCTATCTATACCATAACCGTGGAAAATTTTAGGGTTTGCTGCCAATACATTTGAAACCAAAATTTTAAGCCCGCCGGAGTACAAATGTAGTGGGCGTTATCGGGGTACCTGAGATGAAAGTTGATATGCACCTGCACACCAGCAAGTCAGACGGTCGAGACAGCGTGCACAATATCATCGAGGCTGCGGAGCTCAAGGGGCTTGATCTGATCGCACTCACCGACCACGGACCCGGGCACGGGAGTGGAGTCACAGAAAAGATGGTGCGAGAGACGAAAAGGGAGATCGGCCTTCTCCAGCCTTCCTACAGGGTCAGGGTCCTGGCAGGCATCGAAGCGGAGATACTGCCCACAGGAGAATTATATCTGAGCGATCGAGAGGGGATGGATCTCGTGCTGGCATCATTTCACGGGGCGCCATCGTGGGAGGCTTACTACAATGCCGCCATGCGGGCGGTATTGGACGAGAAAGTCGATGTGCTGGCTCATCACGCCTGGAGCGCGGGAACTCCGTTTACCCCAATCCAGGAATACGAAGAACGGCTTATCGAGCTGTTAAGGGATAACGGCGTGGCCATCGAGATCAATTCCAAGCATTGCCTGCCCTCATGGGACTTTCTGGTAAAATGCCGAGACGCAGGGGTGAAATACACCATCGGCAGCGATGCCCATAATGCTGCCGACGTGGGTTCGGTGGCCTGGGCGGCAAATACCGCGCGGCATATCTACGGCAGAGACGGACTTTTCATTCCATAAGCGACGGCTGCTATCGAACGACGGGCAATCATCATAAATTAAGCGTCTGTCCGTGAGCTACCATACACTCAAAATATTTTACAATCGCCATCACCTTGCAGCCCCTTGCGAAGAGCGCTCAAAGGCGTCGCTGTAATCCGGTAGGTAATAGCGGTTTCCAGTTAAATACCTATGAGCCAAGGAGACTCGATTCAACACCACCCTGAAGATGGCGGGGTTTTCTCTCGCTCTCTCGCTCTGCGCTCTTTATCGATAAAAATTTCCCTCCGCCATACGTTTATATACCATCATACGCTTTCATACTGCTAACAGGGAAGGGAAACGATATGGAACGGGTGATGCAGCCCAAGGACTCCGATAAGATCTGGGATGGCGACGTCGTGTCGGATAAACAATACTTCTCTCACAAGTTCAACGCCAACATGGAGAAGCTGGAAGCGATCATCGGCAATGATAAGCAATGGATCATTGACATCGGCTGTGGTAGCGGCCTGCCCATGCTGACCTTCGCCAGGAAGGGCTACAAAGTCAGCCTGTTTGACTATTCGAAAAAGTCGATCGAGATCGCGAAGGAGCACTTCACGAAGGCGGGAATTAAACCTGAGGAAGTTTTCTGCCAGGATATCCTCAAGAATACCCTAGAATCGGACCGGTATGACGTGGCCGTCAGCTATGGCGTGATAGAACATTTCTACGATGATGGAAAGAAGTTTTTCATCCAAGAGATGTATCGGGTCGTCAAGCCAGGCGGCATTGTAGTCATATCCCAGCCAAACAAGGCCTGCATCCCATTCACGATCATGCAGAAGATTACCAAGCTTATAGGCCGATGGAAGGTGGGCTTCGAAAACGACAATAACGCAGAAGAGGTCTATCGCTTTCTCAAGGAGCTGGGCTTTGAGGATAAGCAGTTCAAGATTATGGCCTACAATATGATCAATGGCTATTTCTACGTCCCCATCCTCCGAAACATCCTCCAAGCCCTGGGGAAAGACACTCTGGAGAACCATATGCGCGAAGGCAAGCGCGGGTACTGCCTGCTTTACACGATCAGGAAGCCAAAGTGAAAATCATCATGTCGCCGATCATATCATCCTCTTTTCTGGAAGTGACTGGAGGCCTGATTGATTAATGACCGTGCATTGTAACCGACCGTTAACCGTGGATGCGGTGATCATCTATGATGGCAAAATACTTTTCGTAAGAAGAGGTCACGAGCCCTTCAAAGGAAGGCTGGCGCTGCCAGGCGGCTTCGTCGAGGCCAACGAAACGGTCGAGGAAGCTATCACCCGCGAGGTCCGGGAAGAGACCGGCCTGGAAACTAAAATCATTCAGCTATTAGGAGTCTATTCCGACCCAAATAGAGACCCGCGCGGTCCCATGGTATCGATCTGCTACCTGCTACGGGCCGCCGGCGGAACCCTTTCAGCAGCCTCCGACGCTGTTGGTATTGAGCTAATCTCACCTGATCAGGTGCCTGAACTGGCTTTTGATCATAACAAAATGGTGGCGGATGCGTTAGGGGTAGGGGCCTTGGAAGGTTAAAATTAACCGATAACACGGCAAACTTTTTTGAAAATTTGCCCTTCATCAACACAATCGTTGGATAATATGGCGGGAAACCATTTAAGACTGCGATTGAAAATTCACAGTACTAATCGGGGTTCCCGGATGCGTAAACAACGGCACCGTCACAATAACCGATGCTGCCAGCGAAGGGGGTTCCAGTAGGGACGAGTGCCGGGCTACGGCATAGGCTGCTGTCATAGCCACTACGCCGGAGTATGTCGATGTCACATCAACACTCATGACCCCCGGGGGGATCGTGCAGTTCGCCATAGTCAACTCTAGTCAAACATGAACTACAATAATGTCTGTGATAAGGGGATGCTGAACAATAACCTGGCATATAGTTTTTATATGAATAAACTGAATAATGACAGAGATGCTGGCCATGTGGGCGACACGATGATCCTTTATGCATGGGGGAGGCGTGCGCCAGCCTTCGATCGCAACCGCGTGATCGATGATGTGAGGGAATACGTTCATGGAATTCTGTCCTAAATGTAAAAGTATAATGAGGCCGAGCACCGGCGGCATGGTAAGGTGCCGGAAGTGTGGTCACGAGAAGAAAGCCCAGGCGGGCAACATGATCGTCGGCGGCAATGCTACGGTGAAGCAGGAGCGCGAGATGACAGTCTTGGACGATAAACAGGATGCCGGACTGCCTACCACTGATGATGTCAAATGTCCCGATTGCGGCAACCAGAAAGCCTACTGGTGGATGCGGCAGCTGCGGAGTGCCGACGAGAGTGAAGTGCGCTTTTTCCGCTGTACCCAGTGTGGCAAGACTTGGCGAGAGTACAACTAACAGCTCCTATATCAAAGCTTTTTCTTTCAGGGCGTTAATAGGAGCTAGAATACCCCGGACTTCAGGCCGGAGGTTGAATCGCTTACTCTTATATCGATTATTCAGAAATCTATAAATACTTTAATACCAAAATGCTACTGGTATTCTGGTAAATGCCGACGTGGATAGAGCATTGAATATACTCGGAAAATTAGCTGGAGACTCCCCCATAAGAGGATATCCGGTAGAGGCCTCGTCAACAGACCGGAGAGAAGAAGGCTAGGTTATGAACCGGGCAAACCTCCCTCGAATCAAATTGTCAAAGCCACAGCGATGACAAGCCCCGCCCTTTAGGACGTGGTAGTTGACCTATCTTAAATGATAACTACAGTTAGTAGTAACCAAGGGCAAGGAATACAACATGTTTAAGGCGGCAATCAACGCAGAGGTCTTCAAGGATGCGATCGAGGCTGTATCGACGCTGGTGGACGAGGCCAAGTTCAAGATAACGAAGGACTCCATGTCCGCACGCGCGGTGGACCCGGCGAACGTCGCCATGGTGGCTTTCGACATCAACGCAAAGGCATTCGATACCTTCGAGGCCACCGATAGCGAGATCGGCATCGACCTGATCCGGTTCATGGATATACTGGGCATGGCGTCCCGGGACGATAAGCTGGAGCTCCACTTAAACGAAGAGACCCGAAAGCTGGAGATTCGTACTGGCGGGCTGGCATACACGCTGTCACTGCTCGATCCGGGCTCGATTCGCAAGGAGCCCAAGGTACCGTCCCTTGAGCTGCCTGCGAAGATCGTGCTCAACGGCTCGGAGTTGAAAAGGGCGGTGAAGGCCGCGGAAAAAGTATCCGATCACATGGCGCTGGGCGTAAAAGACAAGACATTCTATGTCGAAGCTGAAGGCGATCTGGACAAAGTTCGCCTCGAGATCCCGGAGTCGAGCCTGATATCGCTCAACTCTACTAGTAATGTGCGATCGCTTTTCTCACTGGATTACTTGGATGATATAGTCAAATCCCTAGGCAAGGCTGAGCAGGTAAACATTGACCTAGGTAGCGACTATCCAGCCAAGTTCACCTTCAGCATCGCCAGCGGCAATGCCTCTGTCATCTACCTACTGGCACCACGGATCGAGTCAGAATAAAAGGAAAGGTTCGGAGTGACGTCTGTTAGGCAACTGCTGCCTGACATGACGTTCCGAAATCTTTACGATCGTTTTACCTTCTTTCGGTTTCCTTGCCTTTCTCAATGAGCTCTCTCACTCGCTGTCCACCTTTCAGACCGCCTTTATGGCCGATCTGCTCATAGAACTCTCGATCGTGTGACCTGGAGGTTGCCAGACCACCCTTACGCCCCGCCTCCTTTACCGACATTCCACCTTTGTCACTCATTTCCATCCTCCTGGCCAAATCATCACCAGAACCTCATCAGTGGTATATGAAAATTAAAATGACCCGTATAAAAAACAGAAAATCAAAGATGTCCGCTGGGCTGGCGATTTAAAGATCGGATCAAAAGCCATCTTGACAATAGATTAGCCAAGCAATAGAAGCGCATTATACTCGGACATTTGTAAACGATCTTTGTAACAAATATCCTTGTATATCCTTGTATATCCTTGTATATGATCGAAAACAAACTAAAAAAGCTTTAGGATAACTGGGCCGTGGGTGGAGAGACCCCACGACTAGAGTCGTGGGATGAATCCACCCATAGATGCCATATAATCTATATATCCTTGTACAGCATATGCTAGTTGTCCAACCATTGTCATAGGCTGAAAGTGCTATGTGGACGGTGGGACTTGCCACTGAACTCAACAAGCGGGTCGCTACAGGAATATCCGTAGCGTAAAACGCTGAACATTGACGGGGGAGACCAACATGGTCGCATTGGATGGCAATGCGTTGGTGTGGACCCATAGAAGCCCACGATTAAAATATTGGGAGCCGTCACGTAAATTCTTTCCATATACAAAGAATAGCTTGCTTGCATAACACCCATTACGATCTTGGGGTCGTGTGGCGGAGAAAGCCCATAGGCTTTAGCCATGGGAGCAGTCACAAGGAGTGCATGAAATGGACACGGTTGCTTTTGCCAAATATCCATTTACTCAGAAGGCGCTGTCATATGTCAGGGAGCGGAATTTTTCGCTGGATGACATCGTACAGAAACCGGCGTATGGACAAGTACGGACCCTGGCGAAGCGGCGGGTGCTCAACGCGATTAATGGGGAGATGCACAGGAATGAAATTTTACCCGATCCGGATCGGGAGCTGCTCTCCTATCCGGTCGCCCGCATGCTAGTTGCCCTAGTCGAGGATCAATATCTGATCAAGCGGTTTGCTCTAATGGAGTCCAAGCATGCTTACGATCTACTGCTCTCCGAAGGGGATGAAGGCCTGATCGATATCGGCAGGGACTTCGACATTTCCGCCCGGATCAAAGATCGTGAGTTCGTGTTCCATTTCACCGGCTATCTGCGCTATGCCTCAGGACTGCGAAACCTAGAGTGGAAGTTGATCAACCGGAAGATCATCTCTGGCATGGTCCACCTGCCCAGAGAGGCATACGCCCGGTTGCTAGAAGAGGCGATCAGGGAGAGGGTCCAGTCCGGATTCGGTGCTAATATACCCGATAACCTGAAGCCTCACCTTGAGCCGTACCTGGTAGAGATCCGGAAATCCATGGATCAACTAAAGCTCGAAAAGGGCTTGATCGACGAAGATGAAGTGGTAGAACAGGACTCATTCCCACCATGCATGAAGAATTTGCTCTTGGATCTCCAGAAAGGCACCAACCTGCCCCACACCGCACGGTTTGCGCTGACCTCTTTTCTCGCGAATATAGGCCTAGATAAGGATCAAATCATGGATCTATACAGGATGGCCCCCGACTTCCGCGAAGACATGACCCGCTACCAGGTGCAGCATATCACAGGCGGTAGCGGCACAGCGTATACCTGCCCATCCTGTAAGACCATGATGACATACGGTAATTGCGTAGGGAAAAACAAGCTCTGTGAGTACGTGGCACATCCACTTGTTTTTTATCGTAAGGCACAACGGAGAAGGACGAAGGACCTACCTATAGCGCAGGCATCATCTAAAGTAGAAAATATAAAAGCTGTAGAAAATACAAAATGTGGGGGTTCCGGCACTCCGGAGGAAAAGCCCCGATGACAGGAGTATTCATCGCTGCCGCCTTGTTACCCCCCATTTTAGCTATTTCCGATCCGGATCAGGCTTTTCCCGAACCTTTTTTAGCCAGCGCCTGAAGATCGTGCCCTTTCAGAGCCCCCTCCAAAAATTCGGGGAGCAAACCCGGCGTACAGGCGAAGCATGGGATGCCAAGCTTGGATAGCTTTTCGGCCAGCTGCCGGTCGTAGGAAGGCGCCCCATCGTCGGAAAGCGCCAGCATGCATATGACCTTGACCCCGGCCTTGTTCATCTCGTCCAGCTTCTGCACCAGCCCTGCACGGTTGCCGCCCTCGTAAAGGTCCGAGAGCAGGATAAACATGGTCTTTTTAGGCTCGGAAATAAACTGCCTGCAATAATTCACTGATTTTTCAATGTCAGTACCACCTCCAAGTTGTATGCCGAACAGCATGTCCACCGGATCATCGTGGCATTGCTCCGTCAGGTCCACCACATTCGTATCAAACACGACCACCCTAGTATCCAGCGCCGGCAGGCTAGCTAAGATCGATCCGATCACCGATCCATAGATGATCGATTCGGCCATAGACCCGCTCTGATCCATATCCAGGATGATCGTCCAGTTGTTAAACCGGCGCGATCTTCCGAAATAGTAAAATCGCTCTGGCGTGATGATCTTCCTGTCCGGATCGTAATTCTTCAGGTTTCTGGCGATCGTCCGTTTCCAGTCGATGCCCGGCAATGAAGGGATAGGCGAATGCTCTCTACGGTTCATGGCTCCGGTGACGGACATCCTAATCTCCGTTTCCATCTTTTTCTTGATCTCATCAACCACCGCACGAACGAGTTCCCTAGCAGTCTCTTTTGTGCGCTCCGGTATTTGGTTCTTCAGCGAGAGAAGCGTCGCAACCATCTTAATATCCGGTTTTACGTTCTGTAGGGTTTCCGGTTCGAAGAGCAGGCTGGTCAGCCCTTTGCGTTCGATGGCATCCGCCTGGATGACGGATACGACATCCTGCGGGAAGCATCTGCGAACATCGCCCAGCCATTTAGCCAGCGATGGGGCAGACGGGCCTCTCCCGGCGCTCCTGCCTCCAGGGGCTGTTTCATAGCTGAACGCTTCCCCATCGTAGATGGCCGCCAACGCCTGATCCATCGCATCCATATCGGGACCCAGGCTGAGCTGGCACCCATCACCCGCCTGCTTTTCCAGGGCTTCCCTAGCATCACTACCCAGGATCAGTCTCCAGCGCTCCAGTTCTCCTTTCTCCACCATTTATATATCCCCGAAATCAAACTCCTTCAAGCTATCCAGCTTCTCTCGTTCATTATCTGTCAGCTCCCGCTGCAGGTACTCGCCAGCCTCTTCAGTTCCAGTACCCCAGATATCCCCCAAAGTCTCAGCGATCCTACCCTTTTCAGCCGGGCTGAACCGGCTGAAAGTACGCCTGAGGAATACCACAGCCCGAATAAATTGGGCTTCATCAAGCCCGACAACATAGTCGGCAAGCTGCTCCCACAGGTGTCGAACAGATAGCAAGACATATCGATTCCGCATCGTCAGGCCCTCGAACCACCCGGCTCCAGCATCGGCATCAGTACCGGGCGACAGCCTACGTGAGATCTCCCTGGAGAGTTCAGCATCGTCAAGCAAGCGATATTCCAGAAGGATCGCCGCGGCATATCCCGACAGCTTCGGATTCTTACCGTCCGACCGGGCCAGCGCCAGCAGCTTGCTCGTCCAAGCATCTTTATTGACTTCTTTGCCATGGGCCTGGACGATCAGATCCATCTCCTGCATCGCCTTCATCACTGAAGCGGCCTCCTCGTTATTACATGATGCGGCGCTGTCGAGCAGCAGAGACCCTCGGAGGAACAGTTCCTGCAGTATTGGCAGCAGCGCTTTGCCGTCGATCTTTCTCAGATCACCATAACTGATGACGATGGAGAGCTGTCTGGCAGTGCCCGCCAATGTATTAAAGTCGGATGAGTCCACGGCCCGATGCTGCAGCACGACTCTGGCATGATCGATCGATTCCTGTAGGCCGCATTCGCACGCAGCCTTCAAGACTGTAGCTATCTCGACCAAGCCTTCCGCATGCTCCAGCCTCTCCTCGAACGAGAACTCGGCTGCCTTCCCGATAGTTTCTGCATACAACGAGTTCTCCACCACCTGTATTTCGATCTCCGGCGTCCACTGGACGATCCAGTTTTCAGCCCACGTCGCCCGTTCTTGATTCGAGGATTGTCTCTGCCCGAACTTGATCCCCGCGTAGTGAAGCCTGTGCAGGAAAAACGATCGGTTCAGGTCCAGGAACGCGGCATCCTTGGATTTAACCTGACGATTCTCCCTGAGGTCCAGCTTCAGCGGGGTAGATACAGGACTCCTGTACTTCTCCAACTTCAGCCGCTTCAGCTCCCGGTTGAAATCATCCTGGAGAGGGGTCTGAACCACGCCTTCCGGAAGGCGGCCGATAGCTGTGCCGACCTCGACCATGGCGACCGCCTCCGAGATCTCGCTGAAGCTACCATGCCCAAGGCAAACCGTCGCGGCATCTCTCAGGTCCTGGAGCACGGGCGAATGGCCCACATGCATGGCAGCCAGGCCGTCCGCCAGCCTTACGCCCTCGATAACCTCCGCCGGCGACCTAAACATGCCTTTATCCCTTAAGTGCCTAGCGACACTGGTCAGATAGGTAGAAGGCAGCAGGTTTATATCGCTCTTTTTCATGCAATCCCACATCATCTGGAAGTAAGCGGGAGCTGCGTTGCCTGCGCCGTAACCCGACCTGGATGAAAGCCTGTAATAAGAATAAGGCATCAGGGTCAGCCGAGTTTTTACCTTCGGCAACTTTTTCAACTCCTGATCGGTCATCGGAGGGTAAGATGTCGAAAGTACTGACGCGTGGAACGCGCCGCAGATCACCACGATACGCTCAGGATCGTGACCGGAATCGATCGTTTTCGCAATACTCCTGCGCATAAACGCCTCCCTAACCAGGTTTTTTGCCCTCCCAGCGGGCGGATCCGTGTCAAGCTCCCTTATGCCGCGTCCGAGTTCGCCGGTAGCTTCCACGTATGCTCCATTGCTCAGGTCGAGTTCGAAGTTCCGCTCCCAATAAGAGTCATAATCGGCCTCGCCAGACAACCTGGCCAAGTCATCATAGACTGTTGCTCCGATTCCGGCCTCTCCCGCCTCCTCTTTGGCATGGTCGGTAGCATGGTATTCCAGCCCGATCGACACCTCCGAAGGTAGATCGATAAAGGCCGAGTACGCTCCTTTTTCCTTCGCCCACCGCAGGGCCTGATACTCAGGCGAATATTCGGCCATAGGGTACAGCAGCGAACGTACAGGGGCTTCTTCCGTGTAGGCAATGACGGCTACCGGCGGCTCCGTGCCATCGTTAACCAAGTGCGGGATCTGCACGGTGGCATCGGAAAGCCCTTCGATGAGCACGGCGGTCGGCCTCACCTTATCGAGGAACCGCCGCATGTGATATGCACACGCCGGCGACAGATGCCGTATCCCGAATATATGGGGCTCTCCAACGGCGCTCAATTGTGTAGCTCCCTACAGGCTGTGTACAGGCCTTCCCATTCTGGCCCACGGTTCCTCATCACATTCTCCAGGTATTCCTGCCAGACGATGCGGTCCTTTTCTTCATCCTTGATCACCGCGCCCTCCAGCCCGGCGGCAAGGTCTAGGTCGGATACTTTTCCGCTGCCAAAGCTCCCTGCCATTGCCATGCTGTTAGTCAGCAGCGATATAGCCTCAGCCGTGGACATTACCCCGGAGGGGGACTTGAGCTTCGCCTTTGCATCCAGCGTGGTACCATTCCGGAGTTCCCGGAAGATGGTGATAACCTTCACGATGGCAGCATCGGCTGGCAAGGCCGCCCTCAGCTCCAGGTGCTTGGAAGATTCCCCCACCCGCTTTCTGACGATATCGATCTCTGTATCCATATCAGACGGCGTCGGCAACACCACGATATTAAACCGCCGCTTTAGCGCGGCCGACATCTCGTTAACGCCACGATCGCGGGTATTGGCCGTAGCGATAATGGAGAAGCCCCTCTCCGCCATCATCTGCGATCCCAGCTCAGGTATGGCGATGGCCTTTTCGGACAGTATCGAGATCAGCGCGTCCTGCACCTCAGGAACGCACCGTGAGATCTCCTCAAACCTGGCGATACCGCCGCATTCCATCGCCCGGAATATGGGGCTCTTCACCAGCGCTGCCTCCGAAGGACCGTGGGCCAGCAGCATGGCATAGTTCCAGGAGTACTTGACCTGTTCCTCCGTAGTGCCGGCCGTTCCCTGTACCACCCTCGTGGAGTCGCCATTGACTGCGGCGGAGAGGTGCTCCGACAGCCATGACTTGGCCGTACCGGGCTCTCCGATCAGCAGCAGCGCCCGGTCAGTGAGCAGCGTCGCGATGGAGATCTCCACCAGCCGCCGATTGCCAAGGTACTTTGGCGTCACCTCAACCCCGCCGGCCTTGCCGCCGGTGATATAGGTCATCACTGACCTCGGGGACATCCGCCACCCCTTCGGGATCCTGTCTTTCTCATTCTTAATCAGCGCTTCGATCTCGGCAGCATATAGCTGTTCTGCCGGAAGCCTTAAAACTTCTTTGATTTCAGCCTTTTTCGTCGTCAACTTCTCCACTCTCATCCCTTGATGTCAAATTTCTTAGATTATTTCTCAATTTTATAAAATTGTGATAAGTTCTCTTTGGCTTTGATTGCAGATTCAAAATAAGAATCCAACTCCAAAGCCTTATCGTAACATTCCAAAGCTTCCTGAGTTCTATCAAGCTTTTCCAGGATAACACCTTTATTATACCATGATTGAGCCTCTTCTGAGTTTAACCCCAACGCTCTATCAAAACATTCAATTGCTTCCTGATACTGTCCAAATTCTCCAAGAACGTAACCTCTACTATCCCATGCATTAGCACTGTTTGGATCTAACTCCAAAGCCCTATCACAGCATTTTATCCCTTCCTGATACCTCCCGAGCGCTCCAAGAGCAAATCCTTTGTTACCCCATGCATTAACATGTCCGTGATCTAACTCCAACACCTTATCACAGCAATCTATCTCTTCCAGGTACATCCCAAGCTTTTCAAACGCATGCCCCTTATTGTTCCACGCGCTAACATGCGCAGGATCCAATTCCAACGCCTTATCAAAGCACTCAATCGCCTCTTTATACCTCCTAAGTTCTCCAAGATAGTAACCCTTATTATACCACGCGTAAACCTCGCTCGTACCCAATTCTAGCACCTTATCGTAACATCCAACTGCTTCCGAATGCTTCCCAAGCATTCCAAGGGCAAATCCTTTATTACCCCATGCTTTGACATCATTTGGATCTACCCTTAATGCTCTATCAGAAGACTCAATTGCCTCCAGATGATACCTTTCGAGCATTTTCATTACTCGCTCGTCCTTCCGGAAATCCGCGAAGAAGGGGGTTGTCCAAATCTGCTCCATCATAGCATCATAGCCCCTATAATCATGTTTTTTCGCCAGGCCGATACATTCCAATGCCTTATCGTATTCGTCCATTTCCACGTGTAGGCAGGCCGCGTTAAAATAGATGGCCGGGTTTTTCGGACCGTGGGGCAGGCATTTTTCCAGGAACTTTTCGTTCATCTCCCGATCCACAGGCAGGCCCGTATTATCCTTTTGCATCACCCACAACGCATTACAGAAAAGCGATATATTATTGTTGTTGTTAGTGCCTGACCTGGATGTCGTAATGTCCAGCGCTATTTCGAATAGCCGTCTTGTCACGGGAAAATCGGTTTTCTTCATAAGCTGCTGGTACGTATAGTCGTCAATGCTATATGTAAAGCTACGGTAAACCGGTGATGATTGGTCTGAGACAAACCGGACGATCAGGTCCATAGCTTCCCGATCGTCTTCGAGTATCGCCGCGTGGGCCATAAGGCAGATCAGCCATGGCGGGCTTTCCGTTATCGGCTCGGCTGAAGAATGGGCGATCGACCTCAAGGCGGAAAGCAGGCTCTTTCGATCGCCTGTATCCTCGATATCAATCCTATTCTCTAGGTCTAACTCTGCGATCTTGACCAGGCAGTCGGGCTGCCGTTTGCACCGCTCGAAAAACTCCCGGACGCCCTCGGAATCACTCCGATGTAATATGGTCATGACCACATCGAACCTTTCGCCCATTTTCCGGTCCACCCTTTTTTGCTGGTAGCAGGCGATGTAAGAATCCCCTTCCTGAATGAGCTTACGAACCAGTTCACTCTGCGGCTTCAAATCATCAGAGAGGAGCTCGACATAATATAGCTCTTTATCATCCCTGAGCGCCTCAATTATCCTATCTACGGTTGCCTCTGAGTTGGTTTCAGCCAGCATTTCGAAGGCCGCTACGCGCACATTCTCATTCTTTGATCTGGAATACTCAATGAGAACATCAGTAGTACATTCCGGCACGTACCTCATGCATTTCAGCGCGCTGATTTTTACCCTCTCCGATCCGTGTTTGAGGGCGTCGAAGTACATGTCCTTACCCTTCTCATTTAGAATCCCCGAGATTAGCTCTAGCCTAAGCCCATCCCCCGCCTTACCCTTAATATTGTAGCCGCTGATCAACTGGGATAGGATGGTTTCACCGTAGGATGGCAGGATCTTCTCGCAGACTAGGTTGGCGACGTCATTGCTAGGGCTGTACAGCAACTCTATAAACATGCCCAGCAGCCTCAAATCCACGAACCCCCCCTCTTCGCAGATCGACCGGAAAAGCTCCAGCCTCACACCCCCCCGCTCATCCATAGCCTCTTTCACCCGGGAGATCGTCTGGTAAGATGCAGCTGTGGGAAGATCAGATCCGGAACTCTCCGAGGCGCCCATTTCGCCTTCGATGCCGACGGCGCCCTGAGTATATAATAGCGCATTGGTTAGTGTGGCGGCTTCCAGGAGCTTACTCGCCGTACTACCAGATTCTGGGTTTACCAGCGGCTCGATTGAATCCGCCAGTCTGGCAAATATAGGTACGGTCTCCCCCATTTTTCTAATGTCTGGGGCCAGGCGCTTAACCCGGCCGTCCCCGATAGCAATATCGCTGCCAGCGACAGCCAGTCTCCTAATTTCCATTTGCGTACTGTTTACTATAGAAATGCTCATAGTATAATCACTCACTCACCGTATAGTCACTCGCCATCCTTCCGCCCGATGCCTTCCCGCTCATGATATACCAGTCGATATCGCTCAAAACAACGCCCTGCTCTCCAGTCTCTTCAATTTTTTTTTGATCATATCTCGATTATTTTTATTACTCGTTCGTCCTTCCGGAAATCTGCGAACATGGGAAGCGTCCGGATCTGCTCCATCATACCGTCATAGCCCCTATATTTATGCTTTTTTAATAGGCCGATGTATTCCAATGCCTTA
>DATHCY010000204.1:0-3159 GCA_035319305.1 Methanocella sp.
CTTTCGGGTCGTGGATCAGCTCGTCCAGGATATTACCAAAATAGTTATCTAGGTTGGCCTTTGGGAACTCCCAGCCGAGCAACGGCCAGAACAACGTCTGTCTTGTGTTCCACATCTGATCCTCGATGATATGCAGGATGCTTGCCAGCGCGATGAATCGGGCACCGGCAAGCAACTGTCTTCGTTCGACATAAATACAAACGCCCGTCAGCAGTATAGCGAAGGCCATAGTGTGCGCGAAGATACGCCCGTTTTCGAACGTGCTGTAGAACAGATAATGGCCGATCGGCTTATCGATGATATCTGGCAACATCGAGCCGACGACGACCAAGCGATAGTCTACGTTCTCTTTGATCAGCGACGCCAGGGCCAACACAACCAGTAGCGTTAGCCCGATGTGGCCGAAAAATATCATGGCTGAGTACAAGCTCTATAAGCTATTATATTCCTTTCGGTACCACAAGGGATTAGGCATATCAGATCACATAGTACTGAAATAGCAGTCTTATAGTATATGGTGGGTAGGATGGAAATGGATGTCGCTAATAGAATGATGGGCAGGCCGGAATGCGCCGTGATAATTCCTGCCAATCGATCGGGCATACTGTCGGCCTTTATCGGTCGGATACTGGGATAAAGCCGTCGGCGTATTCGAGCCATCAGCAGCCATTCCAGCAAACCGTAGACAAGGGCGAGAGAAAAGTATAAGCTTTAAACACTTAATATTAGGACTATAAACCAATTATTTGGTTTATATGGGGGAATGTAGCTGTGGGTAAAAAGATAAGCGGATTTAGCCATTATCCGATGATCCCGATCGATCAGGTGACACCAAGCAACAAGGAGTTACGCAGGACACACTCTGACGTTTCTCAACTAAAAGACACAATAGCTGACGTGGGCCTTCTCCAGCCGATCATCGTGCGGAAATCTGCCGGCGGATACACGGTCATCGACGGCCAGCGTCGACTGCAGGCGCTCAAGGAACTCAAAGTGCCGGAACTTATCGTCGGCCGGGATGTGATCATCGACGTCGATGAGACCGAGGCGGATGCGCGATTTAAACGGATCATCGCCAACGTGCAGCGCGAGGATATCGACGACGTCGAACTGGGCCGCGCGTTCGTGGAACTAAAGGAAAACTACAATTACAAGTACAACGAAATTTCGGAGATCATTGGCAAGACACCGCACTATGTCTCCGCCAAAGTAGGCCTTGCGAAACGGCTCACACCCGAGCTACAGGACATAATCATAAAGGACCGAGAAGCCGCGATATTTATTCGGAGTAAATTTTCTGATGAAGAGGGAATCGATCCGGTCTATGAGATGAATATAAACATCATTGAGGAGATCGCCCGTCTCCCTGCGGAATTACAGCGGCCTGCGTATGATGCGATCCGCACCAGAGAGATGGATAAGAAAGAGGCGCTGGAGTACCTGCGGATCGTGAAAAGGGATGCGGAGGTCATGCAAATGGCTACGGACATCAGGGGGCTCATGGAGTCCTACGCCTCTTCTACGGGAGATGTACGGAGAGAACAGGTCCACAACAAAGTTCTGAACGGCTGCTTCAAGAAGATCAACCGGAACCTCGACCGGCTGGCGGTGGTGGCGAAGACCTCTGGCCCCGGCGAACGTGAGAAGGTCATACCAGAGCTGGAATCCCTCATCGAAAAGTTGACCTCGCTATATACAGAGATCAAGACCAGTGAGGTCGAAACCGAAAAAGCCGAAGCCAGATAAACTTGTCTAACGGCCTTTTTTTCCGAATTGAACAACACTCCTAGATTTTCCAATGGGGCAGAAGTCGTAATAATGACGAACAATGGAGTTCAGGTAAAACATTACTTTATTTCCAATTACGAAAAAATAATCATATAGGCGCATTTATAGCAGAATTTACTGTTTATAATCCATAAAAAATCATTATAATTAGAAATTTTAAATTACAAAACCATAAGCTTTAATATGGATTAATCAGCATAGGATTAATCGGATTATTGTGTCCAATATAAATAATACTAACAAAACTCGTAAGATGAACAAGCAGGGGGGCTGAACAGTGGCATCCGCTACTATACCAGAAACAATCGACATAGAAGCGCATTCGTCCAGGGGGGGCAATGTGTCCTATGTCAGGCATGCGCATCAGCGCAAGATCGATAAACCGACATCCGAAAAATTAGCCGTGAAGAGGCCTAAAGTGCTGGTGGCCATTCCATGCTATAACGAAGAGATAGCAATCGGCACAGTCGTATTAAAATCGCTGCAATACGTCGATGATGTCGTGGTCATCGACGACGGAAGTAAGGATATGACTGCTGAGATCGCCAGTATGGCGGGTGCGGAAGTCGTCGTCCACAAGCAGAACCAGGGCAAGGGCGCAGGCATCAGACACGCGTTCGAGTACGCCCAGGAGATGGACGCTGATATCCTTGTCCTGATCGACGGCGACGGCCAGCACAACCCTGACGAAATTCCCCAACTCATCGAGCCCATCCTTAAAGGCGAGGCCGACATGGTCAACGGTTCCAGGTTCCTAGTCAAGGGAGAGCACCATGTGCCGAAGTATCGCAGAGTAGGCCAGGAAGTGCTCACCATGGCGACTACAGCCGGCGGCAGCACCGGTATCACCGATAGCCAGAACGGCTTCAGGGCCTTCTCAAAGAAGACCTTCGGAGCATTCTCCTTCCAGCAGAACGGCATGGCCATCGAGAGCGAGATGCTGATGGATGCAGCGAAGGCGAACCTGAAGATCGCCGAGGTACAGATCAATGTACGATATGACGTGGCCGGATCGACCTATAACCCAATATCGCACGGTTTCAGCGTGCTTGGATCGATCGTCAAGCTCATATCGCAGAAACGACCGCTGCTGTTCTTCGGTATACCTGGGCTAATCGTGCTCCTGGGCGGCATGATAATGCTTTTCCTAGTGCTGACCATATTCAACGACACCAACAAGTTCTCGATCGGGTATACGATGGTAGGCATGCTTGGAACACTGCTCGGAACATTTTCTGTGTACACCGGACTTACCCTCTCCTCGATCCAGAGCGTAAAAGCCGGCATCAAAACCTGATTCTATCAGGTATATATCTTTATATGGTATACCGACCGTATAATCGCGAAAAACAAAATACAAACGAAAAATTT
>DATHCY010000205.1:0-9984 GCA_035319305.1 Methanocella sp.
TGAGCGTCGCTGGGTAGACAGTGTTATCCGTACGAGGATACGAGATCAGTCCGTTGATGTATAGCTCTTCGGCGATCTGCATGGCGCTGGCAGCGGTAAAGCCGATGGCGCTGGCGGCCTTGACAAACTCGGTCGTATTGAAGGGGATTGGGGGCTGCTCCCGTTTGCGCTCTGATTTGACGTCTTTGACGACCGCGGTCTTCCCGAGCTTCCTGTGAATGACCGTAGCCTCTTCCTTTTTATCGAAACGGCCCTTCTTGTGGGAAGCGGTAAATGACCGATCATCCTTGAGCAGCGTGGCGACGATCTCCCAGTATGGTCTGGATGTAAACGCCTGGATCTCCTTTTCCCGGTCGACGATGAGTGCCAGCAACGGCGTCTGCACCCTCCCTACTGAGAGGAACTCTTTGCCAAACTTATGGCCGGCGATCGACACGAATCTGGTCAATGCCGCTCCCCAGACGAGATCGATCTCCTGCCGGCATTCTCCGGCGGCGGCCAGATCGAAGTCGATGGCTGCGGGGCTGGCGAAGGCCCGGGTGATCTCCACCCTGGTGAAGGAACTGTATCTCACCCGGTCAAATGAGGGGTTTGCCACCTTTTTGATGATTCGACAAGCTTCGGCGCCGATCATCTCACCCTCCCGGTCATAGTCGGTAGCAATGGTCACCCTGTCCGCCCTCGGCCCCAGCATCAGCAGCGCTGATACGATATCCTGTCTGGAGGGTTTTTCGATGATGGCCGCGCTGATAAGGCCTCGTGGCGGCACAGCGCTCCATTTCTGGTACTCAGGGGGGAAGTCGATCTCTAGGATGTGGCCGGCGAGCCCGATCACAATGGCATCCGATGCCTTCGATCGGTACGAGGTGACGCCGCTGATCCGCTCCGGCATCCGGTCGGGAAACAGGATTGCGGAGATCTTCTTAGCTGCGTCATTCTTTTCTGTGATTATCAGGTGCATGATGATATCAAGTGGACTACTCCACCTGTTGAAACTTAAAGGTTAGTAATGTGGGATGAAAGTAATAGGCGAGGCTTTTCACCCCTGATCTTTTCACCCCCTGAATACTGGCATTTTCCTTATTTACTTTCTGATGAAAACCGCGCCAGGAATATGAGCCGGTGTCAACGGCTTTCACAGTACCGGACGACCGTTCATGATGGATTTTGGCCGTGGATTTCGTCAGATCGTCTTATTCTATTAAGCGTTATTATGAGCTGTCGGGGGATAATATTAAAAAAATGATCGCAATGGCCTTAATAATGGCAGTTCCGGTCCTGCTCGCCTGTAGCGTAATCCCGGCGGCAGCGGTATTACCCGATACGGGCTCCTCGAGCTCCTGCCTGGGATGCCCAGGGTGCCCAGGCTGTCCGGGGGCGCCAAATAAGACCCCTGGAGAGCCGGGATGTTACGGATGCCCGAACTGCCCGGGATGCCCGGGCTACAATGGTACGCCGCAGAACCCGGGAGGACCGGGATGCATGAATTGCGGCGGGGCCGGGTGTCCGAACTGCCCGAACTGCCCTAAAAGGCCCGAACAGGGTCTGTTTACACCGTGATTCTGGCTATGGACAACGGGCACGGTAATAGGTTCGAATGACGGGTAGTCTGCCAGATTTAAAAACATATTTATCCTAGGGCACCGTCATTTTGGCTGTGGACAGCCTGACACACGCGTTGGTTATATCCATTATTTTCGGAGTGACAGGCCGATGGGATCTGATCCCGTTTGCGATCCTAGGCGCTGTCACTCCAGATATTGACGTGGTCTTCCAAAGATTTTCCGATCGCAACCCGGGGCTCTATATTTTTACCCATGGCGGCGTTACCCACAGCTTGGCAGGAGCGGTAATCACATCCATTATATTCTCGATCCCCGGATTGTTCGTGATCCCGGCGATCTGGCCTGCTTATCTGCATGCCGGTCCGGCACCAATATTCGGAGCAGCGATGTTGGGAGCCTTATCGCATGTGCTGCTGGATTATCTGGCTTACCCGGGAATACCACTTCTCTACCCACTCAGCGACCGGAAATACACGTTGGGTGTCATGGGAGGCCCCAACGTGTTTCTAACCGTCGGCAGCGTTGCATATATTGCCCTGATAGCAACCGGGCATGCAAGCTCCCCCTGGCCCTATACCGTATTCTTCATTGCGATCATCCTGGCGAGCACGGGATTGAAGGCGTATATCAGCCGGAAAGTTGAAGGCATAGCGATTCCGGCCATGAACCCGATGAGATGGCTGATCATGAAGGAGACGCCGAACTCGCTTTTCATCTACTGGTTCAGCTTTCTCAAAGGTCCGGCGAACCCTGTTGCATATGGAAAAGCCACGGGCCTGGAGCAAGGCGTTCACTATGAGGATAGCCCGGAGCTACGTCGCATGAGATATCATTCGTACGTTGTGATCGCCGGACTGGAAGGGAATAAAATCACCTTCCGCGACCCGGTGAGGATGGATGGATATATCTGGTACCCGCCATACTTCAAGAGCATCACGGTGCCGATGAAAAAGGACATGCCGATCGGCATAGTAGATAACAACATTTAATGATTTGCTGAGCTTTGGTGTTCCCTTACAGGGGTTTCCCGCGGGGTAGCACGAAAACTGGATAACACGTATTTCACAGATGACTCGCCCAATAAAAAGAAGACCAAAGGCCTTTTTACAATATCAAGGTGGTATAGGGAATGTCACGGATAAATTCTCTTGAGCGCCAGTATCAGGATACAGAGGCTGAGGCTCAAAGCATTCCATATCATGATCACAAGGTCCGAGCGTAGGATTCCATACCCCAGCCAGAGCAGCATGCCCGTGGCCATGATCATGAAAAAGAGCGTCGAGATGTCGCCCGATGATTTGTTCTGGATGATTTTTATGATCTGAGGGATGGTGCTGCCAGTAGTCAGCGCCCCTGCAACCAGCCCCATTATGAAGATGCCATCCATTACACCCAAAAAAACCGCTTAAAGTAGATATATCTTGTCTATAGGGAGGGTGCCACCGGGAGGGTGCCACCTCATTAGGATGCCCGCTGCAGTTCTCTCAAGATCCGACCTGCAGCACTCATCAGCGCTACGCGTTTTTATATGGCATGTATCGCGCCTGGGCCGCCTCGAAATCACGGGAGAGGATGAATGACATCAGCTCTTTCACGGTGCTGAACAGGTATTCTTTAGGAAGCTGAAGCTCTTTCAGCGCATAAACGTGGTTGACGTGGAAGATCTGCAGCGTGGCGCATGATTCCCTGATTAGTACATTCCGGTCCCCGTCGCAGGTCTTCTTCCATGCTTTGAATTCCCGGTCGCCGCTGAATAACGCCCTGGCTCTTGCGCCGGTATAGTCGACGCCGTCTTTTCTGATGGCAAGATCGTCGCCATCGACCACAGCTTTTACGATCCTGTTGGTGCCAACCTGGTATTCTAGGATGTCGCCATCGTAAAAGATCATCCGGTTATGGTCCGCTAAGTATTCGTCGCTGAGCGCACTGGTGATGCTGGTATAGCCCTTGATGTCCCTGAGGTTGTCCAGAAACTCCCGTACTGTCATTTCATTGCTGCCAGGATCTTCGATCATCCCTGATATCTCCGGTCAATTTATAGTAGTGAACTACCACGTCCTGAAGGGTTGTGGTTTCCTGTTTCATTGAAAGATGCTCGCCATTTTCTCGAACGAGAACGGTAGGGGCGTCTTTCTCCGCAGGTTGAGGCCGGGAACCGGTCCGTAAGAACATCAATCCTTTTTTGAGGATATTCACAGCGGCATTCATCCCGATCCACCTTCAGATACGCCCGATACTTGTACGACAACATCATGCTATACGCTACTCCGACTAAACTTAGCATACGACTTACAACCATATATGCTTCATCACATATGATTGAAAGTAATATACGCTGGAATCGAAGGGTTGGATTCGCCCCGGGCTAAAACGACCGGGTTTACACCAACCTTACAGCCCCAATTCTATAAGTGATTCTCCGCTTATAACAATTACCATTGCAGGAGCCGCCAGCGGCGCTTAACGGGGTTAAGTTTAACCGAATAATATGCAATTAGAATGGTGCTCGTCGCTTACCGACAATAATCCTAAATATAATGAGCGCATACCGAATATTTTACTGGCGACCGTGAGAAACGATGAATAGTCCTATAGAGGAATTAAACAGGGAAAAAACGAATGTCGCCCGCATTTCGGTGTTATCCAACCTGATGCTGGTCATCCTGAAGCTCGGCGTGGGCACGACGATCGGCTCCGTCAGCGTGATATCTGAGGCGATACACTCTGGCATCGATCTGATCGCAGCGGTCATCGCCTACTTCTCGGTGAGATCGTCCAGCAAGCCGCCTGACCAGGACCACAAATTCGGGCATGGTAAGATGGAGAACATCTCGGGAACTATCGAGGCGATTCTGATCTTCATTGCCGCCGGAATGATCATCCTGGAAGCCTACGACAAGTTCGGCAGGATCTCCCGCGGGGAGGTCATACAGGATGTCAGCCTGGGCATAGTCATCATGCTTATTTCGACCGCTGTGAACTTTTTCGTGTCACGGAAACTTATGCAGGCTGCGAAGCGCACCGAAAGCATCGCGCTTGAGGCCGATGCTTTGCATCTGCGCACCGACGTGCTGACGTCCTTCGGCATCTTCGCCGGCCTGGTCGCTATAAAGCTGACGGGCTTCGCGATCCTAGACCCGATCTTCGCCATCCTGGTGGCGCTATTCATCCTGAAGGCCGCGCTGGACCTGACGATCAAGTCGGCCCGGGATCTGATGGATGTACACCTGCCGCCGGAGGAAGAGAGGGATATCGAGAATATCATCAAGGATCACTCCCAACAGTTCGTGGGGTTCCACGAACTGCGGACGAGAAGGTCCGGCTCGGACCGGTTCATCGACCTGCACCTCGTTGTATCCAGGGAGCTATCCATCGAGCAGGCCCATAACCTGGCCGATCACATCGAGAACGACATCAAAGGGCGGTTCCCCCGGTGCAGCGTGATCATCCACGTAGAGCCCTGCGATAATGGGGATCACTGCGATATATGTATGGCCCGGGAATGCAGCAAGAGCCACGTGCAGCCTGAGGAATAACTTTTAGGTTATCCGAGCTGGATGCGCTCAATCTCGATGTGGATATAAAGGCGCCTTAATGTATAGGACTAGCCGGATATATTCGAACCTCCATACGGTTATACCGGTGAACCGCATGGCGGACGAAGACCAGAATATAGACTGGGAACTAAAAACGTTGAATGCTGTATACGATGAGCTGTCTAAGGATGCCAGGACCATCGCCACGGATCTGCACGAGAGTGTGGAGGCCTACCAGATGCTTGGGCTTTATCTGCTGGGTTTTAGTTTCGGTATGGATTTATACATCATCGAAACCCACGGCATTGCCGCGTCGGACTATGGTACCATCCTCATATGGTTGATCTTCGTCAACCTGATTCCCATCGCAGCCGGCCTTTTCGTCTTCCGCCGGTCATTCTGGCTCAATGTTAAGTACAGGACCCTGTTCTCGCTGGAACAGGACATCAGGCTCAAGGAATTTAGGAAGAATCGTGCCAGGAAATAGGGGCAGGGATCATATAATGCCCCGAAGCTCGTCCCCACCCCCATCCCGGGCGGCGGCAAGATTAAAGGAATACCTTGACATCATCGAGACGTCCCAGGTCCAGAAGGGAAAGGCGTTGTGGTACGATGTCTACCGAAGGGCTGGCAACCAGTACCAGACCGACCACACGATCGAGTTTCTCCTGGAGAACGACTTGATTTCGGGCAATAAGGAAGACGGGTATGTCATGACTGGGAAGGGCCACGACTGGCACGAGATTCTCAAGAAGCACCAGGATTTCATCGGGGTGCTTACCCGTGAGCTGAGCGGCGAGCGAAAAAAGCGATGGTAAAAAGGTAAGTGAGCAAATGGGCCCGAAGGGATTCGAACCCCTGACCTCCGCCGTGTGAAGGCGACGTCATAGCCGACTAGACCACAGGCCCGATACTGATCGCTGCAATAGAGTACTTTTCATGTATGATAAAAGTATCGGCTAAACGCGAAAATAAAAAAAGGGAGGTTAACTGGATATGATGTCTTTAATGTATCTTACAGAGGTATGCCTTTCTCCTTCACCAGATAGTCTAGGCCTTTGTTGGTGATGTGGACTTCTAGGCCCTTCGCTTTTCCTCCTGCCATCTCCCGGTTCTCGATGTCAGCGAGGTTCTTCTGGTCCAGCAGTTCGCAGGCTTCGAGCACATCCTTTAACGGCCTGTCGATGTTGCTGGAGATTTCGCTGGCATTCACACCCTGGAACCTGTTGTGGTGCAGCGATGACTTGAGGTACATCAACACTTCCCTCTCTGCATCTGATATTACAACCATAATGCTCCTCATGGAATATTCAGATGGAATGTTTATAATAATACCCTACTGTACAAGCGATTAAAGTACATGTGTAACATGGAATCAACGAGTAATTCATCGATGTTAATTTCAAATTTGAAATAAAAAGGCTTATGGCCGTCGATATACATAGGCGATATCACTGAGGCATCCGTCTGATGAAGCTTAAAGTATTGATGTTATTTTCAATCATCCTGCTATCACTTGTATTGAGCGGGTGTAGCGGTCCTGGTAACGGCGACCATAACAGTAGTGTGTCTCACGGCACGAATGATCAGGGCTCCTCGAAGCTGTTACCGGACTGGATTAGGACGGGATTGACTGTTTACTATAATGTCTATTCGGAGGCATCGAAAGATGGGCAGAAGGGAAACCCGATCCATTCGGTGCTGAAGTATAAGGTCGAATCGGTAAATGGTGATACCTTCGCTGGCAGCCTCATGACGACGGGCACCAGTTCGAATGCTACATCGTTGAAGACCAACTGGACGTTCCAGGACGGAAGCACGGACAAATACCGGTTCTGGATCAACCCGGATAAGTCGGAAGCCTCGATCAAAGGCCCGAATGGCGAATCATACACATCGGTAGCCAGTGGCCCGTACGACTTGAACGGGATAACGTACCAGGAGGCAACGACGTTGCAGGCAAAAGCGAATTCCAACGGCACCGAGTACGATATCGTCTACGAGACGGGCACGGGGATGATCTTGACCCGGGTCATTAGATCTCCTGCTGAGGAGACCTATATGTATCTGGATCGGGTAACGTACGAGTGAGCTTTGGATCGGGGTCATTGCATTGGTGTTCGTTGCCATGCGCGGGCTCCAGTGCAATCTCCTTTCCATGCTAACATAGCACAAATTCTCAGCATATTTATATATCCAGAAGCGTCATAGAGTAGTGCCTCGTGCGATTCAACGCTTTATCCGCAGAGCCGATCTATCTGGTATTGTTGTCGACGCGGCCGGAGGCTAAATCGTGCAGCAAAAGCGACGACCGGTGATAGGAAAATATATAATAAATACTCTGAATGTGCTTCGCGAACAAATTTACACAGGGTTATTATCATGAGTACTGAATGTCCGACATGTCAGGGAAAGGGTTATGTTATCAAGGGCGAGCAGACCTGCCCCGCCTGCCATGGCCAGGGTAGGGTAAAGAGCATGAACCTTATGAATATGTCCGAGAAGGACCTCAAGGGGATGCTCAGCGGCTTTTGCCCGAAGTGCAAGGGAAGCGGCAAGCTACAGGAGCGGGAGAAATGCAAGGACTGTGCGGGAACGGGCATGCTGGCAGATTGCGAGATCTGCGGCAGGCCGGCGCTCCCGGGTGGTACGGTGTGCGAAAACTGCAAGGGGATCTATGTGGTCTACAAGCTAACGCAGGCCTGCGATGTCTCTGACATCGAGGTCGGAAAAGTATATCTGGGTAGGGTTGCTAACCTGGCGGACTTCGGCGTTTTCATTAACCTGAATGACCGGACGAAAGGCCTCCTGCACTCGAGCAACGTCCACCGGCCCTATGTGCCCGGTGAAGAGGTCGTGGTGAAGATCAACTCTATTAAGCCCAATGGTAACTTCGATCTCCTCCCTCAGAAACTTGCCTCATACCAGGTGATAGAGGTGGATAAAAACCTTCCTCGGACAAAGTCGGGCGACGTCGGCAGGTTTGTCAATAAGCTGGTAAGCGTCAGTGGCGAAGTAGTCCAGGTTAAGCAGACCAGCGGTCCGACCATCTTCACTGTCACCGATGAGGAGGGCTCCGTGTCCTGCGCGGCTTTTGTCGAAGCGGGCATGAGGGCTTTCCCGGAGATCGGGCTAGAGGACATGGTTAAGGTCGTCGGCGAAGTGACCAAACGAAACAACGGCCTGCAGCTAGAAGTGCTGGACATGAAAAAGCTCTCGGGCGAGGATGCAGCGAAGGTAAAGGGAGTCATCGAGGAGGCCATCGACAGTAGGGCGGCCCCGAAACGCGTGGACTTTTTGGTACAAAGCGAAGTGCTGGAGAAGCTCAGGCCGCAGATGGAACAGGTTGCCCTGCATATCCGCAAGGCGATCTTAAAGTCCGAACCGATCATTATCAGACATCACGCTGATGCGGACGGTATCTGCGCAGGCGTGGCGGTGGAGAGGGCCTGCCTGCCGCTGATCCGTGAGCAGGGGGATGCGGACGCAGAGCACCACTTCTTCTCCCGGTCGCCATCCAAAGCGCCGTTCTATGAGTTGGAGGACGTGAACAAGGACTTGGTCATGGCCCTGGAGGACAATCAGCGGTTCGGACAGCGCATGCCGCTGATCGTGCTCATGGATAATGGTTCTACTGAGGAGGATATCGATGCCTACAAATATACTAAAGTCTATAACATCGATCTCCTAGTCGTCGATCATCATCACCCGGATGCGATCGTGGATCCGTACCTGAAAGGCCATGTGAACCCGTATCATGCGGGTGGAGATTTCGGGATCACAGCGGGCATGCTGGGCATGGAGCTGGCCCGGATGATCAACCCGGCGGTCACCGATGAGATTAGGCACATCGCGGCCGTGGCGGCTGTAGGAGACCGGTCCGAGGCCCCTGAGCGGGCGAAGTACCTAGAGCTGGTTAAGGATAAGTACACAGAGGATGAACTAAAGAAGATCGCCCTGGCGCTAGACTTTGAGCAGTTCTGGCTGCGGTATAATGACGGCCGCGGGATCGTCAACGATATCCTCAACTTAGGGGATCGACAGCGCCACCGGCAGATCGTTGACCTTCTTACCGAACATGCGGACAGGATGATCGGCGATCAGATGGACGCGTCCATACCTCACCTCAAAATCATGGATCTGCCAAACGGAGCTATACTGCATGTGATCGATGTGGAGCTATTCGCCCACAAATTTACCTTCCCGCCTCCGGGTAAGATGACCGGCGAGATCCACGATCGTATGTGCAAAAAGAACGAGGGCAAGCCGATCATTACACTGGGCTTCGGACCCGATTTTGCAGTGCTTCGAAGTAGGGGCGTGCAGATGAATATTCCGCGGATGGTCCGGGAACTGCGCGAGGAAATCAAGGGGGGCGGCGTCAGCGGCGGCGGCCACTTAGTCGTGGGCTCGATCAAGTTCGTCGAGGGCATGCGCAAGGAAGTCTTGGAGAAGATGACTCAGAAGATCGGACAGGATCCGCTCGGGTAAAGGGAGCGTTATATCGCATAAAGCCTGCCGGGACTGGTCGGCGGGCTTTTTCTTTCACATATCCATCATTACCGGCTATTTTTCTTGAACTGCAGCACTAGCCGGCCAATCACGATGGTCAAAAAGGATGATAGCAGTCCGGTGAGCAGGGCGAAGTGGCCTTCTTTGATCACGACGGTGAGAGGATACCCGAAATCCCGGTCGCGAAACTGCAGAGAGCTGGCATATCCGTAGCCCATGATCTGCCCATTGAGCAGCGAAACGTAGGCCTTGTTAGAGGTCGGGCTGGTCGCATTACTATCCTGAGGGATAACAGGTATGACATTGATGTCGTCGGCCGGAGTACAAGCGTACTGGTTATGAGTGATATCTAGGGTGCCTGGGGATTTCTC
>DATHCY010000206.1:0-6667 GCA_035319305.1 Methanocella sp.
GAATGACGACCCAGATGGTGACAACCGCCAATGGGTGTCTAGTAATCAACTCACCTAACTTCTTAAATATGGACATAGTCATCACCACATTCCCTTACCATGGAGTTGCAAGTCTGCAGCGCTGGCTTTTCGTAGGCCTCCGCGGTGATGCTCTGTACGCTCATTCGGTCCGGTAAAGGAACCGGGTTTGTACAGGAAAACTCTTCGGTTACGATACTCGTATCGTTTTCCATTTTCTCACTTTCTCCACCATAGGATATGCTGGCATGTATCGAGTGGCCGTTTGTCGGTCTTCGATAGGTCGCCGCTGTTAGAAACCACAATAATTTATTTGGTAACTGTGGTTACTATGCGCATATAGTAAACCCGGTTACTATTTATAGTTTTGGGTTTAAGACAACATAGCCAAATACACAAGCAATCTCACTGTATCTTCTTAAGCTGCCGAATAAACTCATCTTTGTTGTCAAGAACAGAAAAGTAGTCCTCATCAAACTTGACAACCAACTTTAGCACAGAATCGACAGACGCAAGCCCTTTAGTCGTTACAACCAGAGATTTCGCCCTGCTATCCGCAGGATGTTTTTCCCGGACGACCAGACATTTCTTTTCCAGCGTTCGCAGGACTTTGGACACCAGCATCTTATCGAAGTTGAACAGACTGGCCAAGTCCATCTGAGTGACCGCCCCCCCACTCTTTGTCATCACCATCAGTCCGGCCAGGAGCATAAACTGCGTCTCCGTCAAGTCAAAACCGCTGAGCATCTCACGAAGCTTTCTCTCGTGGCTATGCTGCGCCTGGCGCATGTAAAAGCTCGGGCCGGCGAGGATTTTGCTGATCTCCGGAGAAATGGAAGCCCAGTCGGTGGCTTTTAGCTTTTGTTGAAGGTCCTCAGGGCAGGATTCAAGATCCATATAATGAAAGTTGTGGTAAGACACGATAAAACCTTTTATTGGCTCGATGCTTCACCCAGGATGCGTGAGATCACTCGCGCTTCCGGGGAAAGGCTATAGTCGATGCTCATGACCTTGACGCTGGCATTGTTAGCGATATTTATCATGAAGAAGTTGTCCAACCTCAGCGTCTTCGAGAGTGAAGCCACTGCCACAGATGTTGACAGACAGGGGAAGCCCCTCAGCCTTTCCAAGTTATAGGCGAAGACCCGGACCGTTCCGACAGCGGTATTCAGATACAAGTCCTTGCCGATCGGCTTCTTCAAACGGCGTGAAAATTTATTCAAAGTCCTCTCTACGAACCTAAAGAAACCTGCCCTTCTTACAGGCGGCTCTTCTAACATGTTTTCTTTCGTAGCACCGCCAGCCATAGTTTTTCAATCCAAACAATAGTAACCAAGGTTACTATAAATAGCTTTAGCCATTTACTACTGCCAACACCTGCACTTGAAGGAACTCAGGGCTGAGAACATTAGGCTTTTCTTTATGGGGATAGCTTTAGCGTGGAGTCTCTGTCGTTCACCATTATCCACCGTCAGCATAGACTTTACGAGATAAGCCTCCGCGTCACCAGGGTAAAGCCTCAGGGCTTCTGCGATCTCATCCGGGCCTTCTCAATCTTGTCGTTAACCAGGAGACTCATGGCCAGCGCCCGCCGTGCTTCGAACCGGCCGGAGCCGAGGGAACATGCCCTGCCCGCCTGTCCCAACGCCTTCACGTAATTGCCTTTCCACCGCGCCCACCCACTCGATGAAACGCCCGGGCAGAACGTGGGCCTCGACAGCACCCACCAAGAAAAGGGGCTCATCAAACCTCGCCCCCAGCAAGATCAGGAAGGCCGCACAGACGAGCATCAGGAGGATGAAGACCCTGCGAGAGAAATCAGACCTGAGAAGGACCCGGTTAGTCGTTGCCCCATTCCATCTAAATACTTCTCATACAATACATGTTCGGCAAGCTTTTACGATCGAGCATAAATATTTCAAGCAACAGCACCATGTTCCAACGAGTGATCTCATGACCAGGCGGAAAATAGAGACTGAGCTGGAAAAGATGGCGAAGGACAGCGGAGCATCGGTGTTCGTGCCTGTCGAGCCTTCTAAAGTAGTCACCGCCCACTGGGTACGGCAGAAGTGCCAGTTCGGCTGCAAACACTACGGCGAGCGGCTGACCTGCCCACCCTACAGCCCGACACCGGAGGACACGAGGAAAGTCCTGGACGAGTTCGAGATCGCTTACCTCATCAGGTACGACGGGTTCCTGGGCCTGGATACGTACCCGCCTCCGAGCCTGACCAGCGCAGTAAAAAAGGTCAGCCTGAAGATCTGCGATGCCGGCTTCGACATGGAACGGCACGCGTTTCTCTCCGGCTATTACAAGGCGCTCCTGTACGGCGCCCACAGGTGCTACAGGTGCGAGGTCTGCGCGCTGGAGGAAGGTGTCGGTATCGCCGATGGCGCAGTCGGTCAGACCAAATGCAAACTCCCGGTAAAGGCCAGGCCGTCGATGGAGTCCGCGGGCATTGATGTGTTCGCCACGGCGAAGAACGCTGGCATGGAGATGCGCGTGCTCACGGATAAGAAGATACTGACGCCCGAGATGTTCCCCACGTTCATGCTTTTGCTGCTGGAATGAATCGGGCCGTCTCGAGTAACCCGGGAGACTGCGGAAGCCTTTTATTCGAATGCGACCCAATATCCGTCTATGCCCCGGATGGCGATCATCGGCGGCAGCGGGTTCTACAGTGTGCCGGGCTGCAGGTTAAGGGAGAAAAGGACGGTCAACACGAAGTACGGCGAGGCCACACTGTTTTTCTACGAGAACGAGAAGGGTATGGAGTTCGTATTTCTGCCCCGTCATGGGGA
The DNA here is from genome assembly GCA_035319305.1 of Methanocella sp. GTDB lineage: Archaea > Halobacteriota > Methanocellia > Methanocellales > Methanocellaceae > Methanocella_A. Next base: position 2,820 of record DATHCY010000206.1, read on the forward strand.
GAGCCACACCTGTGCTCCCCATAAGATCAACTACCGGGCCAACATAATGGCGCTGCAAGGGACTGGAGTGGAGCGGATCATTGGCTTATCCAGCGTGGGCAGCATGCGTGAGGCCGTGAAGCCGGGCGATTTTGTACTGCTGGATCAGTTTTTGGATTTCACCAAAACCCGGCCGATCACATTCTTCGATGAGGAGGGCTGTGTGGCCCATACAGACATGACCGAGCCATACTGCGGGGAAATGCGGAGTTGCATCCTATCGGCACCTAGAGATGGCATAAGGCTGCATAACAGGGGAACATATGTATGTGCCGAAGGACCCCGATTTGAAACCGCCGCCGAGATCAGGATGTTCACAATGCTGGGCGGTGACGTGGTGGGCATGACCGGAGTGCCGGAGGTTGTGCTGGCCCGGGAACTCGGCATGTGCTACTCGGGCATCTCAGTCGCGACCAACTACGCAGCCGGTGTCTCCAAGGCGATATCCCACGAGGAAGTGCTCATGGCTATGAAACAGATCGAAAGCCTGCTCGCCAGCTACGTCGTCGGCTGCTTGGCCATACTGCCGATAGATCGAACCTGCACCTGCAGGGGAACGCCGGGAAAAATCGATTAGGAAGAGAACGATCAGTGAGGTGGCACCCTTGCTTTATGGTGCCCTTCGCCGTTTAGAGGCGAACGGATGCCGCTCATCTCGCTGATGTCAATGCGTAGGACGAGGATCCTGGAGAAGGAGTCAGGACTCACAGTATATTCCGTTAGATCGCCAGACTTCACCGCCTTTTCTTTAAGGATATCCATGGCACTCCTGCGCTCGGCAGAATCTGAAACCTCCCTGATTTCCCCTCTGACGAGGATGCTGCGAAAGTCTGTCACCGCCTCGTTGTATCGGTCCACCTCGAAGCAAACATGGGGATCGTCCCGGGCCAGCCGGGCTTTTCGGCCGTTCGATGGCGTATGTATATAGATTGCTCCATCCATGTAGGCGAAATCTGTAGGGACGACGTATGGCTGGCGCTCGTCGTTGAGCCCGATGCGGCCAACTCGCTCCTCCCCCAGCATTCGCTCCATCTCGTCCCTATTCATTGCAGGTAGAAACGTCACAGTACTATCCTCACATGCTATTGCACCTTGATTCAATATAGTATTGCCGGATGGTCAATTACCAACCTCGGAGCTACCTGCTGGACTCTCGCTCAGATCAGCCGGATCGTTTCCAGGTTCATCGGAGACTTGGTCTCGAGCTTGTACTTCTTATAGATCGAACTGGCCAGATCCAGACACTTGTTCTCATCACCATGGTTAGTGATAATGCGTTCTGGTCGGGGATCCATGCGCCGTACATACTCCATGAGCTGACGGCGATCCGAGTGGCCCGAGAAGCCGTCAACTGTGGTGACCTGCATGTCGATCTTCATGATCTCGGTCTTGCCGCCGGCCGAGATGGGGATCTCGTTCCAGCCCTTCTGGATCCTTCGGCCCATCGTGCCTTCGGCTTGATAGCCAACGAAGATCAGCATATTCCTCCTGTCAGCGCAATACGTCTTGAAGTACTCCAGGACAGGCCCGCCATTCATCATGCCTGCGGTGGCAAGCACGATGCATGGCGAGGGGTCCTGAAGGATCTTCTCACGCTTCTGCGACGAATCGACCTGTACGAAAGAGGGCGACAGGAATGGGTTCTGGCCTTTGTGGAAGATCATATCCTGTAGCTCCATATTCAGGTACTCCGGGTAAGTGGTATGGATCGCTGTAGCCTCCCAGATCATACCATCAAGGTAAACCGGCACGTTATCGATGTAACCGCGCCTGATGGCCTCTTCCAGCACGATCATGACTTCCTGGCTTCTGCCCACCGAGAATGTCGGGATCAGAACCTTTCCGCCCCCGGCAAGGGTAGTTTTGATTACCTGTTGGATCTCAAGCTCGGCTTCCTTCCGGGATGGCTGCATGTCATGCATACCGCCGTATGTAGACTCCATGATGACCGTCTCCACCCTGGGGAAGTTGTTGATCGCCGGGTCGAACAGGCGAGTCTTCTCATACTTGAAGTCGCCGGTGAACGCCACATTGTAGAGGCCTTCGCCCACATGGAAGTGGGAGATCGCCGAGCCGAGGATATGGCCGGAGTTATAGAAGGTCAGCCTCACATCCGGGGCGATATCGGTTACGTCGCCGTAGTTGAGCGTAATGGTGTGTTTCAGCGCCTCCCGGATCAACGCCGAGTCGTATGGTGGCCGCTTACCCTCACGGTTAGCTACTTCGATGTAGTCGAGCTGCAGCAACCCCATCAAATCCCTAGTAGGTGGGGTCATATACAGTGGGCCTTCATAGCCATACTTGAATAACAGGGGCACGATGCCACAATGATCCAGGTGAGCATGGGTGATCACGACCGCGTCAAGGTTGGAAAGCGGGCTTACTTCCGGCACGTAGAGGTACGGCGTCCCATTGCTCTCGGCGCCCGTGTTGACACCGCAATCAATGAGAATTTTGGTTTCCGGCGTGCTCAGCAGGAACGAGCTTCTGCCGACCTCTTTGCAGCCGCCCAGCGAAGTTACGCGGATCCACTGGTCCTTGGTCGAGATGGGCCGGTGGATTTTCCTGCCGATGGTCTTAAGGATGGTTTTACGCTCGTCTTTCACCGAGCGTAGATACTGCCGAATGTTCTTCACAGTGGTCGATTCGATGGGCGGTGTGCGGACGACTTTGGGCGTCCAACCGATGTGCTTGGTGATCTCCCGAAGCGTGGAACCGTGCCTGCCAATGACAAGGCCCGGCTTCTCCGCCTCAATAATAACTTCACCGGTGTCGGTGTCAAATATGAAGTCGCTGAGGCCGGACTCAGCCGGCACAATACCCTTGATCTTTTCGATCGCCTGCTCAGCATCCACCAGCATCCTGGGGTCCGGCCGGACTACAATCCTCTTTCGCAGGTCCTTGGCCAGCGATCGTATGATATCGCCGTTATCAGCAAACGCCCTAGGCTCAGTTGTATAGATAACCAGTTCGGGCCCTTCGAACTCCAGGCCGGAGATCGTAATACCCTTTGGCAGCTTTTCTGATATTTTCGTCCGTAAATCATGTAAAACGTCGTCAATGGTCATCGTTTTTTCTCCTATGACATAAGAAAAAAGAGATTGCAGGCAGATCAACGGTTGATGACCTGTTTGCTGATCTCTCTCTCGAATATTTCGAACTTCTCCGTAGTGATTACACAGAACTGCATGCCATTGCCTGAGGCGGAGTCCCTTTTCATCGCCGACTCCAGCGCTCTGGCCGCGAGCTCCACACCGTCCTCCACCTTCATGCCAGGCTTGTAGCGGTCTTCCAGCACGCCGTACGCGATCGGCGAGCCTGAGCCGGTGGAGACGAACTTTTCCTCCACAATGCGGCCGCCTAGCGGGTCCAGCGAGTAGATTTTTGCCCCCGCTTTATCGACGCCGCCGATCAATACCTGGACATAGTAAGGCGCGTAGCGCACTTCTGCCAGGATGTTAGAAAGGAGCATAGATAGCGCGTTGATCGACATGCCGCCATGACGCCTCAGTTCATATAGCTTGGCTTCGACCTGCAGGATGCGCGCCAGTCGCTGACCATCGCCCACAGAACCTGCAATGGTCATCGCCGCGTTATCGGTGATCCTATAAATTTTCTGGGCATCTCTGCTTGCAATGAAATTGCCCATTGTAGCCCTGCGTTCGGTAGCCAGGACCACTCCTTTATCACATATTATTCCGATGGTAGTAGTGCCTTTATACTGTTTGTCTTCCATCAAAACTCCCCTTAATAATGGACACAAAATTAGTCACATATTATTATTCGTAGTTTATATATAACCCTTTCCC
>DATHCY010000207.1:0-21775 GCA_035319305.1 Methanocella sp.
CACGTCCTTGGCGGCTTTGACCGAGAACTTGCCTTTGCCGATCTCCATCTTCTTGACGGACTCGATAGGCACTTTGCAGTGGTCCTCGATGATGGTCTTCAGGCCTGCGTAGGAGAAGTTCTCCGTGCAGAAGATACCGACGGTCAGGGCGATCTTGTCGCTGACGTGTCTAGCGCCGAACGGGTATAGCTGCATCTTGCGGGCTGCGTAGATCTGGCAGGGGGTGCCTACGATGGCGACCTTGTCCAGCGCGTTCTCCCGGACCGCGTGTTTAATGGCGGCCATGTTGGGGCTGACCGTGTACTTGGTGCCCGCGGTAGCGATGATCTCCTCCTTGGTGGTGGCGACTACTGGCTTGGGCAGCCAGGGGGTGTCACTCTTGCCGGCGAGGATGGCGCCGTCGATGATGCCCTGGTCGAGCGCATAGCAGAGAACTGCTGTTACTACACCGCCGTCCTGTGCGACGCCGGTGATCTTGTTGTCCTTGGCCTTGAGGGCCATTACTTCCTTGTATTTTCCGAATGCCATATCAGTCACCTCACACCATAAGCTTCTTCTGTATCTGCTCAACTGGCAGGAAGCTTCTTGGACATGCTGCGAAGCATGCGCCGCACTTCACGCAGCGAGTCTGGCTGAAGCTCGGCCTTCCGAACTCCATGTCGATGGCCCTGGTGGGGCAGGATGATGCGCAGGTGCCGCAGCCCATGCACAGGGAGTTTTGGACGATCTTGGTCTGCAGGTCGCAGCCGCAGTGGTAGCCGCCGACCTCTCCGGCCATGAACGGCTTGAGGTAGTCCATGTCGCCGGTGACTGCCGCGATGCAGAAGTTGTATATGACTTCCGGCGCTGGCGGGCAGCCTGGGATGTATGCATCGACCTTGATCAGTCGGTTGATGGGCACGTAGGATTCGTGCTGTGGTTGGTTGGCTTGGCCGCCACGGCTGTAGTTGGTCACGCAGCCGGTGGTAGCGCAGCCGCCGAGCGCTACAACGAGGCCCGACTTTTCCCTGGCTTCCTTGATCAGGTGAACGCTGTGTTCGTCCTGAAGACAGACAGATCCTTCTACGATCGAGATGTCGATCTTGCCCGCGGGCAATTCCCTGGCGTCCGCGAGTGTCAGGTTGTATACCATGTCCACTGCGCCCAGGATATCAAGCAGCTTCTCGTAGGTGTCCGCAAGAGATACGAGACAGCCTGTGCAGCCGCTTAAATGAACATATGCAACTTTTGGCTTAGCCACTTTTACTTCCTCCGATTTAGTTTGTGCGGGTGTCGCCGTACTAGTTTCCACTTTCGGCGCCCCGGATATGATCCCCTTCACTTTGTCGAATATTCCCATAGTCGATCCCTAGCTCTTCGAATACTATTTTTATGGCCTGGGGAATCGCTTTTTCTACTTCTTCTGTGAGTTCCCAGACGATATCAGGTTCGGAAACTTTCGCCGGCTGACATCCAATGACCACGATGTCGACCTTGTCCTTGATCTTGTGTAAAGGCTCGGACAGGGTCCAGTTATGGGCGTCGATAAACTTGCCCTTCGGTAGCTCATCCACGGAAAACTTTCGCAGTGTTCCGGGTTTCGCTTTCCAGTCGATGCAGTCCAAGATGATGAGTTTCTTGCAGGTCTCGTCGAGCAGGGTAAAGATGAGGTGCGGTGCACCCGTACCTCCATCTATTACTCTGATGCCAGGCGGTAACTCGAATTTTAAGAGTTCCTGTGCGACTCGAGGACCGAATCCATCGTCCTGGAATAGGACGTTTCCACAGCCAACTACTAGCGTTTCCGGTTCCAACATCATATGTTGCCCTCGGCAACAAGTTTGCCCTCTTCGTCGATCACGATCATGTGTGTCGAACAGGATACGCAGGGGTCGTAGGCTCTGACAACGTGTTCAGCCCACTTGTAGTGCTGCCCCTGGCAGGCCGGGCCAACGGTCAGGATGTTCCAGGTCGTCGCTACAAGACAGTTGTAATAGGCGATCTTGCCGTCCTTGACCTTCGCGGTGTGGACGTTGACGCCTCTGGGGGCTTCCTGCGGTCCGACACCAAGCCTCTGTCCATCGCCGCCGCTCTCGGGTGGCTTCTGCATTGTCGGCTTTGTGGTGTCGAGTTGGGTGGTGAGTTCGGTTGCCTTGGCGAGTGTTAATGGGATCTCCATCTGTCTCGCGATGTTGATAGCCATTGCGCCCTTCGGGTCGAAGCCGAAGGTGTCCTTCGCGCCGAAGTCGGCGAACCGGGTCATCCTTGCCTTCGGGCCGCCCTCGACTGCCTTGCCGCCGATTAGTGGTGCAGTGCCGCAGGCGTCCTCGCCGACATCGATCCTGGGGTACCAGGACCGTGGGGTGATCTCGGAGAACCTGTAGAAGTATTCCTGCTCGAACAGGTCAGCATTGCCGTAGTGCAGGTCAGTGGCCATTAGCTCGTTATTGTGGACGCCGAGCGTCTTGGGAACGTCGGAGTTCTTAAAGCAGTTGAGCATGAACTCGTTCTGTTCCTTCATGATGGGCTCGTATGCCTTCAGGCTTTCGAGGATCTTCCTCTTGGCTGCCTCGGAGATATTGTGCTTCATGCCGCCGACGCGAATGTTCGGGGCGTGGATTGCTTCTCCACCCGTGATATCTACGATGTTCTGCCCGATCTTCCTCAGCTTCTGGATCCTGACGGTTGCGGCGAGCGCAGCGTTCGGGTCCTTGGCGAAGTCCGGCAGCAGTAGCAGGTTGTGGAGGGGGTGGCTGTGGAGCTTGTTGCCCATGTTGCACAGGTGCTTCATAACTACTCCATCCTTGGGTGGGGTGATGCCGAGCGCCCTGTCGATCGCATCGGTGGATGCGCTCGCGTGGGTGATCGGGCAGATACCGCAGAACCTGGATGATGCAATAGGTGCGAACTCCATCGGCTTTCCGGTTATAAACTTTTCGAATCCTCTGACGGGCGTCGTGCTCAGGTAGTTACCCTGGGTTACGATCCCGTTGTCATCAACTTCAAGGACTAATTTGGCATGTCCTTCATGTCGAGTTGTCGGTGATACTACTACTGTTTGACTCAAATATACCGCCTCTAGCTTTACGTTTCACTGTGCAACCATATATAAATTTTCTCGTCCATGATTAATTTCATTTGATTATTATGTATATTATGCGATAAAATCAATCGGCGCCGTTTCAAATCTGTTTATAAACCGGAATACTCGCAAGATTAATAACTGATCAGTGTGTATAAAGCTACCTTTTTTCAGGCTCCATGGGATGAGAGACCGGGAAACCGGCTCAATAGGATGAGAGACCGGGAAACCGGTTAGAAGATATATTATAGATTGCAGGATATTTTGGCATGGTGGATGGTTACTATCGTAATGTGATCATATAGTGTGATCATAGAGCGCACATTCTATATACAGACTGCTTACCTGAACCCATGAGAGATGATGGCATGACTGGTATGATAAAGCGATGGGTACTTGCAAACCTCTGCGAAAAAGTTTGTGGATTGTCAGTTAGAACCACTTTTGAAGAATCCAAGATTATCAATGGATTTTTATGCACTCACAATTTATGCATTCACAAGGTGGGCTTATAAAACGAGGCCAATCCACGTATCGTTGATCGAACCATCATATGGGGTCGACGCATATGAACACTGAAGAAGCCCTGTTCATCACGCTCGTCCTTGTATCAGCGATCGGCGCTACCGGCGCCTTAGTATTAAGAAAAAGCAAATATTGCGCCCACATATCGTTCGGAATGGCAGCCATAGCGGCGGCGATAGGCATAGCCCTGGCAGGAAGCGTCCTTGCAGGAGGAGCGCTCAATCTGGACTTACCGGCACAGTTAGAGATCGGTGGCCTTTCTTTAACCATGTCGTTTACCATGGACGGGCTCAGCGCATTTTTCGTCATGGCCATCTCAGTAGTGGGCTTTGCGATCTCGATCTATTCAGTAAGCTACGTCCGGGAATACGAAGGAAGATACAGCATCGGCCTGCTAGGAGCGGTATTCAACCTGTTTCTGCTGTCCATGATCCTGGTCGTCACCGCGGGAAACGCGATCATATTCCTGATTGTTTGGGAGGTCATGTCGCTGCTGTCTTATCTGCTGGTAGTCTACGAGAACCGCAGAAACGAGTCTGTATCAGCAGGTTTTCTGTATATTGTCATGACCCACATCGGCACGGCGTTTATTACCCTCGGATTTCTGGTTATTTTCACCGCCACGGCCTCGTTTGATTTTTCCACGTTTCAGGGAGCGGGCGCATTGATGACGCCCATGTCGAAAAGCCTGGCTTTCCTGCTGTTCCTGATTGGCTTCGGAACCAAGGCGGGAATCATGCCCATGCATGTTTGGCTGCCGTACGCCCACCCCGCGGCCCCAAGCAATGTCTCGGCGCTCATGTCCGGCGTGATGGTCAAAACGGCCATATTTATGCTGATCAAATGCGTCTTCGAGTTTCTGGGGGTCGCCGATACATGGTGGGGTCTGCTGGTACTGCTTGCGGCCTCGATCTCCGCCGTGCTTGGAGTGCTATACGCGTTGAACGAGATCGACATGAAGCGTCTGCTCGCCTACTCGACCGTGGAAAACGTGGGGATCATCCTGATCGGCCTGGGAGTTTCAATGATATTCATGAGCTATGGATTGAAAGGCCTGGCGGCGCTGGCGCTCATCGCCACGCTGTTCCACACGTTCAACCATGCGCTATTCAAGGCGCTGCTGTTCATGGGCGCCGGCGCAGTCACCCACGCCGCCCACACAAAAAACATTGAAAAGATGGGGGGCCTGATAAAGCGAATGCCTTGGACGGGCGCGCTTTTCTTTATCGGCGCCCTATCAATAGCAGCGATACCCCCGCTGAACGGCTTCGTCAGCGAATGGCTCATCTTCCAGTCGCTGCTGCTATCGTTTAACGTGCCGGAGATGGCGGTCAAGATCCTCCTCCCCATGACCATCGGCATGCTTGCCCTGACGGGCGCGCTGGCTGCAGCATGCTTTGTCCGGGCATACGGCATCACCTTTCTGGCGGCGCCTCGATCGGAACACGCGGCAGAAGCAAAGGAAGTACCGGGGACGATGCTGGCAGGCATGGCGACCCTAGCACTCCTTTGCGTGCTTGCGGGCGTGCTCTCTGTATATATCATCCCAGCGATCGATAAGATTACTGCCCCTGTTGTCGGCATCAGCGTGGCGTCAAAGATGTCCTTCGGCATTATAATGAAGCCGGCGGACGATTCGTTCTCCAGCATGTCGCCGCTGGCGATCGCTGCTATACTGGCCATCCTTTTGCCCCTTATATTTGTGATAACCAGGTATTATGGCGGGCGGAAAAATATGGTATATGGGGACACTTGGGACTGTGGTACCCCACTAACATCGCGCAATGAGTACACCGGCACTGCATACTCCAAATCGATCAACATGATCTTCAGCGCCATATACCGACCTAGCAAGGAGCTGGTCGCCCGGCCTACCGCATCGCCCTACATACGTAAAGATATGTCCTATGCAGATCACACCGAGCCGATCTTCGAAAAATACCTGTACAGCCCTGTCGCAAGCCTTGCGATCAAGGTGGCACGGCAGCTGAGCTTCATTCAGACCGGCAGCATCCAGGCGTACCTCGCCTATATTTTTATCACGCTTGTGGTGCTGCTGGTCGTGTTCAGGTGGATATGATGGGACCCGCACAGATCATCATTATTATCCTGCAGACCGCGCTGATGGTCGCCATCGCCCCGCTGCTGACTGGTATCATCCGGAAGCTCAAGGCACTGATGCAGAGCCGGAAAGGTCCGGGCGTTTTACAACCGTACTATGACCTGTATAAGCTGTTTTGCAAGGAGTCCGTGGTGTCTATGAACGCCTCGTGGGTGTTCCAGCTGACGCCTTACGTGTGCATGGCCGCAGTGCTGGTGGCGGCATTGATGGTGCCGGCGATATCCACGACATCGTTGAATTTTGTCGGCGACCTGATCGTAGTCGTCTATATGCTGGCCATGATGAGGTTCTTCATGGCGCTGGCAGCGCTGGACACCGGCAGCGCGTTCGGCGGCATGGGCAGCAGCCGAGAGATGACATTATCGGCCATCGCAGAGCCGACGATACTGATGGCCATATTCACCATGGCGCTTATCGCCCATACCACCAGCCTGGGCGACATCTCCTATCAATTGTCCGTCCACGGGCTCGACCTGGTCAGGCCTGCGCTGTTCCTGGCCTTCGCCGCGCTGTTCATCGCTACACTGGCGGAAAACGCCAGGGTGCCGGTGGACAACCCTGCGACACACCTAGAGCTCACGATGATCCACGAGGGGATGATACTAGAGTACTCTGGCAAGCAGCTCGGGCTGATGGAACTTTCCTCGATGACCAAGCTGATGCTGTTCCTGACGATCCTGGCCAGCGTGTTCGTACCGTGGGGCATCGCGACAGAGATATCCGCACTGAGCCTATCGATCGGGCTGGCGCTGCTGATCGTCAAGGTGCTGATTATGGCAGCCGTGATCGCATACATCGAGTCCAGCATGGCCAAATTACGGTTGTTTCGAGTTCCGAGCCTGCTGACGTTATCATTTATGATGGCTCTGATAGCCGTAATGTCATTCTATATCCTATGAGGGTTACTAATGATTGAACTGGGCAACAACATCATCAACGGCCTTGCAGTAGTAATATTCCTGACGACGTTCATCATTGTGGCCCATACCCGCTTGTATCCATGGGTGAGTACTTACGCGATCCAGTCGCTGGCATTGGGCCTGCTAGCCACGGCAGTAGCCTATTTTACTGACAGCTTTCACATATATATCGTGGCTGCGCTGGCTATCATCATCAAGTCGGTGATCATACCACGGTTCCTCAGATATACAATGGACCGGATCCGGGTGGACAAAGAGGTGGAGATGCTAGTCAATGTGCCGGCATCACTGCTGATCTCGGGCGGCCTCGCCATCCTGTCGTACTATATCACCGAGCCCATTATCGTCCAGGGGAATGTGATCACCAAAAACTGCCTGGCGATCTCCATAGCGGTCGTCCTCATAGGCTTTTTTATTATGATCACAAGAAGAAAAGCGATCACCCAGATCATGGGTCTGATGGTCATGGAAAACGGCTTGTTTCTCGCCGCGATCGCTACATCGTATGGTATGCCGCTGATCGTGGAGATCGGTATTTTCTTTGATATCCTGGTTGGCGTGCTCATTATGGGCGTCTTCGCGTTCCAGATCAATCGGACGTTCGAAACGGTCGACACCGGCATCCTGCGGAGGCTGAGAGATTGATCATAGAGGCGCTGCTGGCGATACCGATGATCGCCGCTATACTAGTATATTTAATCAAGCATAGGCGCGCTATCGAGCTTATCAGTACAATGGGGATGGCCATGGTGCTGGCGGCATGTGCGTACCTCGCCTGGCACGTGTTTTCCAGAGGTCCTGTTACGGGCAGCTTCTGGTATCTGGACGGCCTCGGGGCATACGTGCTCCTGATTATTGCGTTCATAGGAACAGCTGCAACGATCTATTCGATCGGCTACCTGGGAAGGGAGTACGAGCACCATGAGATCGATCTGGGCCGGATCCGATATTACTACCTGTTTTTCCATGTGTTTATCTTCACGATGCTACTGGTTTGCGTCTCCAGCAACTTGGGCATAATGTGGATTGCCATTGAGGCGACCACTCTTGCCTCGGCCTTCCTAGTCGGCTTCTACAATAAGGATACGTCCGTGGAGGCGGCCTGGAAATATATCATTATCTGCTCGGTGGGGATCACCCTGGCCCTTCTGGGCACGATCCTGATCTACGCCTCATCGGTGAACTCGCTGGGAGAGTCGCCGGACGCGCTCAGCTGGCCGACGCTGACTGAACATGCGAAGAACCTGGATCCAACGCTGCTCAGGATCGCCTTTATCCTGGTTATCATCGGCTATGGCACCAAGGTCGGCTTCGCGCCCATGCATACCTGGCTGCCCGACGCTCACAGCGAGGCGCCCACTCCTATCAGCGGCCTGCTCTCCGGTGTACTGCTCAACGTCGCTATGTACGGGATCCTGCGGTATCACATCATACTAACGGACGCTATAGGCCCAGGATACTCGGGCTCGTTGCTCATCCTATTCGGCCTGCTCTCGCTGGCGGCGGCCGCCGTGTTCATCCTGTTGCAGAAAGATTACAAGCGGCTGCTGGCATACTCCAGCATCGAGCACATGGGAATCATCGCCATAGGGTTCGGCATCGGCGGCCCATTCGGAATATTCGGCGCGCTGCTGCATATCCTCAACCACGCGATCACCAAGTCCCTAATGTTTTTCGGCGCAGGCAACATACTGCTCAAGTTTAAGACCAAAAGCATCAACGATGTGAAAGGGATCGCTACGCTGATGCCCTTAACAGCCGCGTTCTTCATGGGTGGCGGGCTTGCGATCACCGGGTCGCCGCCCTTTGGAATTTTCATCAGCGAGCTTCTAATCCTAATCGCCGGTTTCGCCGAGGGCAATTATCCTATTAGCATCATCTACCTGCTATTTCTGGTGATAATCTTCGCCGGATTTATGTACCACATTAGCCGCATGGCATTTGGCGAGCCCCCTGCAGACGCCACAAAAGAAGAACCGAACTATATAGGGCTTAGCGTCATGGCGGTACTTCTAATGGTGGCGCTTGCCCTGGGACTGTATATCCCGCATATGCTGAGCGGCATCCTGGCTAATATCGTAAAGATATTCGGAGGTTCATGACTCCTTTAAACATCATCAACGAAATTACTGCCGCCTTCGGCGCTGACATGGTGTCCGTTGAAGGATATGGAAACAGAATTATGGTAAAGGCGACCTTGGAGGCGCTGCCCTATGTAACGTCGTTCATTACGAAGCGGTACAATGGTGCTCTGGCGACGATGCATGCCGCAGATCACCTGCGAAGCGACAGGAAGGCCTTCACGATCTACGTCGTGATTGACATAGCATCCATGGATCTGTACGTGATGGTCGAGGCGGACGTCCCTGAGAAGCCGGGCAGGTATAACTCCCTCACGCCCATGATCCATTCGGCCAACTGGTATGAACGGGAGATCGCTGACATGTTTGGGCTGATCCCGGTAGGCCACCCCGACCTGCGGCCGCTGGTTCTCTACGACAACTGGCCTACAGAGTTCCACCCGCTACGGAAGGACACGGACGGCAGGCCCTTAAAGGTCATGACGGAATACCCATACAGAAGGGTGGAGGGTGAGGGCGTGTTCGAGATCCCGGTGGGCCCTGTCCATGCAGGCGTGATCGAGCCGGGCCACTTTCGGTTCAGCGTAGCGGGCGAACCGGTCATCAACCTGGAGATCCGCATGGGCTATGTGCATAAAGGCATCGAAAAGATCTCCGAACGTATGACTTATAGCCATGGTGTCATCCTCGCGGAGCGCATCTCAGGCGATAATGGAATGGCCCACGCGACCGCCTATTGCCAGACGATAGAACAGATCGCCGGGATCAAAATTCCGGAAAGGGCGGACTATATACGCACTGTCTTCCTTGAAATGGAGCGCATATACAATCATCTTGGCGATGTAGGTGGGATCAGTCTGGACACGGCCTACAATGTTGGCGCCCAGCATGCATATATTATCCGGGAGCGGATGATGCAGCTAAACGAGTGTGTCAGCGGCAGCCGACTGCTACGATCTATCAACTGCCCCGGAGGCGTGAGGCGTGACCTGACGAAGGACGACATCTCCAAGATACGGACGACATTGGTGAAGGCCAAACTGGATTTCCAGGACTTCGTTGGGCTGGTGGGAAAGGAGCCATCCATCATGGATCGTGTGGAGACAACCGGCCGCCTATCCACGGAGGCTGCTAGGAGCCTAAACGTGGTTGGGCCCGGCGCTCGGGCCAGCGGCATCAACAGGGATGTCCGCCGGGATCATCCCTATGCCGCATATAGGGACCTGAGCTTCGTGGTCCACGTGCTCAAGGAAGGTGACGTCAACGCCCGGATGAAAGTGAAGATCGCTGAGACATACGAGTCTATGAGCATCATCGAGCAGGCGCTGGATAAGATACCCGAGGGCGAAATCCGAACATCGCTGGCGGAGATTCCTCCGGGCAGGACCGGGCTCAGCCTGGTAGAATCCCCCCGGGGCGAACTAGTCCACTGGATCCTGTCCGACGAGGGCGGCAGGCCGTTCCGGCACAAGATACGCGACCCATCGTTCTGCAACTGGCTGGCGATGGAACAGGCGACCCCAGGTAATATCGTGCCGGACTTCCCATTGGTGAACAAGAGCTTTAACCTGTCCTATTCGGGCAACGATCTATAGGTGAAAAACATGTTCGATTCATTGAAAAAGGGCGTGGTGACAGGCGATTACCCAGGGACGCCCTTAAAGGCGCCCGAAAAACTCCTCGGCCAACCCGTTGTCTTCGATAAAAGCAGGTGCGGCGACTGCCGCGCCTGCATCGATGCCTGCCCGTCCGGCGCCATCAATGATAGGGTAAATATCTCGCTGGGCAGGTGCGTGTTCTGCGGCGCCTGCGCCGAAGCCTGCCCCGAGGCGATCAGGATGTCCAGCGAATTTGAGCTGGCTTCTAGGGCGAAGCCTGACTTCGACGTTGAGGCCGCCGGGCGGGCGATGGAGAGAAAAACCTCGAAAGCATTCGGCCGATCACTGGCCATCAGGGAGGTGGACGCCGGCTCCTGCAACGGGTGCGAGGTGGAGGTCAACGCGCTGTCCAACGCTATCTACGACATCGAGCGATTCGGCCTGCACATCGTGGCCTCCCCCAGGCACGCCGACGCGTTACTTGTGACCGGGCCGGTGACGAGGAACATGGAACGGGGGCTGATACAGTCATACAGGGCAGCGCCCGAGCCGAAGATGGTCATTGCCATGGGCGCCTGCGCCATCACCGGCGGAATCTTCCGGGATTCATATGCGGTATTGAACGGTGTCGACTCGCTGCTGCCGGTAGACGTGTATATTCCGGGCTGCCCACCCCGACCGCAGGCGATCATTCAGGGTATCATGATAGCTATAGACAGGTGGGAAGCCAAGCGGTTCTGACTGCTCATGGCTATGACCTTACAGGCGAACTACCCTACAGGTCCCCGCCAGACAGTGAACTACCATACCTGAAGGGCTATTTTCCTGTTTTACAGAAAAGCGCTTGCTACCCATGGATGGCAGAGCATGATTCTCCTTGTTAAGGTCGGTTTCCAGCCCCCCTTTACAACCCGCCAGCACTTTCAGCCATTGCAAATTGACGCTTCAGCACGTCGTTGTAACCTGATAAGCGTAGGGCAGTTAAAACCTTTATGACGACTATAATTACCGGACGACGATGACCGTACACTTGGCGTTGCGCACGACGAACTCCGATACGCTACCGAGCAGCGCCCGGTCGATGGTCGACTTGCCCGACGTGCCCACAATAATGGCATCGGCCTTCACGCGCTCCGATACAGCCAGTGTGGCCTCATGAGGCGAGCCCGCCTCCAGCAGCGTCGTCACCGCCACCTTTTTCTCCAGGACTTTCTGCTTGACATCCTCTAGCACTGCCATGCCGTATTTGATCATGCCATCGCGGTCCTCTCCCTGGCGGGAACCGACCACAAAGATGATGAACAGGTTGGCGTCAAAGCGTTCAGCGTACTCTATAGCGTAGTTGACCGCCCTGTCGGAATGCGGCTTGCCGTCTGTTGCCAGTAGGACATTCATGGTCACACCCTGATGCAATTAGTTATGATGCGCCGGTATTTAGGCTTATGGGATGTGATCGGATAGCTATACTCTGAATAATATCCGTAGATTATTGAAGCGAACTGCCACGCCTTAAAGGGCTGTGGATTCCTGCTTCATGAAGGGCTTGCTCCATGCTGATGTGGAGCTGTGGCTTGACTCTGCAGGCTCTTCAGCGTGTCCCACGCCTGATGAGTATGTTGCGTGCAGGCAGCATTGAAGTCCCTGTCCATGGTGTTGCAATACAGGCATTCGTGTGTCCTGTCTTTCAATGTCTTCAGCACGGCCTCCGAACATCGAGCAGTTCTGCGTCGTGCCTCATGGCGGTATCCTGATCAACTGTCTACCCTCCCGTCTTGTAGTCCGAGTATTGCGGGAAACGATTCCACCCTGCATCGTGGATGCTCTTACGCGTCCCTTTCGACTGCCCTTTCTCTTTCAGAGCTTTAATATCAAGGTCTTCATACGATCACATCATGGTTGTCAATGTAAAACCTTGACAGTTTATGCGCGCGGTCGAGTCGTTGGTTCTCCACCTTGTCATGAGCCTTCCCAGTTTCCATTTAGGCTTCCTATATCTCCCTTACATGATTTATGGGGGAAATTTGATCATGAAAAATGATACGTGTAAGCACATATAGTTAAAGTTTATTATTATTAAGTTTGAATGGATTACTGTACAGCCTGTGTAAACCATTTATTTTATTTACATTATTATGATTATCGGTGAAAGTTTTATATCCTAGAAGCGATAGAGTCTTAAGTAGATACCGCCCAATCGTTTGTTGTAAACCCAGTAACCAAGCTTTCATTTACAGTTATTTTTTTAAAAATTGTTTGATAGAAAGCTATATACAGGTGTTATTAAATAAATAGTTGCTTTTGTATAGATAGCGATTCCTGATCGTGGGATCACGTTCCCGCGCCGGCAGGGATAGCAGCTATATATGTGACAGTATTTGGGATAGGAGATTGAAATATGGCATTTAAAGTACCTGCGGATATTGCAAAAGCGGCGATCGCTTCCGGGCAGACGAGGTGTACCACCACATGGAGTAAACTACTACTTCTCGCCTTTCTGGCAGGCGCATACATCGCCTTTGGCGCATTGCTCAGCGAAATCGTGGCGGGCGGACTGTCCAACGGGGCAATCACCCTGGCGGATGGGACGATGTATAAGATCACCGTACCGGGCGGGCTAGTGAAGCTCGCTGCGGGTGCGGTATTCCCCGTCGGCCTCATGCTGGTCGTCATAGGAGGCTCGGAACTCTTTACCGGCAACTGCATGTTTGCACCTATAGCGCTTCTAGACAAGAAGATCGGGTTGAAAGGCCTGACCATTAACTGGACTCTGGTATTTATCGGTAACTTTATCGGCGCCATGTTCGTAGCGGTTTTCCTTGCTTACTTAACAGGTCTCTTTAACACCATGCCCTGGGCAAGCTGGGCCGTATCGGTCGCATCCACAAAGGTAGGCCTGACATGGGAGCAGGCGTTCTTACGCGGGATCGGCTGCAACTGGCTCGTCTGCCTCGCTGTATGGCTGATGATCAGCGCGGACGATGTCATCAGCAAGATCTTCGCCTGCTGGTTTCCGATCATGGCCTTCGTCACAATCGGCTTCGAACACAACGTCGCCAACATGTTCTTCATACCGCTGGGCATATTCGTGGCCAACGATCCAAGCATCGCGGCGACCCTTGGAGCGGCGAAGGTCACAGTACCGGCCACGCTACTGGGCACCCAGGGCTGGATCAACTTCCTCTGGAACAACCTGATCCCGGTCACCCTAGGCAACATCGTCGGCGCCGTGGTATTCGTATCGATGATCTACTGGTGGGTCTACATCCGGTCTCCGCTATGCGTTACTCCGCCTAAGACTACAGAGCCGATCAAAGCCACCATAAAGTAAAGCGGCAGACATAAAGCTATGACAACGCTATATGAACGCCATGCACACTTGATCTACAAGAGTTCCTCTCGAAACCAAAACTTCTCTACCGTGGACCTTTGTAATAAGCTCGGATAAACGAACATTATCTAAAAACTACTTTTTTTTATGAGCAGGGAGTACGGAGGGACGGGAGGTCAGCCTAAAGGTCGGGAATGAATAACTCCCGCATAACACTTTCAGCCATGAAACAGGAAGTCCCTCCCTTAAAGCGGGGCAGTTCACCGCGAATTTAACTTGAATGAGGGCTCTCAAAGACCCCAGGGCATAGTATGACGTGTCGAACCCAGAAATGCTAGAAGTGTGCGCCCGTCGGAAACCGCCATTCTCGTTTTGCAGCCGGCGATAAATCCAGCGGCCGGTGTTCTCGGAGACTATACAATGGCAAAGTGGGTGTTATACAGGCTATACTTGTCAAGGCTGTAGAGACAAAAGTCGCCGTCAGAGTTTTGCCGGCTCTGGAGGTAGTTCGCCGCGCTCGGTGTCTAATTGGACAATCATGGAAACGATACTGTCTGCTATAGCTCCGTCTCGTATCCCAATGGTTCAGACAGAAACTGTCAGCCGTGGCGCTGTGCGGTTTTGTATCAGAGTGGGTAAGCCTAATAATTTTGATATTTGATTCTCCACAATTTTATTTGGGGATTGTCCCGTTCTGAACGCTTGCGGATAACGAAGTTTTATATGTGGTGGCTTAGACATATACAGGCCACTTATGCTCAAGGATACGGAGCCATATTTACTTGTTGCCACAGGCGGTTTTATGGGTGCCGGCGCACGGTACTTAGTCAACAGCCTGGTACCTTCGATGCCGGGTATCCTGATTATTAACGCTTTAGGCTGTGTTCTGCTGGGTTTCTTGCTTTATGAGTCTATATATGCAGGAGCGTTCAGTCCCCAGATCCGAGCTGTTTTCGGGGCCGGCTTTATTGGCGCTTTCACGACCTTCTCGACTTTTAGCCTTCAAACGATACAGGCAGCGCCGGCTATCGCTATGCTGAACGTGCTGGCCAATCTGTTGCTGGGCTTGATAGGCGTGATGATCGGCCGTCAATTGGCTTTAGTTATCGCGAGGGGACCATGACGATAGATCCGCTTGCCTTGGTGGGAGTCGGAGGCGCTATCGGATCGCTCTGCCGCTACCAGCTATCCCGTATGAAGGCGTTCCACGGCCTCCCTCTGGGTACTCTGACGGTAAATGTGACGGGCAGCTTCCTGATCGCAGCATTAGTTGCCATGAACGTATCTCCTGAAATCTACGAGCTGCTTGGCGTTGGTGTGTTGGGCGGCTATACTACTTTTTCCGCTTTCGGTTTTGAGACGTTCCGCATGATAGAGAATAGCGATTACCGCACGGCAGCCGGTAATATTATGCTGAATGTGGTTGGAAGCCTGCTGGCGGCTTACGCTGGCTTTAAGGTGATAGGGTTGATAGTATGAGTGATAAGAGAACGGGCCGGTGAACAGATGTACTCAGAAGGGATGTTGCTACGGATCTACATCGCAGAGACAGCCAAGATACACGATCAGCCGGCGTACAGGTACTTGGTCGAATACTTTCGGCAAAAGGGATTTCCTGGTTGCACGGTGTATCGTGGGCTCATGGGCTTCGGCCACGAGAGGGAGATCAAGAGCTTTGACGTCTTCCGGCTTTCGTTGGATCTGCCCGTCGTTATCGAAGTCGTGGACTCTCAGGAGCGGGTGTTAGGGATCCGGGACGAGGTGGAAGGCATGGTCGTTCACGGACTTGTGATTACCCAGGCGGTAAGCATGGCTCGGAAAGTGCCGGAATAATTACCATGGGCTTCCCGATACTATTTGGCGCTTGGTTAAGCGTGATTTTTGGTGTGAGTCCAGAGTGTCACAATACCTGCCGCGTGATTGCAGCATAGTCAAAGCTTAGGTGTGAAAAGTCCACCATGCCGAACAAGGTGATGGCAGAAAGGAACTGCTTGTGCTTAGATGGCAACCCATTGATTCAATACAGAAAAAAGCTCCGGGAGGCCGGAGCTCTTCAATCAGAGGCTGGAGGTAATCATGTGACTATGTCCTCGAGTTTGTCCTCTTTGGTTGCCTTCTTGATTTCTAGTGCGTAGCGTCGGCCCATGCTCATGCCGTCCCCGTACAGTAGGTAGGAGTATGGCGAGCCGTTCATGAAGGTGTTGGTGCCTCCGTCCTGTCTCGCGGAGATCTCGAAGGCCACGAATTCCAGGTTGTCTGTGCACATGGTCTGGATGCAGAATGCGCCCAATAATCCTGGGGGCACCATTTTCTCCGCCGTTTCTGCGAGCCTGTCGCCCATGCCGAACGCCTGATCCAGTAAGGACTCTCGGGCCACGATTGGGAAATTGCCTGTGACGACATATGTGGGTTGTAGGCCGGCCTCCATCTGATCTTTGGCGGGGATCCTCACTAGCCCATCGATGTTTGCTTCATGTCGCCGATCCATTCCTAATAACTCTACCTCCTTTGTCAACGGTGAATAAAAGTAGTGCATGCAGTAGATATCACCAGCCACATACTCCTCGATATGGGCCTTCGCCCGGTCCTCTTCAGTAAGCCACCCCTTGTTGATCATCAGCTTCATCTTCTCATCAAAGCCAGCTGGCGAATCTGTGACGAAGTACCCCCTACCACCTCTCGCCCCTGGGAATTTGACCATACAGGGTCTGTCGATCCTGTCCGGACCGTTGATTTTCATTGGCTTCCTGATGTTGGCTGCCTCGAACAGCTTGGTGACTCTTTCGCGCTCCGCTTCCCACCGCAAAATATTTCGGTTACCGATCATTGGGACTAGAAAATCGTCTTCGATTCTGTCTAAGCCTACGTAGGCCACGAACGAGCCGTGTGGCACGATGATGGCGTTCATGTCTCGTAGTCTCTGCTGGATTTTCCCGTCATTGACATCGGAAAATTTGTCCACGACGATGTACTCGTCTGCTGACTTGAACCGGTGGTAGGGTACTTCTCTGCCCTTCGCGCAAATAACGCACCGCCTGAACCCCTCGTCGTACGCGCCTCTGAATACGTGAAGTGACGAGTGGCTGCCTATGGTGCAGATGGTGATCTTCTTTTTATCGTACTTTTTGATGACCTGTCGAATATCGTCCTTAGATATAACCAAAGACCTCACCTTTAAGCTAATAGTTCGATTATGCATTATATAACACTTATCCAAGCGGTTGGCGTTTAATGAACCGAAGTACGCCGAAAATTAATATATAGTAAGACATAGTATAGTATAGGAAAATATTGCGTGAGATTACTGGTCACGCTGTAGCAACATCTTTTCCTACGATTTTTTATCGAGCACCGCTCTTTTAATGCATATTATATATAATATAGATTTTATATATGTGTTTGAAGGGTGAGGCATGGGCGAGAATGGCAAGAACTTTTCATACCTAGATATACTGGCATCTATCGGTTATGCCAGGCACATCGGGGGCAAAGTAGCGACGGATCGGATCATCGAGAAAGCAGATATAAAAAGCGACTCCAACGTGCTAGATATCGGCTGCGGACAGGGAAGAACATCATGTAGACTGGCATCAGAGTTGGGATGCTCCGTCACCGGAATCGATCTCATGCCCCGGATGGTCGAGCAGTCGCAGGCCCTCGCCAGAAAGTCGGGGCTGAACGAAAAAGTGAAGTTCATGCAGGGAGACGCCAGAAAGCTACCCTTCGAAGACGATAGCTTCGATACTGTCATCGCCGAGTCGGTCACCATATTCGTGGAGGACGTCAACAAGGCCCTTTCGGAATACTACAGAGTAGCAAAGCCAGATGGAATAGTCTGCGACAACGAGGTCTGTATCACCCGGGCCTCGCAGGAGCAACTCAAGGACGATATGCATGATCTCGAAGCTATATTTACTGCATTTTCCTCAAAGACCGACCGCGGGGTCCTTATGTTCGAGGACTGGGAAGAGATCTATGAAGGTCGCTTCCCATCAGTGAATGCGACCCACTATATTGCCGACCCTCAGGCCGAGATGGAGGCGAAGAAGGCGGAGGGAGGCATCGGCGCTTTCACCTCTATGGTGAAGGCAATGTGGCTGTACGCCACCAACCCGGAGGCAAAGGAGATCATCGACACCACCAGACAGATGTACAAGTACATAGGCCACTTCGGATACGGGCTATTCGTAGCCCGGAAATAGAGTAAAAAACTGCCCGTTTGCAGGCGGGCACTATCAGCCCACTGCCGGGTGACTAACCTCTATGCATACGGTACCGATGCAACCGTCAGCTGGGACATCTTCTGTATCAGGAAAACGACCAGATATAACCCAGTCATCGCACTACAAACGGCATAGCAGAGGAAGAGAATTTATGAAAAAATTTTAACATGACAAGTAGTTCTACGGCTCGTTCTACGGCTATATGGACTAAAGGTGAATAAGCTCCTATCTGAACTCGACCAAGATCAAACAGTATGACCCGGAATATCGACTGGGAGAAGGGTTTCCCGGGGTTGAAAAGCGTGTGAGAGAGCCCGGGATTTTATCTCATGAGCGCTGCACAGTACTATGAATAGCGAATGAGGGCCTGTTGAGCGATGTCGATCTGACGAGGGTCCGGTTCACGATAATCGGGCGCTCTGGCGTTGTTGACGAAGCAAGAGTAAGATAAAAAAAATAAAAAGAGTTCGTTTGTCTGAAATCTGGTAGAAATAAGAGCCGGAATATCTCCGGCCTATTTCTCAACCTTTTGCTCCTGCTGTGATGCTGCAATCTCTGGTGCCCTGGCCGGTTCTTTCTTTCCCGGCATCCACCAGTTCCATTTGCCCAGCAGAGTCTTTATGGCCGGTACGACGACCAGGATCATCAGAATCCCCTGGATGAGGATGCCCGCAGTGAGGATGAAGCCGAGCTGTGACATGATCTGCATGCTGGACAGGATCAGACTCCCGAAGGTTCCGGCCATGACCAAGGCGCAGATTAGGATGATCGTGCCGGTCGAGGAGATGGCCTTGGAGATCGCGTCCTTGAGGTTCTTGCCGCTCTTCAGCTCTTCCTCGACCCTTGTTACGAGGAAGATGTCGTAGTCCACTCCCATGCCCATCAAGGCACAGAAGAAGAGCATCGGCAGCATAAAGATCATCGACTCGCCCTGCCCGATCTGGTAGACCAGCACGAACCCTGCCAGGGTCACCATGATGCTCAGCGAGAGCGTCAGGATGATCCTGATTGGTAGGACAGCAGACCGGAGCAATACCAGCAGGATGAGCATGATGCCCCCGATCACGATCGGCAACACTACCAGGAACCCGTTGACGTTTGCCTTCGCCATCTCGTGCGTGTTGGCGGTCTGGCCTCCGACGTGGACTACAGTGCCCTGCAGAGCTCCGCTGGAGTTGTCCTGTAGCACGGTCCGCATCTGATCGACCGCTACGAACGCGTCGTTGGAGTACGGAGATCCGTTGAACGAAGCGTAAATGACCGTCGTCCTGTCATCCAACCCGGTCGAGTTATCCATGTAGTTCTCGTAGTACCCCTTCTCAATGGCACTGTAGACCGACAGGTTCTGGTAGTTGATCGTCGTGCCGTCGGGGCGGGTCATAGAGTAGACCGTGTTCACGTCTTGGATGCCGGTTACCATGGCAGAGATGCGCTCTATCTTATCCATCGCCGATACAGACCGGTTACCCGACGAATCGGTGAGGTTCTCGGGCAGAGTGACCGTGATCATGGCCCGGTCCATCGCGCCGCTGCCCATGGAATTCTTCAGCACGTCGAAGCCCTGCTTGCTTTCTACGTTGTTGGGCAGCATCGAGATCGTGTCGCTGCTCGTGGTCACCTGCGCGGCGAAGTAGACCGCCGGTATGGCTAGCAGCAGGGCCAGCACTACAATTACTTTCGAATGCTTGATG
The DNA here is from genome assembly GCA_035319305.1 of Methanocella sp. Classification (GTDB taxonomy): domain Archaea; phylum Halobacteriota; class Methanocellia; order Methanocellales; family Methanocellaceae; genus Methanocella_A. Next base: position 19,550 of record DATHCY010000207.1, read on the forward strand.
ACTCCACTGGACAGCCTGGTCCACAGCCCGGTAAAGGTAGCGCTGCTTTTCACCATGTAGATCTTGTTCGGCCAGAAGATCCTGTCACCGATCAGCGTCAGTATTGAAGGGATCAGCGTCAGAGCCGAAAGCATCGAGATCGTGAGCCCTATAGCCACGCCTATGCCCATCGAGATGAAGAGGCCCTGGCCTGAGAGGACCAGCGCAGCGAAGCCCAGAGCCGCGGTCATGCCGCTCGAAGCGATGCTCTTGCCCGCATGCTGAACCGTCATGACAACGGCGGTTTTTACGTCCTTGCCCTCCCTTCGCTCTTCCGCATATCGGGAGAGCATGAAGACACAGTAGTCGATGCCCGCGCCCAGCATAATGACCACCATCAGCTCCTCCAGGATGTAGTAGAGGCCGATAAAATGGCCGACGAGGGCTACCGCGCCCATGCTGGCGATCAGAGCGACGACGATGGATATCAGGGGTACGAACGGTGTCAGGAATGACCTGAAGTAGATCAGCAACAGGATCAGCACAATCGCGATCGTGTACATATCGATGTGGCTCATGTCGTCCAGGGAGGCTGTCTTGGTATCCGTGAGGATCGGGGCGTTACCGGTCACGTATACATTGATTCCGCCGAAGTCTCCCTTACCCTTCACTTCGGCGATCTTATTCCGGAGCTCGGTTAGATCGCCGTCCAACAGAACCGAATCCCTGGCGCCATCTGCGTCGAACGACACGACGTATAGAGAGACATTACCTGATACCAGGTTGCTCGCCAGCTGGTGTGGGAGGAGGTCCGGGTTGTTGGTGTCGTGGGTCTCGGCCCATTCGGTACCGAACTGGCTCAGGGACTCGTTGGTCGCGTTCCGGTCGAGGTTCATGACCGCTAGGAAGTATGAGCTATCACCAGTGATGTTAAGGCTCTTCATGGTCTTGTTGACGAGGTAGGCCTGGATTGTGGTGTTGGACGGGTTCTTGCCTAGCGCGATGAGTTCTCGGGCGTCGTCCAGTTCTGACTGGTTCATGCTCCCGTTCTTCGCGGCCTGCTCCAGGACGTAGTTATCGATCACTGTGTCGTTCGGGTTCTTGCCCATCGCCCAGATATCTTTGATGCTCTGCTTCTCCGAGGCGTTCATGCCATTCCCCGCCTTGTCCAGGACGTACTTGTCGAAGTCCTGCTCGGTAGCCATACCACCCAGGTTCCAGGCGTCGTGGATCATGTCAGTGGCGTTCTGCATGTCCGCCACACTCATGTTTTTGCCGGCGTCCGAATTCTTCATGGCTGTTATCGCCTTATCAGTGAGATAGCTGCCGATAGTGCTGTCTGACGGGTTGCGGCCCAGGTTATAAATGTCCTGGATGGAGCTCTTGTCCACGCCGCCCTTGGTCGCGGCGGCGGATATGATCATATCGTCGTAGACGCTGCTTGACGGGCTCGGGCCCAGGTCGTAGAGCGCGTACAATTGCTGCTTCACTGACGGGTCCTGGCCCTGCATGCTGGCCGCAGTATTCACGCAGAAGTCCCTCTCCCCAGCAGGATAGACGGAGAGTGGGAAAGTGTTCACAATAGCCAGCATAAGCGGCTGCTGTTCCGCCGGCATAGCCCAGATATACCCGGACACATCGCTGGAGCGAATCGCGTTCTGGGCCCGTGTCATCGGATCTCCGGAGCTTGAGGTCCACCCGTGGTAGAAGGCGTCCAGGTAGCTGGAAGCTGGGGTGCCTGACACCGAGCCCGCGACCATGTTGTAAGCGGCCAGGCTGCGGTTAGCATCATCGAGCGATGAGTCCTCGCTGTTATAGGCTTGCACAAAGCTCGTCGGCACGCCGAGAACCATGTCTGCGGCGCCCTTGATTTGGTATAGGCCGTCGTGGCCTTGGACTATCTGGTCTCTGCCCGAATAGAGTCCGCTGCTCGCGCTGACTATCTGTCTGCGGGCGTCGTAGAACTGGCTATTCATCTTGGTAACGTTATCATAAAGATAATAAAGTCCATCGCTAGCATTCCGGATGCCGTCGACGCCATCGTACAATTGGTGGCTGGCGTCTGTGATGTTATCCTGCGCCTCGACGAAGTTGGCGTGCATATCCGGTGTCATATTGGCCAGCATCTGCTGCTGCACCCCATAAATCGAGGTGGTTTGGGTCATGTTCTTCATGGCCGAGTCATTTGTGAGAGCATGGTTGAGCTGATTGGTGAAGGCCTTAGCACTGCTCTGGTTGTCCGACTCT
>DATHCY010000208.1:0-24433 GCA_035319305.1 Methanocella sp.
AAGCCACCAAGTTACCGTTCAACGCCGACATGTTAGCACGTAAAACATACGTGGTGTTATCAGACATCGACAACGGGTAAATCGCAATATGAGGACCACCAGTAGTCGAATCACTAAACACATTCACGATATCAGCCTCGCTCACCGACCACGAGGAAAAATTACTTCCGCTCCATACCACAGACAGACCAGGACCCGGAACAGCCGTAGGCATAACTGTAGGTGCAGGAGTGGATGTCGGTTTAGGCGTTGGCGCCAACGTTGGCGATGGAACAACCGTGGGCGTAGGTGTAGACGTCGCTGTGGGTATCAATTTAGGTGTTGGCGATGGGACAACCGTGGGTCTGGGCGTGGGAGTCGGTGCTGCTGATAACGGCCCGGACAGTATTGCGGCGTTGTATAGTTTGAACCTCTGGTTGCCCATACCCGCCCGGGTCACCTCATCCGTAGCAACTCCATTATAGGCGTAGGCGGAGGCGATGTTAAGGCTGGGACTGCCGTTCGCATTGGTCACCACATAGTCACACTGATAGACGCCGCCGCCCAAACTCTTAATCATAGCATACGAATGATCACCCGAAGGTTGTCTAGCTACAGTACCGTTAGCCAAATCGAAAATCGCATATCGAGACGGGTAATCATCACCACCTTTACCACGACCCAAAGCCACCAAGTTACCGTTCAACGCCGACATGTTAGCACGTAAAACATACGTGGTGTTATCAGACATCGACAACGGGTAAATCGCAATATGAGGACCACCAGTAGTCGAATCACTAAACACGCCGTTCGTAATATCAGCCTCGCTCACCGACCACGAGGAAAAATTACTTCCGCTCCATACCACAGACAGACCAGGACCCGGAACAGCCGTAGGCACTGGTGTAGACGTGGGCGAAGGCGTCGGTGTAAGTTTAGGTGTCGATATGGGCGTTGGCGACGGGACCACCGCGGGCGTAGGCGAGGGCTTAGCCGTAGGAGCAGGCGTGGACGTGGGAGAGGGTGTCGGGACGTTGCCTACGTTTACGTAGGTGATGCCGCTTGTCGTAGAACCCTTGTTATTCGATACCGTTAACGTTACCGGGAAAATTCCGTTTCTATTGTAGGTATGGTCCGCGTAGTTCCAGGCTAGGGCCGCTCGTCCGTTCGAATCGAGGTTGCCGATCTTTACGTTTGTACTGGTGTTATCCCCCCAGTTCCATGTCCATGTGACCGGCCTGCCCGAGGCATGCTGCACCGCGTGGACAGCGCCAGGTGCCGACATAGACGTCCGGTCTAGGGTAAAGCTGCTGGTTGGTATGCTGTTGGTGTAATTGGCCGCGCTCACGAATGGCATGTTATATTTGACCATGTAGGAGTCGGCATATTTATAGGGAAGCGAGCCGCCGGCATACCACGAGTTGCTCGGATTGGCATTGCGGTCGAAGAACGATATATACGACCAGATAAACGGCGCCACATTGTAGTTGATGCTCCAGTTCATCAACGGCTGAACATAATTGGCATCTGTACCGCCCATATCTCCAGATCCAGACCCGCCAGCACCCCATTCTCCCAGAAATATCGGGTAATGGTTAACTAGAGGCAGGTTCGAGTCCCAGTTACCGTAGCCGTACTCAGCCACATCGCTGGTATTATACTCGTGGATGCTGTATGCGATATTGTTACTGTCCAGAGGATTGGCCGCGAGATTGTCGTTCAGCGGTAGAGTGATCGGATTGGTGCCGGTATTAAATGCGGTGTTGGCGCCACCGTTCGTCATGGCCATCAGCAACAATGTCTTGCTAGCGCCCGCCTGACGTATCGTGTTGACCATAGTCTGATCGTAAGGCTGAAACTTGGACCAGCTGCCTCCGTCTACCGGCCAGACTTCATTGTACGGCTCATAGATAACGAAAGGATTGTTCGCGTACCGGGGCGCGAGGCGCTTCCATAGCCACACCAGATTAGACTGATTGGGAGCATACCCACTGGCCATCGAGTATTTGAGTCCAGTGCCGTTGAGTATAGGGTCGTATGATTCGGGCGCGCCTGAAGCATGGGTATCGAGGATGATGTACATGCCGTGTTTAGCCGCCGAGTCCACGACGGAGTCGAGCGCCGAATCATAAGAGTTCCAGTGCTGTGCGACCGTTACACCGTCAATCGAGTTGTTCGTGTAATATAACGATGCTGGCATGTTATGAGGATTTTTAGGGTCCACGTACGTGTTGTAGCGATAATAGAACGGTGCTATCTGGACCCTGATCGCGTTGACGCCCCTGCCCCTCAAATCGGTCATGGCGTCGTAGTATGTCTGGTTGGACTCTACACCCCAGTTCACTATGTCGCTCCACACATCTCCACCGTATCCTAGATTGGTGCCGACTAGTTGCACCGGGGTACCGTTAGCATAAGCTAACCGTCCATGGTTGTTATGCAGCCTGTACGATTCGTCGTATGTGGCGCTCGCGGTCGTATTATCGTACCATGTATCAGGAGATATACTGCCATTGCCATTTACCCCATATCCGGTTGCTGAAGCTCCTTCGCCGGGTACGGTCGATGTATTGTTGGTTGCTCCAGGGAAACTCGACGATTCGCCACCATGGATGAACGGTGGCGACTCCGCAGGTGCAGTAGTCGCTATTATGGTAGTCAGAGTAGTCAATCCAACCAGCATTACAAGTGCCAGTAGCAATAGCAGGTTTATATGTCCTCTAATCATCCGTTCATCACCATCCATCCGATCCTTCACACCGTACAGAGCCGGCCGTTGCAACGACTATACAGCAAGCTATCCGATACCTAGCGTCACCTATAATAGTGCAAAACTTGCCCTTTAGCGTCCTTCACAGCCTTCACAGGAATTTTTTCCCCGCTCGCTCGCTTCGAGTCGACGATATACCGCGGGCTTGGCTTGCTTATTGGTAAAGCTATACGAGCTATACGGCAGGTATCAACTATACGGCAGATATCCGCCCCATAACGGGGCGTAGCCTGACAGGCCGAGGCCTGTCTATCTGTCTATTATCGTGGCGTCTGTCTGCCTGTCTATCCGATCGTTCCTGGCTACTATGCGTATAGCACTATGCGTATACTATGGCTGCCATGTAGGCTCATATGGTTATTATTATGGCCTATGCTACCGGCGAGCGTTTGATATCGATTTATTTGCTCGCTGGGTCGGCATCGAGACTGAAGTGCACGCGCCTCAAAGGGGTTCTGAGGCCTGATGAAGGCGTATTGAGGGCGGAGCCGCTCATATATTCGGCATCATTTCTCTAATATCACCCAAAAGAATATCAGAGCATAATAGTATGCACTTTGGATGGCGATTTTTTCTCTCCGGGCTTCAGGGGCAGCAGGAAGCCCTTTTTGTCGTCGGCAGCATTGGCCATGTCATCGAGCATCACTCTGGCAGATATGAACGACAGGAGCAGGTATGTCGATATATTTCAGGGTTTATACAGTTCTTAATATTGTCCTGGCCCCGTGCTATTGTACATGTGGAGGTAATATTCGCATCCAATTAGATCGGGTATCCGGACCCCCGAAAAGCAACTTGTAACATGTATCAGGAAGTTTCTGCTCAACGCTCATGGCATATGGTGACCGGTCAGCCACGGTAGTGCACTGACTATGGTATCTATCAAGGTGGTAGTACTTGTCTGGACATGGACGGGTCTATAAGATATCATCCAGTGCGGGTATATGTGTCATCGCTTGACCGGTATATGCCATGGGGTTCAGACCCTCCACTATACGTTTCAGGAGCGGTATGGACACGAATCGTTAATCGATTTATTGCTAAACTGGTTATATTAAGCACTTTTGTAGTTTAAAACGATGGGAATTCCTGGTATTGGTAGGCAATTTCGTTTTTTGTGCGTAATTGGTATAAAAAAATTTTTGGTGGTAAAATTTTTCTGTTCTGATGTCGCGCCTTTCGGGGCTGCTCTACAGATCGACGCTGATTTTACCGCCTTCCACCTTGACAGGGTATGTCTTCAGGTCATGCACTTTGATGTGTTCTATCAGCTTTTCTATCCAGGTGAACTGGCCGACTAGCGTACGGGACAGCGGTCCTTCGCCGGGAGATGAGGGCACGATTCCGGAGAGGGTCCTACCATTGGCCGCGTCAAACTGTATGCTGTGGAGTGGGCAGGTGATGATATATCCATTGACGGTGCCCATATCAAGCGGGGCGTTCATATGGCCGCAGCGTCGCTGAAACGCATAGTAGTGGCCTCCATTGTTGCAGAGGACCAGTTCGACGCCGTTCACCTCGTACGCTTTCATCCCGCCGGGCAGGATGTCGTCGGTGGTCGCTACTTCCCTGAACATACTATTCCTTCCTCGTTCTTTTGGTAAACTCTTCATATGGGATCTGCCTAAGCCCCTCCGGATCGGTCACATCTTTGCGAACGTACAGTCCACACCAGCACATTTTCATGAAGTCGAAGTGCTCCTTATGGAAGGGGATGCATGGACAGACGATCTTCATATTCTGCTGCCGGTCCTTGGTCAGGCCCTGGCATGGACAGTAGGGTATCCCGTGTTTTTGCTCTAGCATGATCTCCTGCTCTAGACAGAAATCAACCAGATCCCTATCGGGTGAGAACTTGTACCCGAGCGGATCGACGATCCGTTCGAACTGGTAGCGCAGTGCGTTCTTTCTGGCGTTGATATCCATGGTTTCCTCGGGCTGGCGTGTTATGCGGCAGCAGATTTCTGCGTCTCTGATTTCAGCAGCTGCTCAAAGCGGTCCGGGTTGAAGCCGATGACCACATTATCCCCAATCCGTACGAACGGAAACGAGATGTGCCCTGTGTGCTTCATCATCTCCGAGGATATCTTCTCCTGTACATCATTGGATGCAAGATCATAGTCGACGAATTCGAACTGTATGTTGCGGTCGGAGAAAAATTTCTTGGTCTTCCTGCACCACGGGCAGGTACTCAATGTGTACATAGTGATCTTTTTCGTGATAGCCTTCCTCCTAGATCTTCAGGTAAATTTTTCGGTCCTCGATCTTGCTCTCGTACACGGGTATGCTGATCTCTCCAGCCGTAACGAACCGGCCGGTGCGCAGATCGTACACCCAGTCGTGGCAGGGGCACTGTATCGTCAGCCCGGCAAGGGTGCCTCGAGATAGGGTGCAGCCCATATGGGCACACTTGTTCGACATGGCGTAGACCTTTCCCCGGTTTTTTACTAGCAGTACGGGGATCCCATAGGGGAAGACTACGGTCATCGTGTCTTCCAGCAACCGTTCTTCGTCCATCAGGTATATCCATGAAGGGTGAGAAGTGATAGTACAGCCCCCGCTATTGTTAATACTGCTATTATCGTTATTCTATCATTTATAATTATATGTAGTATTTTGATGGAAGTAGATACAGGGAAAGTAGATGCAGGCATGAATAGCTGGTTATATGCCACTTTACAGATAGTACTGGATGGAGAACATTCACGTTCCCCCCTTTTCTTGGAGACATTAACAAGCATCTCATTTCAATACTTCGGCTTCCCACCCAAGACAGACAGCATCATCCTGCCTGACGATGGTCCTGTAAAGGTCGGATATCTGGTTTTTAGCCATATATACATAACCCTGCACCTCGGCCGACGCGATCAGCTTTCTCTCAGTGTGCCATCAGAGCGGCCGATTAAGTCATGCCCATCGTGGTAGTCACAAGCCAGAGCCATTTGCATAGTAGTTGACAGGAGTCGTCCACCCCTGGTTGTAGGGGGTTGATTGATTGAGTGATATTACACCCAGTTCGCATTCGAATTGATAAGGTTATAAAAATTAGTTGTCTATGATTCGTCGGGTCCATTCGGAGAGACTGACCAACAGCTCGCCGATCTTTTCCCTGGTCTTCTCATCGGTCAGCCTGCCGCTGCCATCTATTTTCTCGTGGACAGCCGGCACAATAACCTCGGGTCGGTTCACCGGGTACATGTTGAGCCATACAAAGGTCTGCCGCAGGTGATACTGGGCCCGAGCACCCCCGATCATCGCAGGCGACGCGCTCATGATTGCCACCGGCTTGCCGTCGAAGGAATTATCCCCGACGGGTCGCGAAGCCCAGTCGATCGCGTTCTTCAGCACGCCCGGTATCGAGTAATTGTGCTCCGGGGTGGCGATCAGTAGGGCGTCGGCCTGCCGTATCCTGCGCTTGAAGTCCACAACATGGTCCGGCAGCCGGCCTTCCAGATCCATATTGTATGGGGGAATCCCCTCGAGATCGAAGATCTCGAGTTCCGTATCCGGAGGCAGCATATCCAGCGCAGCACACAGTATCGCCTTATTATAAGAGCCCTTTCTCAGGCTTCCGGCAAATCCCAAAATTTTGATCTTCCTCTCCATCAGCCCGCCAACTATTCACTTCGCTTCATTTCACTTCTTTCGAACCATTATATATAAGCACCGCATTCAGAAAAATGCCATAAACAGATCCTTTCCCTTATTTTAGCCCTCAGTACCATGCGATGAAGATATAACCGGTCATAGCTGCTTTCGCTATCTATTTTCCCAACTCTCTTATCGATCGGAGTTTCTGGATGTCTATGAGATGATAATTGTACATGATGGAACATGATGCAAAGGCTGATAACTTCTGGGATCGGTTCTCTGATACCTACGACGAGAAAGTGGAAACGCTGTTTGGAAAAGAACTGCGCCCTAAGCTCGCACGACTGCTGGACCGGGAGCACGATCTCGGCGACGCCGTGGAGATCGGCTGCGGAACAGGATACTTTACCGCAGTCCTGGCCAAGAATGCTCGCCATGTCACAGCGACTGACATATCCCCGAACATGCTTGATGCGGCGAAGAGACGGCTCCACGGGGTTAATAATGTCACATTTCAGATCGAGAACGGCGAGGCGACTTCGTTCTCTTCAGACCGGTTTGACATGGTGCTAATGGCCAATACTCTCCATGCGATGGACAGCCCGTTAAAGGCGCTGCAGGAAAGCTACCGTATATTAAGGAAAGGGGGACGGGTGGTGATTATCAATTACACCGATGAATGCATGGGAAACGCGGAGAAGATCTTTCTGCTCTTCCGGTTTGCGATCAAGTTCGGTTTCCCGCCCCGGAGACATTGGCCTGTTACCAGCGACAGGTTAAGCTCGCTTATGATTGCGGCGGGTTTCGATGTCGAGTGCATAGGCCTGATCAATGGGAAAATCAACACCCTTTATGCCCGGGCAAAAAGAAATAAATAAAAACCTAAGATAGATCCCCTCATGCGCGCTTGACTCAGGCTATGCCACTAGCCGGTACTGCAGCCGGTCTGTTTCTCCTGATTAGTGGAAGCACATCCCTGCCATAGCCCTCTATAAACTCGATCTGATCCGGGCCTGCACAATGGAAACATACCCGATCAAACCCTATGTCAATGAACCGCTGTGCGAATTTCACGTGCTCCTCCGGATCAGATGATATGCAGAGATGGCTTTTGATTGTATCCACCCCAGCGATCGCCCCATTTATAGCGGACATTTCCGGTGTGTAGAGGTTCTGGGTGTACATAGCAAAGACCATGGTGCCCGCCCAGTACTGTTTGAAATACCTGATGGCAGCCTCCTCATCCTCCGCGTAGGCCACGAAGCACTCGATCTGCTTCGGCATCTGTGAGGGATCCTTTCCCGCATCCCTGGCCCCATCATCGAAGTTGTCGGCGATCTCCCTCAGCACGTCAGGAGTATTCCCCCCGGTGACCAGCCCATCGCCATTGTAGCCGGCAAAGTAGGCGCTCTCCGGAACCAGGGATGAGATGAAGATCGGGATGCCCCTCCTCGGCCCGGTATATAGCCTAGCCTTGCGCGTGGTATAGTAATTTCCATCAAATGTCACCTCCCTGCCGGTCCACAGCGCGCGGATTAACTCGATGGACTCACGCATCATGTCCTGGCGTACGTCGTACGAGGGCCACTCCCCCGTCGACGAATATTCGTTCAGCGCCTCACCAGTGCCCAGACCAAGGTATACAGGGCCCTGATTCATCCGGTCCACAGTGGCCGCAGACTGGGCGATGACAGCAGGGTGATAGCGCAGTATCGGACAGGTGACTCCAGTGCCGATTTCAATGCCGCTCAGTCGAGCGGCCGCAGCACCCAGCCAAGTCCATGTATTGCACGACTGCCCGGAGGGATCCCACGGATGAAAGTGATCGGAAACATTGATGGTTTCGAAGCCAGCTTTTTCGGCAGCGATCGCCTGATTCAGCAGATCGATCGGGTCATACTGCTCCGGCCCCGCCTTCCATCCGAGCATCACCATAGACACACCCCAGTTGCGTCACTCCCCACGTAGATCCAGTTATTATACAAATCTCACCACCAGACACTTGTCTGGCGGATATTGTTAAATAGTGTACTGCACCAAAACCTGAAAAATATTGCAGCAGGTTGACAGGGCGATCACTATAACCATGACTTTACTTACTTACTTACTTACTTACTTACTTACTTACTTACTTACGCTTTCCCTTTATCCGCTTTTTATTCTGGATCGGCTCTGTGGGCTTGTTTAATATGGTCCAAATGGTATAGTTTAATAGGCCGGATACCAGCATCACTGTGCCGAAAGCTTGGTCAGTCCGCGTCGTATGAAACCCTGGAATGTTGACGTACATGATCAGGAAAAAGAGGATGCAACCGATCAGTAAGGCGAGTCTATTTTTCCGGAGCCAAGCCTGAACTAGGAGGGAAAAGCTCGTAATCTTCTTTCGTATATCCATGTGCCAGCACCCTACCGGTTATAGATCGTCGAGGACGTAAAACGCTTCACAGCCGCACTCGCATTTTTTGGTATCCTCAGCGGTGCTTGCGCAGCACGAGCCATCGATCAGCGGCAGGATGGGGGCGATAAATTCGACTGTCCTGATCCTCCCGCAGTCACGGCACTGTATCGTTAATTTCAGCCCTGCCATGATGATGCCCTGAAGTGCTATTGTTATAAGGGCGTATTTAAGGCTGGTGGTTTGTGACTGCTCCCACGGCTTTAGTCGTGGGATTTCACTACCCTTGCATCCTGGTCATCCTAAATCAGCCAATTTCGGGCCCGTCATAGCTTGATGCGCTCTGCACACAGGATCCTGCCGGTCACGGCATTCCTGGAGATGCGAACGCAGACGAGGTTTCCGCCGCATGATAGGCAAAGTTTCCTGTCGTTCGCCATGTCTTTGTCGGATCGGCTTCCGCAGCGATCACAGACGATCTCGGTAGTATTAGCAATTGCGTTGATCTCGATCATGTTTACTTGCCACCACAAGATTTGCTTATGCTAATGTAATTATTTATAAATAAGTAGTATTTAACGTTTGCTTGTTATCTTTGTTTAATAATGACTTATTCAGTAAAAATTGGGTATTGAAACCGATTATGCTTTATTTTAAGCTCTACAAAATATTAATTTTCGGTTTCGATAGAAATTGCATTCTACACGGAACCCCTGGATAATGTGTGGTCTCGCAGTTTCGATTTGCTTAATATCCCGGGTTTCTTTCGGTGTATACCCGATTTTAAGCATCGGTATCAGATGGCCAAGCCACGACTTTCTCAGGGAAGATAACATCAAGGTTCCGCCGGGTTTTAATACGAGCCCTATCTCGTTGAGTATTGTCATGGGTCTTCGATTATGTGGAACGTATTTAGGCTGATCATCGCGTCAAATACGTTATCTTTAAACGGTATGGCCTGGATAACCACCATTTTTTAGTGTGATGTGGTCTGATATGCCTTCCTTTTCAACTGTTCTGCGGGCGATTTCCAGTACTGGTTCATAAGGGTCCAGGCCTATTATTGTTACTTCGGGAAGCGCGCGGTCGATCTTTAGTCGATGATAGCTGGATCATAGCCGGTATCCGGCACGCAACCTTCGTGAAACCCCTGTTGCTGTAACCATGTTATGAATATTCTCTTCGCGATAAAATGGTTCACTAGAAGACGGTTCCGCATATTGCGTCGCGTAAGAATCATCCGCCACTATAGAATCATATTTCCGTGCGCCTCATACGATCACACTATCATTATCTTGTATTTTAGCCTTGGATGAAGATACTTTCGGCGTCGTATCGCCGGTTATAGGATGGGGTTATGGGTTGGAGAGAACCCGGTTTGTTTTGGCGTCTGGGTGAATCCAACCTCTTGAGGTTCATTAACTGTTTAATATTTAACCGTTCTATGCCACTACCTCCTGCCCCGCGAGCCTGAACGAGACGGTAACCTTGTTTCCCAGCTCCAGCTGGCCAGGGACGCGCTCTTCGAAGGAGATCTGGCCTCGATAGCCCTTGATCATCTGTTTCACGAAATACAGGCCGATAGTTCCTGAATTGCTCAGTCCAGGACGGTATACTTCAGTGTCGTGCTGCAGGTCGATGGCTTTAAGTGTCCCTGGCCCGGTATCTTCGATGTGCAGATTACACATACCATCCACGGTGCTCGCGCGGATCGTGATCTTCCCTCGGTTGTGTAGACGCCTGACGGTGGATTCTAGCAGGTTCCTGATCACGTCCTTTAACATCAGATTTGCGATGACGTAAATTTCGCGGTCGATCTGCAGGTCGATGGCGATCTCCTTGCCTGAGACGTTCAACTCACAGTAGATGTCGGCGAGCACACCATTGATAGAGTCCAAGAGAGGCATGCTGGTCATGCTGATGCCTGGCGCCGTCCGCAGCGCCCGGACGTTGTCGATCAGGCGGTTCATCTTATGTAGGGCACTGATGGCACAGCTGGTGTGTTCGTAGTCGGCGGTGACTGCTTCTTTTTCGATCAGTTCCATATACCCCATGGCAATATGGATCGAGTTGGTGATGTCGTGGCACATTAGATCCACGTACAGTTCTAGTTCCCTACGGGCGTTGATGAGCTGTTCCTCGAAGAGGATCTTGCGCATGCTGACGGTGATCTGATTGCACACTGCCTTGATCAGGTCGATCTCGTCGATATCCGGCGGTGATGAGGTGGAAAATGCGATGACTCCGATGACGCCGTTCCGATCCGAGAGAGGCAGCGTGGTTGCCCAATGGATGCCGAGTCGGTGGGACTCCTTGAGCAGCTTGGGCATCACGGTACCCTTCTTGATCTGTCGGGTAATGACGCTATTGTGAAATGCGCTCCTGCCAGCCAGTCCCCGCTCATCGGGGCTGATCTGCTGTTTCGACAGCATTGACTGCAGCATAGGGCTGTACCCTCGGCTGGCGGCCAGTTCAAGATAGCCATCTTTAAGTAGCAGCGCGGCGATCGTCCGGTATCCGAAGGTATCCGAGATGGATCCGATTGCCTGTTCCAGCAGGTTCTGGGGGGCGTTCGTGACTGTTGTAAGGACCGAGATGTTCAGCAGCACCTGCAGCAGGGTTACATCCTTGATGTTGATAGAGATGCTGATCAGGTTGCCTGACTTATCGTTTATGTTGTCACATCTGGCCTCAATGTAGTGTTTTAGTCCGTGTTTATCGACGAAGGGAAGTATAACGCCTTTGGTGCATTCCTTATATAGTCCGGGGAGGATCTCCTCGATGTTCCTGCCGGCCAGCGCATCGTCATTATGTTTGAACCACCTTGTGAACTCGGTATTCGTCCAGACTACCTTTCCCGAGGGGTCGATCACACACGTAGCATTGCCGATCTCTCTGATCATTCAAGCTATGTTATGAAGGTGAATGTAAAAAGGGTGTTAATCATTTTAACGTAAAGGGATGGGAAATCAAAAGATATGATGACCGGTGCTATCCGGTCAGACTATTGTCGCTATTTAATATCCTCTCATCTCGGACTTGATCCGCTCCAGCTGGGCGATCCGCTTTTCGATGGGCGGATGGGTGGAGAGCAGTTCCATGATGGCGCTGCCTGTCGGTGATATGCACAGAGCTTTCGCGGAGTCTAGGGCTCGGGCGCTTTCTCCGGAGACCTTGGTGTTTGAGATCTTCTGCAGGGCGCTGATTAGCTCGTCAGGATTCCGGGTCACATAGGCAGATCCGCTATCCGCTCCGTACTCTCGGTACCTGGAGACCGTGTTGATGAGGATGAGTCCTATGGTATTGGAGAAGAGCATGGATACCATCCACGCTGCCATGCTGGCGCCGAGGTTGTCTCGGTCCCCTCGCATTACTGATGCGAATATAATATAGACCATCCAGGTGATGATCGACACGATAAAGCTGGCGAAGGTGACCACGAACATGTCCCGATTCTTCACATGGGTCATCTCATGGGCTAGCACCGCCTCCAGCTCCCGCTCGTTCAGTCGGTTGAGGATGCCGGTCGTTACTGCTACCACAGATTTGGATGGGCTCCTTCCCGTCGCGAAGGCGTTGGGCATGTCATTGGATACGATGGCGATCCTGGGCTTGGGCAGTCCCATGCGGGAGCACAGCCCTTCGATCATCATGTGAAGTCTCGGCGCTTCAGCCTCGCTGACGATCTGGGCTCCGGTGGACCATAGTACCAGCTTATCCGAGAAGAAATACTGGATGAACAGGAAACCGCCTGATAATAGGGCGATAAACATTGGATTGATGTGGAGAGCCAGCAGTATTAAAATAGCTAGCGCGAGCAGTACGAGTAACGTACCATATACGATAACTTTTCGGATTGTGAATCCCCAGTCTATAGACATAGGAACATCATCTCTATTTGCGATTCTAATTAAATAGTTACGCCTAAATACTTTTTGATTCGATCGCTAAACTATTGTAATATGGGATAAAAATCATTTCCCCGGTTTTACGACTATATCGTTATCCTTCCGGCTGTGCCAGACGATCCATACCCAGAGGAAGGATATGATCGTGGCGATCACGGTGGTGATAGCCAGGAATAATATATACCACCAAAGCAATCCCGTTTCTTTCACGTTATAGCCGAGGCTGCTGACCACGGTTGCGATGGTGTTCGGTACTAGGAACGCCGTGCCTAGGACTGTCAGGTAGGCGGTGACCAGCGCAAAGCGGTTGTTCATTACCTGTAGTTGGTTGTTGTATATGCTCTGCATGACCTCAAGTCCAGAGGCCAGGACGTTGGACATCTGCTCAGAGAGTTCGATGTGTCGGTCGATATTGTCGGAGAGGAGGCCGATCTTGCCCAGCAGTTTATCGTCGTCCGTTATAAGATCTGCGTCCCCGTAGCGCAGATTTTCGATCACGTCCTTGGTGGCCCAGAGTGCATCGAGGTATGTGATCAGTATGTGCTTCATCTCATAGATCTCTCTGGCGATGATCTTCTTGTTGTATTCCTCGTCGATCAGTCGCCGGCTTATGTCGTCCCCGTGTTTCTCGATCTCGCGCAGGTACTCGAAGTTTCGGTCGTTGTTCTCGTCGAGGATGCGCTCTAGGATTAGGGTTAGCTTGTCGATCCGTACGTCCGCCTTCATCTTCTTCATAAATGCGGGGGCGTAGCGGAAAAATTTGATAAGGCGTACTAGGTTCTCGTCGTGGACGGTCATGATCAAGTTGTCACGCATTAGTATGATCAGTGGCCTGACCTTGACGTCGAAGCCCTGGACCATGACGGAAGGCATCCTGATGCCCAGTTCAGTATCGGCGTCTTCGTAAGAGGATAAGAAGCCTGAAAAGAGCTTATGTGCTGGGATCTGGCTGAAGCCCATGATACCCAGGATCTTTTCCAGTTCTTTCTCGATGTCTTGTACTGTACAGTCAACCCAGGCCACGCTTGCCGTCGGGATCGTACGGAGATACTCTTCTAGCGGCTTTTCGGTGATGCGTTCTACCTGGCCGTCGTTGTGCAGCATGACGCACGTCGTCGAAGGCATTTTCGTGTAAGTGGCAGTGGTGGGAACAGAATGGGCGTTCTGGGCTTCCGTAGCAGTCATCTCCGGCTCAGTTTTTTTACCGAAGTATGATTTTATCTGACAAATACTTAGCCGTCATACCACACACGATAATTATAGAAAAATTTATATACAAAACTAACGATATACAATTAGCGGATAGCATAGGCCTGATCACCATTGGAATCGGCCATATGCCATCATAGAGACAGAGGTCGTGGTCTTATATACACTCTTTACACTCTTTATCCTCAAAATATATATGTTACACATGGCATCATGGCGTTGATCAAACCACTACAGAACCCGGAAGGAACTCAAATTGTATAGTATAGTCTCAAAATCGGAGCTGGCAACTTATACCACACAGCTAATCGTGGATGCTCCGGATATCGCCAGAAAGGCTCGTGCAGGACAGTTCGTGGTCGTAAGGGCAAGCGATAAGGGGGAACGGATACCGCTCACCATCGCGGACTACGATCGCGAAAATGGAACTATAACGATGGTTATCCAGCCGGTCGGGGGCTCGACAGGAAAGATCTGCTCCCTTCGCGAGGGAGAGGTGCTACATGATGTCGTCGGGCCGCTGGGAAACCCGAGCGAAATGATCAAAAGCGGCACAGTTATCTGTATAGGAGGAGGCATCGGCATCGCCCCGATATATCCAATCGCCCGCGAACTCAAGGCCAGCGGAAATAAGGTGATAACGATCATCGGCGCGAGGAGCGCCGATTACCTGTTCTGGGAGGATAAGCTGAAGGCGGTCAGCGACCAGCTGATCATTACGACCGACGATGGCACCAGGGGCATCAAAGGCTTTGTGACAGGACCGCTTACAGATTTAATCAGATCGGGACTGAAGATCGATCGGGTCGTCGCCATAGGGCCGCTGGTTATGATGAAAAATGTTGCAAACACAACCCGGCCATATGGGCTTAAGACCATCGTAAGCCTTAATCCGATCATGGTTGATGGCACGGGCATGTGCGGATCCTGCCGGGTTAGCGTCGGGGGCAAGACGCGATTTTCCTGTGTGGATGGACCGGAATTTGATGCACACGATGTCGATTTCGATGGCCTGCTGGCTCGGGGGCGCATGTATGCGGACGAAGAGAGGGCGTCGACTGAAGCTTACCAACATATGAAAGACGGAGTACCATTATGCCTGACCAGGAGATAAAAACTAAAAAACCAGCAGCGCCTGGAGGGCCCGGCCAGGAGATCATTGATCGGCGGAAACAGGTGCCTGCTAGGGAGCAGGATCCCACGGAACGGGTCCGAAACTTCGACGAGGTCACCTGTACCTACAGCGAGTCAGAGGCGGTCAAAGAGGCGAAGCGGTGCATGAGGTGCAAGGTGCCCCAGTGCATGGAAGGCTGTCCAGTGGGCATCGACATTCGAAAGTTTGTTGGAGAGATCGCTGAAGGCAGGTTTGAGGACGCGGCAAACACTCTCAAGGAAAAGAATACTCTGCCCGCCATCTGCGGCAGGGTATGCCCACAGGAATCACAGTGCGAGAAGCTCTGCATCTTACGTATGAAGTGGAAGCCGGTCGCCATTGGCAGGCTGGAGCGATTTGCCGCCGAGCACGAAAAGCAGGGCGAGAAGTCGTCCATCCCAGAATGGAATGGGGGGAGGATCGCGGTGATCGGCTCTGGACCTGCAGGACTGACAGCAGCCGGGGAACTGGCGAAGATGGGCTACAAAGTCGTCATATACGAAGCGTTGCACACCGCAGGCGGCGTCTTGACCTACGGAATACCCGAGTTTAGGCTCCCCAAGGGCATCGTGAATCGGGAAGTTGATTATGTTAAAAGCCTCGGGGTCGAGATTCGGTTGAATCAGATCGTCGGCAAAACAATCACCATTGACGAAATGCTCCAAGAGTACGACGCGATCTTTATAGGTAGCGGAGCGGGGCTGCCATTATTCATGGGCATCCCAGGCGAGAACCTCTGCGGCGTCTACTCGGCCAACGAGTACCTGACCAGGATCAACCTGATGAAAGCCTACCAGTTCCCCGACCACGACACCCCGATCAAAAAAAGCGGGAAGGTCGCCGTGGTCGGCGGTGGCAACGTGGCGTTGGACGCGGCCCGGACCGCAAGAAGGCTCGGCGCCCATGTCTACCTGATCTACCGGAGGGGCGAGAAGGAAATGCCCGCCCGTAGGGAGGAGACCGAGCATGCAAAACAGGAGGGCATCGAATTCAGGCTGCTCACCAATCCGACCCGTGTCATCGGCGACGATAGGGGATGGGTCAAAGGTATCGAGGTCGTCAGCATGGAGCTCACCGAGCCCGATGAGTCCGGACGCCAGCGCCCGATCCCGGTACAGGGCAGCGAGATGGTGATTGACGTCGACACTGTTATTATAGCCATCGGCACCTCCCCCAATCCCCTTATAGTCCGCTCGGCGCCCGGGCTAAAGACCAATAAGGAGGGAGGGCTGGTCGTGGACGACTGTACGGGCATGACCTCTCGGGAAGGAGTGTTTGCCGGAGGCGATGCGGTATCCGGCTCGGCAACCGTGATCAGCGCTATGGGCCAGGCTAAAGAGGCGGCGAAGGCCATCGATGAGTACGTTAAAAGTAAGAGGAAACAGGCTGCTAGCTAGTCGACCTATGAAAGAAATGGCAATGCTAAAAGATCAGCCCTTTCACTATATTTAGCACGTTCTCAGGCCACTCCCCAACGGTGGTACCGCTGATCGGTAGGCCAGTAGGCATCATGTTTTTTGGCACCTTTTCTGGGCCGCCCAGCTCCTTGCTCACCTTTTTCCGGATGCATGCCCCCTGCTTATCGCCCTTGCAATAGGCATTGATGAAGCCGATGATGGCATACTTCCTTTTTTCATCCTTGCCATAGACTTGGACAAAGGGGCATTTATCAAGTCGATCGCATGCTTCTACCATATATATCAAAAATAGATGGGCTATAGAGGTGATAAAGATTCTCTATTCGTGTAATAAGTATATATTTGAAACAAGCATACTAGTCAGGTAACCTGTTAATATGACTGAAGAGAACGTGCTGCAGCGCCGGTTGAAAGAGATCCTCCTCAAGGAGACGCCCTATGTCCTGGAGGAGGCACGTTACCGCATGTTCGATCTCGCCGTTTATGTGCCCGAAGAGACCGCCTTCGAAGGCCTTTCGGAAAGCGGGCAGGTTAGCGCCGTACGGGCCTGTAACAGGTACCTGCTCGATGGCACCTGTGGCGATCGCAAAAAACGGTTTTTGGCTAACTTTGAGCCGGTCTACGACGAGCAGTGCCTACTCTCTGGGTTCAAGGACCTATCAACGAACCTGATCATCAGCGAGCGAGACCTTAACACTCTCCTGTCGGACCGGAAAATCATCAAAAAGCACACTGCCTGTGATGCCGCAGAGCGTTACTGCGGCCACCTCGCGAAACGGATCAATGCCGAGCAATGCCTCGCCCAGGGGTTGCGCCTGAAAGAAGGCCTGCATTTGGTCGAGTTCAAGAGCGATCACGACGATGTGAACCGCTTCTTGGAGCAGCTTCCTCACTATGCGATGCTTGCCGATTACATCTGGCTAGTGCTCGGCAGCCGGCAAAAGCAGCCTAAATGGATGCCTTCGTACGTTGGCATCTTCCGGGAGGTGGGGGACGGTTTTACTATGGAGAAGGAGAGCAGCTACCAGAAAAGGCTCCCTCCGCTGGCAGGGGCGGTCCTCCGAGAACAGGGCATACCGGAAACGTTGAAGGGTGAAATGCTTTATGAGTTCATGCGGAAGTGGTTTATCAATTCGATCTTTTACCGAACCGAAGGCCTAGTCGTCTCCATGCACGAGCTGGACGTGCTGCTGAAAGGGAAAGAGGATCATGGGGGCAGGCAGAGCAGGCTTTTCCATGGGAAATAACGGCTATGTTATGCTAATCTGATTGCTCTGGACGGGTGATGCGGCAACGCCATCGTTGTATTGCGTTTGGATCATGGATTACAGCTTATTCAGGCTAATCTTTCTGTGTTGATTTGTTAGGTTTGATGTTTCCTTGTGGCATCTCTGGTGGCACGAAAACGCGGGTGCAATCGCCATAGCGAACACAGGAACATTGGATGGCAGGGCGCAACGGTTGTTTTCTTTATCAATTCTGACGCAATTTTATTGGTATCATATTTAAAATGGTATAGCAATCGAGCACATTATGAGATTATGTAGCACAATAATATATTAATTATAAAATAATATATCCATAACAATAGGCTAGCAAGTGCATTCCAA
This sequence comes from Methanocella sp., assembly GCA_035319305.1. Taxonomy (GTDB): domain Archaea; phylum Halobacteriota; class Methanocellia; order Methanocellales; family Methanocellaceae; genus Methanocella_A. The sequence continues at coordinate 18,034 of DATHCY010000208.1, forward strand.
TGAACTACGATCGATCATTAAACAGCCTATGGAAACGAATCATCGAACTTTTCCATAACGATCAGGACACCCCCTCGAAATTTAAAAGGCAACTGACGGATCCGGAGCTCATGAGCAGTATTTTGAATAGCACCCACGATGGCATCAGCGTCCATGATAAAGAATTCAATATTGTCTTAGCCAATGCCACGATGGAAAAGCTGTTTCCAAATATGCTGCCGCTGGAAGGCAAAAAATGCTATAATGCCTTTTTTGGTTTAAATGAGCCGTGTTCTGACTGTCAGTGTAAAAAAGCGTTACAGACAGGTGAAGGCCAAGCTGTAAGAGCCATGATAACAACGCCTTCGATCGGCCCAGTATGGCTCGAGACACACGCATATCCAACCTTCGACAGAGCGAACAATGTGACCGGCGTCATCATATATCATCACAATGCCACCGAGTACAAACGATTGGAGTCTTCCAGAGACCGGACTGAGCTCTATATGGATCTGATGAGCCACGACATTAAAAACATGACCCAGATCGCGCTGGGAAACCTGGAGATAATCCAGGGAGAGCCCCAGGCCCCGGACGTGAAACGGATGTTATCAGCATCGATCGATGTGTTAAACGACATTTCGAACCTAGTCCATACAGTTAGTACGCTCAAAGCCGTGGAGAGCGAAAAGCTGATGCTCGAACCCACTGATATTAGCCGCACGATCGCACATGCGGTTGGCAGGTATACGAATGTCCCGGGAAAATCAGTCCTGATCGATTACAAACCGGTTGCCAGTTCCATGACCATGGCAGACAGCCTGATTACTGATGCTTTTACCAACCTGATCGATAACTCGATCAGGCACACTCCTGGCGATCAGGTCAGAATCACCATCGCACAGTCGACAGTGAAGCTGGAAGGAAAGAGCTACCACCGGATCACAATAGAGGATAACGGTCCGGGCATACCCGATGAGTATAAGCGGCGGATATTCGAGCGCTCCATCACCATCGATAGCAAAGAACGTGGCAAAGGTCTCGGTCTTTACCTGGTCAAAACGTTGATCGATCGGTATGACGGGAGGGTATGGGCTGAAGACCGAGTTCCAGGAGATCCTGATAAAGGCTCCAGGTTCGTCGTGCTATTGCCCAAAGTGGAGAGAGTTTAACGCCCTCGGCGCATCATCATCTCGCAGTAGTTACAGAACTGTCGGCTCAGCAGAATTGGCTCGCCGCACCTGCGGCATACGTTGACTTCCGGATCCGGCGCTCCAGGCCTGGCTCCCGCATTTTTACCGCAGTACAATGGCCTCTGTCTAGAGGATTCCTTTAACTTGAGGATCTTGATCTGCTCCCGAGAGTATTGGAGGTACCTGCCGATGGAGAACATATACACCAGGTTCCCCGCGCCGATAGCGAAGTAGTTGCCATCAGCGCTGGACCAGAGTCCGAGAGCGATGCTATCGAATGGGTAGGTCAGCAGGATATCGCCCTTGCGGTTGAGTACATAGACGTTACCCGTGCCGGTCGTCACGAAGACCATGCTGCCATCTCCTGAAATCTTTATCCTCTCTACCGGTCCGGGGACGATCGCCTTCCAGATCTGCTGCAGGTTTTTATCCGTATAGTATACCTGAGAGTTAGAGAAGCCTATGGCTACGTAGCGGCCGTCGTCTGTGATCGAAAGGTCTGTGATCCGGCCGGCGTAGGTACTGCTCGCCAGCTCATAGCCTCGATCGCTCACGCAGTGGATTGTATTGTTCATCATCTCAAGGACGAAGCTGAACTCCCCATCGAAAGATGTATCGGTGTATACCACCGGTGAGTTTGTGATGAATTCCCACCGCAACCGCCCGTCCTTGGTGAACGTATACGATCGGCCCTCGTCGGTGCCTGCGGTCACCAAGCTGCCGCCGGTCGAAATGCTCAGCGTCGTCACAGGCTTCATGAAACTCCGGCTCCAGGCAACTTTGCCCTGTCGGTCCAGCGCTCGGAGCGAGCAGTCATCATAGCCTGCGACTACCAGAGCACCCGACGGGTCCATATCCAGCGATCTCAGGCGTTTACCGAGACGGTATGTCCATAACTGGTCCCCGCGCTTGTTATAGAAAGAAACGATGCTGTCTTTGGAACATGCGACTATATACTCGCCGTCGTCGGTCGATTTGACAAACACTACATCGTCCCCGGTGGTATTTGCCCAGATCAGCCTGCCGCTATGGTCGATAAAATAGACGTCGTGATCGTCAGACGCAGCTGTAATAAATGAACTGTTCGGGGTCATATAGACATGGTTGATTTTACCGCTTGCCTGGCGTTTCCACTCGGCTTGGAGAATTTTTTCCGGTGGCATCCCCTACCTCTATCCTGTGTTAATATGTTACGGGTTTAGAGCATATTAAGTATACTGGTGGTCGAAAAATAGAAAATTATCCTACAGGGGATGGGTTCTTCCGCGACATACTTACTGGCTGGGCGATCACCAGCCCGTGCCGGACCATGCTTTCGATCTCATCCCGCACGCCCATCACCATCTCTGTGGTATTCGCAACCTCCACGACCACTGGGAGATCGAGAGTGACAGACGAAACACATCAAAGCTCTCGATCTCTTTCTCATGGCCGGAGCCCATTAGCCCCCATATACCGTGCAGCCCAGGAACCCTTTTTGCCTGAAGTACTCGACGAGGCCGTGTATGCAGGCTGATCGCCAACTTTCGCCGTCATCGAAACATAAATCCGCAGCATTCCGCTAGAGGACATATATTTACCTGTAATCACTTCACCGTAATTAACATTATCAATCGTTTAGGATCGTGGGGGCCGCAGGTGAAGAAACCACACAGACTTTAGCCATGGAATGAACCCGCCCATCGAACCTGCAATAAACTATCTAACTCCGTACCACTGTCATCTGACCCTTGTCATATCGGCTGAAAGTGATATATAAGCCAGTTAGACTTGCCATTTAGACTCAACGATTGAGAGTTGCCACAGGAAGTCCATAGCGTAAAAACACCGAATTCCCTCGTCCCTCTACACCCCAGTTAATAAACCCGAGAAATTGAGCCGACATATGCCGCGAGCAAGCCGCCCGCAACATTGACCGATGATATTGGCGACTGCGGCATGGTAATCCCCGCTCTCAACCAAGCGGAACGTCTCGAACCCTAAGGCCGAAAAGTGGTATAGCCCCCAGGAAGCCCGCGCAGGCCAGATCATATAGGCCGCCGGATAAGTTAGACCTGCGAGCGCCGCTATCGCAAAGCTGCCGGTGATGTTCACGAGTATCGTGCCAGGCCTTAAATTCCCGAGCCGCCTCCATACGGGACAGCCAATAGCGAATCATTGAACCTAGGGCGCCCCCATCCGACCAGCACTATCGATTCCACGGTCGTCCCCCCACCACATATACCACAATCTATCTGCCTGCCAACACCCCGGCGAGCCCGAGCAAAAGGCTGACCAGCACATCAGAAAAATCTAAGACCAGTTAATTGGCGAACTCGGGCGACGCCTGCAACGTCTGGAGGCCGAATGTCAAAGTGGTGAAGGGCTCCCACGAACCCCGCACCGAATAAGACCCGTAGCCTCGCGCTGAATATGCCTGCATACACGGCCTCGTACGATATAAGTTCAGCATGACGCAGCCGGTTACATTGATTACTAGGACACCAAGCAGAGATGGTATAAGGAGACCAATCGCATACAGTGCGATCGCTCCGGCAAAACCGCCCGCAGCGACCAGAAGATAGGATTCAGGATCTTATCATTATCAGCCTGCAAACTACATATCGACCGATATAAACTTTCGTTGTTTATTAATCCTCCATAATTCGAGTTTTGATAAACGAATACCTAAAATCGCGATGTCGATAATGATTTTTGTGCAAAATATTTCTATAAACCACAACAGGGTTAAAATATAAGAACAGTTAATTATCGTCAGATCAATTACCCAATGGGAGGTATATACATATGAAACGAACGAATATTATGGTAGTATTATTTGTAGTTTTGGCTGCATTTGCAGTTGCGATTTCAGGATGCACATCGCCGACCCCAACACCTACAGAAGGGGCAAACGTAACAGCCACACCTACTGAAGCGGCAAACGTAACAGCCACACCGAATACAACGGCAAACATGACGGCCTCGGCTCTGATGATCAACGGATCCGTAGCCAGCCAGCAGAACTTAACTCTGGCTGATCTGAAAGCGATGCCGCAGAATACGATCAACGCATCGCTGACCAATAGCACCGGCGGAAATGAAACCGTTAATGGCACGGGTGTCCTGCTCAATACCCTGTTGACAGCATCCAACCCTGCTTCGAACGCAACAAGCGTGACCTTCATCGCATCGGATGGGTTCTCCAATAGCGTCAACATGACAGATGTACAGGCAGCGACAAATGCAACAATTATAATCAACGACGATGGTACACTCCGCAATGTGATACCCGGCCAGCCCGCAAGTACCTCCGTCAGCAACCTGACCGTTATCACGATCAGCTAACAATAGATAGATAATGATGGCCTGTACGGCCATCCCTTTTCCTTATAACAGCGTCGCATTCCTATTTGAAAACCTGAATATCAAAGGAATTGTTAGAAATCATTGTCTTGCAAAGAGCATAGGCGACGCAGCGTGGAAACAGCTAATCACCGCTCCAAGTACAAGGCCGTGAGTGCCGATACAACCGTAGTAATGGTTAACCCTGCTAACACGTCTAAAATGTGCTCAAGATATGGGGCCAACTATTCGAAAAAGAACCGAAAGGCCGCACACACGAATGTCTGACATGTTGACTTGTCACGGATAAAGGCCGAATGCAGCGGTGAACATTCTCTCAGACTGGGATTGCAGCCTGTCGGCTAAAACATATAGAAGCCCACGGATAAATCCATGGGAGCAGTCACGCAAAACCCTATATAATAGGAGCTATAAGGTAATGAATCAAACGAACAGTAGCAGAGGCCGTTTTTTATGAAGTTCGATCCTGAGCAGGTTAAGCTTGAGACGAAAGAAGACTTCGATCGGGCGTGGAGCACCAGCGGCAAGTATGTGGCCAGGCCGGAGCCGGGCAGGGACTATACCATTCACCACGAGCAGGGGAAGGCTCATCCCGTCTACGAGACCCTGAATAAGCTGAGGGGGGCATACCTCAACATGGGCTTTGACGAGATGGTAAACCCGATCATCATCGATGAAAGCGACATTTTCAGGCAGTTCAACTACGAGGCGCTGGCGGTTCTAGACAGAGTATACTATGTGGGAGGCCTGCCAAGGCCGAACGTGGGCATCTCGGACGAGCGCTTTGCCCAGATTGAAGGGATCTTCAATCGCAGCCTCAGCAGTGAAGACAGAGAAACCATCAGGGAGGTCTTCCATAAGTATAAAAAGGGCGAGATCGAGGGCGACGACCTGGTGGCAAGCCTATCGGCCGGCCTAAAGGTACAAGACTCAAAAGTGGTGGTAATGATCGACCACGTATTTCCGGAGTTCAAAAAACTAGACCCGATCTGCTCTCGCAGGACGCTACGCAGCCATATGACCTCGGGTTGGTTCATCTCGCTGGCCTCACAGGTCAATAGGCGCCCGACCCCGCTCAAGCTATTCTCGATAGACTTGGTTTTCCGCCGGGAACAGGAAGAAAACGCTGATAGGCTGCGGGCATACCACTCGGCTTCCTGTGTAATCATGGATCCGGACGTGACCGTAGAGCACGGCAAAGCCGTCGCTGCCGGCTTGTTAAAGCAATTCGGCTTCTCAGAATTCAAGTTTAAGCCTGACGACAAGCGCAGCAAGTATTATACTCCGGACACCCAGATCGAGGTATACGGGTTCCACCCGGCCTTGAAAGGCGGCAGCACGAAGTACAAGGATGGTTGGGTGGAGATCGCTACTTTCGGCGTATATTCGGCCACTGCGCTGGCACAATACGACATCCCCTATCCGGTCATGAACCTAGGTCTTGGCGTGGAACGCCTGGCCATGATCCTCTATCAGGCGAAGGACATGAGGGATATGGTCTACCCCCAGTTCAGCGAGGAGTGGACCATGACTGACGCCGAGATCGCCCGTATGATCTCGATTGAGAAGCGCCCTCAGACCAAGGAAGGCTGTGACCTATCCATGGCGATCATCACAACCGCAGAACAAAATGGCACGGCTCCAAGCCCGTGCAGGTTCGATGCGTGGACTGGCGTCATCGGCGGAAAGAAGCTCCGGGTCTACATGGAGGAGAAGGAAGAAGGCAAGAAGCTTTGCGGCGGAGCGATCCTAAATGAGGCTTATGCTTACAAGGGCGACCTGCTGGGTGTGCCGCTGAATAACCCGAAGTATGTTGAGGTCGTAGAGAAGGGCGCCCGTACCGGGCTCAGGTACATCGACTCCATCGCGAACGCTGCGGCGAG
>DATHCY010000209.1:0-8455 GCA_035319305.1 Methanocella sp.
CAGGTACAGCTCGGCCTGGGCCTTCGCCTCCTTAAGCTCGTTCTCCGCATTTTTACGCTCGGTACTATCTCGATTACTTCCCCTAGCCCCTAGGTATCTCCCCTGCATATCAAAGACAGGCTGGCAAAGGTGATGGATCCACCGCAGCCCTCCATCCCTTCGGATGACACGGAACTCGAGCTCCCCAGTGGTCTTTTTATTATATACCTCGTTGTTATGATCCCGGAACAGCTTCTGATCAGCTGGGTGGATGATGTTGAAGTACAGGTCAGGATCGGCTATGAACTCGCTGGCGGCATATCCCGTGATGCGCTGGCACGATGGCGAGATGTAGATAAATTTTTTATCCGTATCTAGCCAGAACTCCCAATCGTAGGTGTTATCCGCCACTATGCGATATCTCTCCTCGCTCCTGTGCAGGACCTCCTCGGCCTGCTTTCGCTCGCTGATGTCCCGATCGAACGATATCACGTACTCCTTGTTGTTATACCTAATATAACTGCACGCAACCTCGACCGGGAAAACACGACCGTCGCGCGTTTTATACCTTGATTCGAACTTCAGGGTGCCGACCCCCCGTCTCAATTCCGCGATCGTTTCGGCGTATCTATCCGGCCCGTAGTTAGGGTCGATATCCCATATATGCATGGATAACAGTTCTTCCCTAGCATATCCTAGCTGTCTGCAGGTGTTTTCGTTTATGTAGATGATCGCCCCATCGGTCGAGAGCCAGACGGCAGAATCGCTGAACTTATCCAGCGCGAACTGGGTAAGCCTGAGCGATTCTTCGTACCGCATACGCTGGCTGATATCCCTCGCGACCGCAATTCCATAGTCTATCCCGCCGAACTGGACCCTGCGTATATTGATCTCATAAGGTGCTTCCTCGCCACTGCTCTTTCGGATCCTCGTATCGAAAATCATAGAATCGGCAGCCTCTGAAAAGAAATTATCCAGAAGCTCCTCATCGTCCGATACGATATCGTACATCGTCATCAAAATACATTCCTCTTCGCTGTAACCGATCTGCCTGCAGGCCGATTGGCTCACGTTGAGAAATTTGCCCGTGGACATGTTAATGAGGAAGATGGCATCGTTGCTCTGGTCCAACAGGGCCTTGTACCGCTCCAGGTCGGAGAGCTTCTCCTGCAGCTCGGGATAGTAGCTTTTTCTGAAAGACCGCTCTCCCATCCCCAGGATCTTTCTGCGTAGCTCCTCATTTTCTTCCTGCCTGTCAGATCGCTTTTCTGAAAATTTCTGCTGCATCTTCCACCCCCACAGGCCGTGGATTGGTAACTATAAACAGGCTCTTCATCGCCTTCCGGGCGAGCACCGGGATGTCCTCTTTACTGATCCTGATCTTTTCAAGCTTGCATAAGGCCTCGATCTCCTGCTGGAAGCCGGAAATTTTGTCGATTACCATTGTTTTTTTTCTGTACTGGCTCAACCCCTCCAGGTCAAGGCCCACGGCCTCGCCGATCTGATTATAGCGCTCGGACACTGCATCGTAGTTGAATCGGACTACATAGGGGATGAAAACTGCATTGCATTCCCCATGGGGGAGATCGGTTTTGCCTCCCAGGCTATGCGACAACGCGTGGGCGAGCCCCAGGCTGGCGTTGGAGAACGCCAGCCCTGCTTCGAGGCTTCCAAGCGCTATTTTAAGCCTGTGCTCGGGGTTTTTCGGCTCTCTTATTGTGGAGATCAGATAACTGTATAAAAGTTTCATTGCGTCGAGGGCTAACAAGTCCGTGAGGGGAGAGCTGGCATTTGAGACGTACGCTTCCAGGGCATGCGTGAACGCATCTATGCCAGTGTAAGCGGTCTGGTCTACAGGTAATGTCAGTGTGGTGTCCGGATCGATCAGCGATACGTCCGGCACGAGCGTCTTACTGCACAGGCACATTTTCATCTCTTTTTCAATGTCCGTTATCACCGCGAACTGGGAAATGTCGACCCCGACGCCAGTGGTCGGAACACAGATCAAAGGCGGCCCCGGCACCTGTATCAAGTCCACGCCTGCAAAATCGAGTATGTTCTGGTGGTTCTTGCTGACGATGCCGATCCCCTTGGCACAGTCGATGACGCTACCCCCTCCGACCGCTACGATGACGTTGCACCCCTCGTTTTGGTAATATTTTGCCCCTGTCATCACCTCTTCAGCTCGCGGGTTTGGCGTGACATCGGAAAAGAGAGCATAAGGCAATCCTTCCTCATCCAGGCATTTGATCACTTTTCCAGTCCATTCCTCGCGGATGATGCCCTGATCGGTAACGATCAATACCTTGCTCGCCCCGAAATTTTTCGCGCACTGTCCTACCAGCTTCAATGCACCGTTACCGAAAATAAATTCGGGAGCTACGAATTTTCGCAGTTCAATCAAGGATGAGTCGAACATAGAGTAACCCGAATCAGTCTAAATTATACTACCCATATTTATATAAAAATGCGATAGAATGTCCAGCACCATCGACGATCATACCCAAATACAAGAATTTATATGGGATGTTCTGACTTTTCGCCGTTACCTTTGCAAGAGAGAATAGTATAAATATCGGTAAGCGCATATTTAACATGGGATTTGGATTGGATCAATTGACACATATCAATTTGATCGACATCAGCTAAACTCTGAAGTTCGCTCTGTCTATCTTTGACGGATTTATAGCGCAGGCTTTAGCCAGCCATTCCTGTCGGGGTTGTGACTGCAGCCCATCAGAATCGTCCACTTTACAAACAGGACGGCCTGGGTTCATTCATAAAACGGAGTGTATCGGGTTCATGTGCGCCTATGCGCGACTTCGCGCATCACCAGGACAACGAACGGCTTGCCTTGGACACCGAGTGACTGACCTATATTTGTATTATAGGGGATGGGAACAATATGCAATCTTTCGTGCAGGAAGCACTTAAATACACTGAAATGGAACGCGAGTACAGGAATGAAAAAGGAGACAACATCGCAGGTGCCGACTTCGAGGACTTCGGGCTTCCGCAGATCAAGATCGTAGGATGCGGCGGTGCCGGTAACAACACCATTAACCGTCTCTATAACATCGGCGTTGACGGCGCCGAGACGATCGCGGTCAACACGGACAAGCAGCACCTCGATGTCATCAAGGCTGACAAAAAGATCCTAGTCGGCAAGTCGCTTACCAGAGGCCTAGGCGCAGGCGGTTTCCCCGAGATCGGCAAGAGGGCTGCCGAACTGGCAAGAAGTACTCTTCAGGAAGTTATGAAGGACACCGACCTGGTTTTCATCACCGCAGGCATGGGAGGCGGGACAGGCACCGGCACAGCACCGATCGTCGCCCAAGTCGCCAAGGAACAGGGCGCCATCGTCGTGGGCATGGTATCCACGCCATTCAAGGTCGAGCGGGCGAGGATGGTCAAGGCCGAAGAGGGTATCGCTGATCTACGGGCGGCTGCTGATACAGTCATCGTGCTTGACAACAACCGACTGCTCGAGATGGTGCCAAACCTTCCGCTGGAGCAGGCATTCTCAGTCATGGACCAGCTGATCTCCGAGACCGTCAAGGGCATCTCAGAAACGATCACCCGACCCTCGCTAATCAACCTCGACTTTGCCGATGTCAAAGCCATCATGAACGCCGGCGGCATCGCAGTTATGCTGGTAGGCGAGACCAAGAGCCAGGACAAGTCTGACAACGTCGTAAGGGCGGCCCTGAACCACCCGCTGCTGGACGTCGACTACCGAGGCGCCACCGGCGCGCTGGTACACATCACCGGCGGCCCGGACCTGACGCTCCGCGAAGCGGAAAACATCGCCGAATCACTCACGTATGAGATGGACTCCCATGCCAACGTCATCTGGGGTGCCAGGATCCAGAAGGATTACGAAGGCAGAGTCAGGGTACTAGCCATCATGACGGGCATCAACTCGCCTCAAGTTATGGGCAAGAGCGGTCAGAAGGCTGCGACATCCACCACCTCAGACGACTACAGCGGCGGCAGGATTGCAAACAAAAGCAACAACGGTCGGAAGATAAAGCCTCTCGATACGATCATCGATGTCGTAGAATAACATGGATCATATAGACGGGCAAGCAGACGGGCAAGCCGGACGATGGCTTGCCCCAAATCTTTTTCTTTTTCAGATCGTTGCATAAACACCGATTTTTAAAGGGGTTTTTCGCATAATACTCAGTCAAGAGTTTTCAAATTTCCCGAGATATCTGCTCTTATGAGCTCAGGTGACTCCCGGAAGCAATGCGATGCCTGGCTGAACTCTTTCACCGAAGCCTGTATTTATCTCGCGGTACTGGCAGTTATCCGTCGGGAAGAGACCACCGTGCAGGGAGCTGTCAGAAACCTTTCCATTTTCACGGCTGGAATGGTGAGCGTTGACGAGCCAAGGATGGCCGCAGAGCTCGATATGCTGATAAAACAGGGCCTAGTTGAGCGTCACGGCAGCCTGTACCAAATCACGGCAGAGGGAAAGCTATACATGTTCGACCGGCTGGTCGAGTGGAACCGGTATGTGGACTCGCTGAACAATCTCTGGGGATGTTTTCACGGATCGTAGCCATGATCCTCCATCTATATGGAATAATTGGCAAAAGCAGGGATTACCTTGGAAACATTGTTCTTAATCAGCATCCGTAATATCGAGCTGTACCTGGCAATAGTGCTGGGGCAAACCTACAGCTGGCTGAAGGGTGGCTGGAGGCCTACGATACTCCGACTGGCGATCATCAGCATCGCAGTCTCGGCCGCTGAATACTTACTCCATCAGTTTTATAACCGCCCGGAGGTTTTACATAGGCCTGATATATGGGTATTGGGAATCGAGACCATCTGGTGGAAGGTCCTAATCATATTTGCCCTGATCACAGTGGTCTCATGGGCCTGGCTGGCGAGAAAACGGTTTATCGTTGAACCCTTCAGCGACTATATAGATGGCGGATCAGCGGCAAAAGGGCTAAGCACTCTGCTGATGGTGAACGTTGCCCAGCTGCGCGATCTATATTCAGTCGTAGATGAGCAAAGGGCGATCCCGACCGAAGTCGGGGAAAACAGTCCCATCGATACAACCATAAAGGTCGAAGACGTCAGCGAATTTCTCCAGAACGCCGTCAGCGCCGAATCCGAGCTGAGTATCGGACCGCTGAAGATACCCATTCACGCATTGATAGCTACGGCAGGAAGAGCGCTCCAAGGCCCACGGATCCTCGGCAACATCCATAAAACGGACGGCAGACTGATCCTGACTGCGCTGCTCGCGGGCGGCAAAAATCCTGCCGCGTGGCGGGTTGACAACTCCGCGCCGCCGGATGGATCAGAGGACCATCCAATAAATCCAAGAACCCCTGAAAGCATGGTCACAGAGCTAGCCTATCGGATTTTTACCGACCTAGCGCTCAGCGGAACGGTAAGGTGGAAAGCCACCTATTATTTCTGTGAGGGGCTCAGGGCATATCGGGACTGCCTGAGGACTCCTGTGGATCGCAAGCTTAAGCTCCGGCAAGCCGAGCAGCACTTCATTGAAGCGCTTGCGGAAGACGAGCAGATGTACCACGCCTACCACAACCTGGCCGTTGTCTATACCGAGCTCGATCAGCCTACCGCCGCCGAAAGCGCATTCCTGAAAGCGATCAGCCACAATCCCGAAAACCGGGCTTCATATTACGGGCTGGCCATGAACCTGTACGAGCGGGGACGCTACGAGGACGCAATACGCCTATGCGACCACATAATCAGCATGAGCCCCCGCTCAGTTAAAGCGGATGATCTTGCCAGGGCATATGATCTGAAAGGGCTGGCTGAGCGGCTTCTCCGTACCGATGACGTGGAATGCTTGAACCGGGCGATCGAAAGCCGCGCACAGGCGGTAAAATATGCATGGAGAGCTCTATGTGGATCGGAGTTCGGGAGGAAAAATACATCCCGTATAACTAGCATCGTCTGCTATTGCCTGTGTGATCTAGCTGTGGCCTACGCTTACAAGGCGGAGCTCTGCACCGGTATTCGCCAGACCACAGCCTACCTGAAAGCCATAGCGCTGCTACGACAGGCGCTGGACCTATCCCCATCGGACTACGAGCTTCACTACCAGCTCGGTCGGATCTATTTTGCTTGGAAAAAGTATGGTATAGCCGCCGCCGAGTTCAAGACCGCCATGCAAATCAACTCCGGCGAGATGGATTGCTGGGCCAGCCTATCATTGGCGCTCGCCTGCGCGGGCGATCACAATTACGCGCACAATACTTGTTCACACATTCTCAAAAATCTCTCGGAGGCGTCGGACGAAGCGCTCGATAACCTGAAGGAAACCTGCGAGATGATCGGCGATAAACGGGATGCAGACTACGTTGGGGGAATCCGTGAAATACGAGAGCTTGAAGAGACCTGCCACGGCACGGACAGTAAGAGCATAGCCTGTATGGAAGAACGGCTTCAGAAATATGGGCAGGAATCGCTCCGATGGCAGTATGCAATGGTGTCCTTGAACATAGGACGGAAGTACCTAGATGCAGGACAGCCGGATAAAGCCAGGCAATACCTCGACATGGCCCTGCAAAGTTACGAGATCGCTGCGAATCCTGAGTGGGAATCATCCAGGATTGCCATCAACGCAGGCCTGATATTTAGCGATCTTGGAATCCACGACAGGGCCGGGGAGTGCTTTCGCATGGCGATCGATAACCTTCGAAGCCGGTTCCCGCAGGAGATCCGGACGCAGGGCCTAGAAACGATGCTGGCCAGGGCGCTACGAAACCAGGGGCGGTACTTCGAAGCCCTGCAGCACGCGGAAAAGGCGGCGTTACGGGAGCCGGTTTCCTCGTTTGAACAGGACGAGCTGGGGAAGATCTATTTTGCCATCGGTGACTACCATAAAGCCTGCGCTATCTGGGAAGGCGTCCTTGTATGGAGCCCGGATGATCCCTACCTGCATGAGAAGATCGGGAACTGTTACAGGCATATAGCGGGGATGCAGCTGGATATCGCCAGCAGGAACTCGATGCTCAATCGTAGCGTCCAACACCTGGAGCAGGCGCTCGGACTGTACCGCAACGACGACGAGGAGGAGAGAATCCAGGTGCTCTACTGGCTCGGCCACATATACTTTAACCTCAGGGACATAGAAAAAACCACCACTAACTTCACCATCGTCCAGTCCTGGGAGATGGCAAGGTTGAACGCGACGCTCGGACTGGGAGAGGTTTACCTGTGGAAGAAGGATTACGACAAGAGCGAAAGGCAGCTGTGGCAGCTTATCCAGGAGGCTGAGGGCAAGATCCAGGAGGGAACTGCCGCCGATCAGATCATCGGCGCCAGTACAGGAGATCCATTATACATGTGCGAAGCGATGGCATGGGCATATTATTTCCTCGCAATCTCCAGCGCTGAGAAAGGCACAGAACTGGATCGCGCGCCGGGCCTCATTGGACAGGCGTTGACGTACATTGAGATTATACCAGACGCCAATTTGCAGCGGGACCTCAGGACCACCTGTAAAGGTGGAACCGGCTGGATCCGCTTCAAGCAGGGTAATATCGACGAGGCGATCGACCTTCTTAGCCAAGTGCTATCCATCCGTACGGATGTGGAGACATGCCTGCGCCTCGCGGAAATCTACTGGCAAAAGTCACTGAGCTCGGAGCGGCCTCTGGACCGCCAGAACCACTTTTCCCAAGCATATGCATTCCTCAGACAGGCAAAAAGCCTCGACGTATATGGCGAATACTCCAGGGATACCGACCGAATGCTCCGGATCATAGGGGTGCAAGTTCAGCTAAAAACTTCTACTCTTTGAACACACCATTGATTTTTTATTTAGATCGGTTTATCAATCGGCTCCGCCAATATCAAATTACATTATATAACTGGAGGTCGTCGATATGACAGTATCAAACTCTGATAATTACCGGGCTCACGGAACTCACGGGATTATCCCACCCGTTATCTTAAAGCGAATCGCAAAGAAGGGAAGCGATGCCCAGAAGGATCGGGCGCTCAAGTCCCTGGCTATCTCCGAGCAGTTCCGAGGTAAACGCATGGCTTTCTCCATGATGAACCAGCTCACTACATCGCCAGGGGTAAAAAACAGGACTACTTACGATGTCATGCACAAAACCAGCCTGCCAGGAAAGCTAGTCTGGAACGAGGGGGATCCGGCATCAAAGGACATTTCAGTCAACGAAGCCAGCGATAGTGCTGGGGCTACCTACGACATGTATAAGGACGTCTACGGGAGAAACTCGATCGATAACCGTGGGATGCCTTTGATCTCCTCGGTTCACTACAGCAAAGGGTACCAGAACGCGTTTTACAACGGGCACCAGATGGTCTACGGTGATGGCGATGGTGAGATCTTCGATCGGTTTACCAAATGCATCGATGTCATCGGGCACGAGCTGACCCATGGGGTCACTGATAAGACCGCCGGACTGGAGTACGACGGGCAGTCCGGCGCGCTCAACGAATCCTTCAG
>DATHCY010000210.1:0-6782 GCA_035319305.1 Methanocella sp.
CTTGCCATTCTTGTAGCGGAAGATATCGAAGCCGATCTTCGGGCCAAAGAAGTTATAGTCGGTATGTGCAAAGACGAAGTTATCGTCCTGGAAAATTCTCACTGTGTTGACTTTTGCGGATTTTGGCGGCAACTGTTGCAAGAGTGCCTTGAAGCCCTCCAGATCGTCGCCCGCGCCTGGGTTGTGTTGTACGTATCTGGTAGGGTTGATATAGTCAGCGGGGGTCGGGTCTCCGGTTTCGATGCTCTTTAACAGGTCGAGAACCTGTTTCTTCTCTATGGGTATTTCTGTCATGGGGCTTTCCTCGTGTTCAATCTGTTCTGGATGAAATTTGTGCTTATACTGTTATTCTCCAGGCGATGATCGCTCACCACTAGGACACGTAGTTAGACATAAATGTTAGACATCTAACTATGTTGGATACTTAGATATCTAACTACATATAGGTTGCGGATCAGACGTCAGAACAAAAAATAGCTTTTAGAATAAGGGGCGTGTCTAGAAACTGAAAAAAGATACGGCGGTTATCGGGGCATGTGGATGATCTCTTTAACATTTCCCGCATATAACGCAGCTATTAGTCTGGAAATCGGCTCTCAATATTCCTTAACAGACGCTCCAGATCATCAGCTTCTTCTGAAGACAGATTATAGTATACCAAAGCATTCATTTTATTGGAGATCTCCCTGAAACCGGGCTTTAGCTTGCTACCTTTATCCGTTAGGACTATATTCGTTACTCTGGCATCCTTCTGGTCCTTTTCCCTATTAACATATCCATATTCCACAAGCTTATCCACAAGAACAGTCAGGGTGGGCTTAGTCCGTCGAATCCTTTCCGCCAGCTCAGTCATCGTACAAGATTCAACGGAAAAAAGAACGTTGAGTATCTCACCATGAGAGGGTACAATGCCCTCGATTCCGTCCGCCTTTAGCTCATTAATGATGAATCTATTGGTCTTTTCATGAATTCGGCCGATCAATGAGATTACATTACCCTCACTCATAGCATATAGTTAGATGTCTAAATATAGATAAATACCTTTTGAACCCCTTCTCCTTATTTGGTATGAAAGCCGAGCCCCAGCCCGTTCACAGGAACAAGCATCGAAACTCTATTATACCTGCCGATCCCCTATTTGTGCGGGTAACGATCTATGAAGGTCATGCTGGCGGAATATTCGGTGTGCACAGGAATGGAGGCATCCCTGCAGATCGAGGGGGCAGCCATGCTGAAAACGCTGAAAACCTCCTTTGAGTCCACCGGCTGCACGGTGATAACGCCAGAAGATTTTAAGGTGGACTTCCGGCGTAAAGCAGAGGATTCCGACTGTGGACTGGTCATCGCCCCGGATGAAATACTAGCAGACTATACTGAGATGCTGGAATCGGCCTGTATCAACCTAGGCAGCAGCCCGGCGGCGATCCGCCTGTGTGCGGATAAAAAAGAGACTACGGAACTCTTGTTGCATAATGGGTTGTCAGCTCCACGTATCGTGACTGAAGGACGGGTAAAGTGTGTGGTCAAACCCCGGATGGGATGTGGATCGGAAGATATTTTTGTCTCCGTAACCCCTGTTCAGAAGGATGGATATATCTCAACCGAGTACGTGGAAGGCGATCATCTGAGCGTGTCTCTGGTAGCAGGCAAAGGATGGATATTGCCCCTGACCCTTAACCGGCAGCATATCCAACTCGAGGAAACTATCGAGTATAACGGTAATGACGTTAATATCCCTCACCCAGCCACAGAGGAGATATTCAGGGCTGCGGTTCGAGCGGGCGCCATGGCCGGATGCCGAGGCTTCTTTGGGGTTGATGTCGTTTACGGCGATCGCCCGTATATCGTGGATATCAACCCCCGGCCGACCACGTCGATCGTGGGAGTGGCCAGTGCCATCGATCGCAACTTGGCCGATCTGATCCTGATGGGGCGCTTTAGCATGACGCCACCACTGATCCGCCGTAACAGATCTTTTTCGTTCACTAAAAAAGACCTGGAGGGATTTATATAGCGCTTGGCATCGACATCGGCGGCGCCAATACTAAGGCGGCGTCAGAGGACGGCGAATACGCCGAGACGATCTACCTGCCACTGTGGAAGGAGGCGAATCTGAATGGCGCACTCGAACGGATCAGGAGAGACGCGGGCGACCGTAGCCGCGGTCCGGTTGGGGTGACCATCACAGGTGAACTCGCCGACTGCTATGCGACGAAAAAAGAGGGCATCACACATATTTCGTCCGTGGTAAAGGGAGTATTTCCGGATGCACTGTTCTATGGATACGACGGGCACTTCTACCACGACACGGTCAATCACCACCTGTTCTCGGCGTCCAACTGGTCCGCTTCGGCCAGGTATATCGGCAGAGTGCATGGCGATGTCATATTCATCGATACAGGCAGCACTACCACGGATATTATACCTGTTATAGGTGGAATCCCGGCTGCTGCGCCCACAGACTTCGGTCGACTATCTAGGGGAGAGTTGGTCTACTCCGGTGCGCTGCGCACCAATCTATCGGTGTTGCTGGGCTCGGTTTATTTACGTGGGACAGCGGTGCGCACGGCATCCGAGCTGTTCGCGATCACCGGGGATATCTACCTGCTTCTGGGCCGGATCACGGCAGATGATTACACATGCGAGGCTCCGGACTCAGGTCTAAAGGATACCACGGGCTCTGCCCGACGGATCGCCAGGCTGGTCTGCTGCGACCTGGAGGAACTAGGGATGGACGACGTGATGCAAATTGCCAGGCAGGCATACCGGAAACAGGTGGATGATATCAAGGCCGCAATCAGTGAGGTCTCGCAAAAGCATGGGCTGAGCAAGGCGGTTGTGTGCGGCATGGGGTCGTTCATCGCCAGGGACGCACTCTTTGAGATGGAGATACCGTTCAATCAGATACAGAACGAACGGATCTCCAGGGTTTTTCCGGCATATGCAGTAGCTCAGCTGGTGGCAGAGGATATAAAATAATCGGATCCGTGATGCTGATTGACCGACAGGATAACTACAGATCGGCTTCCGGGCCATTTGAAAAGGCATTAGTTACGAAAAAGCAATTTTAACAGTGTAATTAAGTCATTGAAAGAATTTAAGTCTATATTATCAAAAATAATGCCAAATAATTTGCTAATAACGCTAAGTTTATATATTCTTACGTTTAGTAGTCTATATTACAAGTAATATTACGATAACCTGTGAGAAAGGTTCCGGTAGGATACGCTCACATGCAGGCGGGGGGCGTTATGGTTTCGTAATATAGAGCAGCATAGCTGTAAAGCCTTTACGGAGAGGTAAAATTGACAGGAACCGGTAATACAGGTGCGAACGTCGACACCCATGATGTGGACAAAAAGTCTTTTTATGGGCTGCTTAAGAAAAAGCCTGCGGACCAGGAAGAAATTAAGCCAGCCATCGCTAATGATCCGATCAGCGCAGCCGTTGAGGCGGCAACCCCAACAGAGACGACACCCCATGTTGAGGAGCAGTCTGTCAACGAGCCCGAGCCAGAGATACCACCCCTAGTCGAGATGGCGACAGCGCCCCCCGAGCAGGAATCGGAAACTCTGAAGAAGATCCTCAACAAGTCGGTCGCCAAACAGGAGACTCCGGCAATGCCAGCGTCTGAGAAGATCTTCGCAGTCTCTGAGAAACAGGAGGCCTCGCTACGCCCGGAAAGGATGAGCGGATCTTCCGAGGTCGAGACGGTGCAGCGGAGCAAGACCGAGGATGACATCATCAATGAGTTTAATAGCATCATCTCCAAGTCCAGCGGAGCGGACATCAAGGAAAGTAAGAGCATTGAACCCGTCAAGAAGCCCAAGGAAAAGAAGAAGAAGGAGAAAAAGGAGTTCGATGCATACGACCCGGAGAAGCATGGACAGATGTCAGTGTTCACAGGCCTGCCGGACTACGAGGAGATCGAACGCTACTGGGTTATCGAGCCCTACTCGTTTGTCGTGATACTATATAATGAGCAGGCCAATAATTACCTCTACTACGTATGCGAGCCAACGATGACCGTGTTCGAAAAGGAACTGCTAGAAGACCTCTACCGGAGGCTTCAGGATGTGCTTCTCATCGAGAACATCGACCCGAAGTCGGACCGCAAGGAAATGCTAGTGCGCAAGACCACCGAGGTCATCGTCGATTACATAGGCAAGATCGATACCAAGTCCTACCACAAGATCATCTATTACATCACCCGTGACTACCTCGAGTTCGGCAAGATCAACCCGATCATGCACGACAACTTTATCGAGGATGTTTCGTGCAACGGCTTCGAGACGCCGGTGTTCCTCTACCATAAGAACTATGAGAACATCATGACCAACATCGTATTCACCGAGAAGCAACTGAACTCCTATGTAATTCGGCTGGCACAACGATGCGGCAAGCATATCTCCATCGCCGAACCCATGGTGGATGCCACGATGCCGGACGGGTCCCGTATTCAGATGACCCTGGGCAAGGAGATTACCACCAGGGGCAGCACATTCACCATCCGTAAGTTCAAGGAGATCCCTATTACCCCGGTGGACCTGATCACATGGAACACGTTTTCGTCGGAGACCATGGCATATCTCTGGCTCTGCATTGAGAATAACAAGAGCCTGATCTTCTCAGGCGGCACCGCATCAGGAAAAACATCGTCGCTGAACGCGGTCGCGCTGTTCATCCCGCCCAAGGCAAAGGTTATATCGCTGGAAGATACCCGTGAGCTGAAGCTACCTCACCAGAACTGGATCCCGGGCCTGACCAGGGACTCGTTTACCGCAGACGGCAAGGGCGCCATCGAGATGTTCGCCCTGCTAAAGGCGGCCTTACGACAGCGTCCCGAGTTCCTGCTGGTGGGTGAGGTGAGAGGCAAGGAAGCCCTCACACTCTTCCAGGCCATGTCTACGGGCCACACCACGTTCTCTACCATGCACGCTGACTCAGTAGAGTCGGCCATCCACCGTCTGGAGAACCCGCCCATCAGCGTACCCAGGACTATGATTACCGCTCTGGACATCATCAGCATCCAATCCCAGACATACCTGAAGAACAAGCGGGTCCGCCGGAATATGAAGCTGGTGGAGATCCAGGATATCGATCCGAACACCAGGAATATCAGAACGAACGACGTGTACAACTGGAACGCGAGCACAGACCGGTTCGACCGAATCGGAGATTCCGCAGTGGTCGCCGAGATCGCTCAACGCCGAGCTTGGAACAAGAAAGATTTGGCTCAGGAACTCCTGCGTCGGCAGCGGGTGCTGGAGTACATGGTCAAGAGCAACATCCGCGACTTCCACCAAGTCAGCGCCATTATACAGGCGTATGCGGTAAAGCCCGACCGGGTCCTGGAGAAACTACAGATCAGGGACTTACAGATCAGGGACTGATTCGATGGACGAATATAGCCAGATAGCTCACGTTATATTTGGCCCGGAGGTCAAAAAACGCAAAGAGCGATACTACAAGCTGCAGAAGCAGCTGCGCCAGGCGCACATGGCACAGTCGTACGAAGTGTTCGTTTCAACGGCGATCATGACGGCGGTCATAGCAGCGATCGTCAGTGCTGTACTGGGATTGCTGATAGGGTTCCTCCTGCGTGGAGCTATCCTCAGCTCGACGAGCATTCATTTCCCGGTAAGCATGCCCTGGCTGGCCCCGTTTGCTGGCGTCATTGTGCTGCTATTATCGATGATCCTACTGGGAATTATAGGATTCGTGGCCACCTACGGCGTGTTTATGTTGATACCATCGTTCGGCGCGAGCGAACGCAAGTCCAAGATCAATAAAGGCCTGCCATCTGCGGTGACGTTCATGTATGCGATGTCCAAGGGCGGCGCGGATATCATCACGGTCCTGCGGTCGCTCTACGAGGCGGAGACCACATATGGGGAGGTTTCCAGGGAGATCGGCTTTATTATACGTGATATGGACTACTTCGGCAGCGACCTGCGAGCAGCGATCACGAACCTGGCCAACCAGACGCCGTCTGACCTGCTCCAGGACCTCGTGACGAACCTGCTCTCGGTGATCGACAGCGGTGGCGATATCACGATGTACCTGAACAATAAGGTAGAGCAGTACCGGCTGAGGATCGCACAGGACCAGAAATCATTCCTAGATATCCTGGGGCTGATCGCGGAGTCCTACGTGACGATGTTCGTTGCGGGACCGCTGTTCATCATTATCATGGTCTCGGTCATGACTATCATGAACGGCGGCAGCCCAATGATGCTGTATATCATCATCTACGCAGTACTACCGCTGGGCTCGATCATCTTCATAGTCATGATCGCCATGATGGCACCTCAGGAAGAGATGAAGCCCAAGCCGTTCGAGGTGAGCTTGGTCACACAGTATGACATGCTTGCTGAAGCGAACTCAGACGCGGCGGCAAAGGAAGATAAAAAGAAGCTGGGAGACCTGAAGAAGGCTAGGGACAGCCAGAAGTACAAGACGTTTATGGCTAACCCACTGGCATGGATCCAGAAAGACCCTATTAATTCGCTGGCTATCAGCGCTCCTATCGGCATACTGGTAGTGGTACTACTGGTCGTGCTGACCTTCGGAAGCATGAACCAGGCGTTCGCCGATGTCAGCAAGATACAGCTCAACATAATGCTGGGTAAGATCCAGGCGACAAACGATCCGTTTACGATTTACGGGCCGATCATAGGCTACTTCGATGACTTCCTCGTCTACTTCCTGGTCATCGCGATGACTCCGCTGGCGTTCTTCCACGAGGCGAAGAACATGAAGGAGCGGAAGATCGCCCAGGA
>DATHCY010000211.1:0-26310 GCA_035319305.1 Methanocella sp.
GTTGATGGAATCACTGAAGGCATACCGGTAGCAGATGGCATCGTTGATGGAATCACTGAAGGCATACCGGTAGCAGATGGCATCGTTGATGGAATCTTCGATGGTGATGCCACAGGAGTCACTGAAGGCATACTGGTGGCAGATGGCGTCATCGACGGTGTTGGCCTGGGTCTCTTGGTTGGGAACGGTACCGGGAATGGTACCGGGTAGCGGACCGGAAATGGCGCAGGGATCAGAATTGGGGTGATAACTGGAGGTAATATAGGTGCGGCGACAATGACCGCTCCTGGGTAGTATATGTTGGTCACCACTGATGTATAGTAGTTGTTCTGAATCCGGGTAATGTACGTATCGATGAATTGGTATATTTCGCTGAATGCTACTGTGTAGAGTCGCATGGAATCCGCGTCGTACAGCATCATCGTCGGTTTTTCCATCTGGTAAACCTGTGCAGTACCGTCAGGAGCGATGACATCAATGCTCCGCAGCGCAAATTCTGCTCGGTTTCCGTTTATGGTAACGGAGTCGGTAGAGAACCGTATCATCAGCACGTTGACGTCCGGTCTCATGACTGTATACAGTTGATCAATGCCGGTCGTACTAGGCTGTCCCAGGTATGACTGCAGGTTTCTCATATCGATCTGCATGCTGTTGCTGTTGGTATCGATCACGCCAGGTAGTGCGCCATTCAGATCGTATACGGTGGCCGATTGTACATCCGGCGCATATATGGCGATCTTGTTGACGAGGAAGTATATCTTGCTGTCCTCGCGTGATGCGATGCTAATTGACATAGCGATGTTGTTCGCCCCCGGACCCAGGCCTTGAAGGTTCAGTCCTGGTAAACTGATGGACCCGGCTCCGGGAGGGTTTCCGGTTGTGCTCTGGCCTGTCGCGTAATCCTGGTGTATCAGTAGCAAAGTACTGACAAGCATTGCTGCAAGCAGGATTGCAAACAATTGTAAACGGTTGATGTTCATGTTCCATCCCCGGATGATTATTGTTGGGTGAATGTTAAACCATTGTCACCTAAAAATGGAGGAATTAAAGGCCCATGATTGTGACAATGTCGGAAGAATGCCACCGGTAAATTGGGGGAGGTATTTAGGGATTTGAGTTTATTGTAGTTATTCCTATAGGTCGTGCCGATCGCTCTAGGCCGATCGAAAGCTGATCGCACATGGCACCGAGTTCTGCCAGATCAGATTTCAGGATGGGTTTGCCTGAGTCGGTGAACGCTACAAGCACGCCGATGGTTCTGCCATCGGACCGTAGAGGTATTGCGGCGGCGCTTTTTATGTTACGTGCTCTCGCGATCGGATCGAACATACGAACGGAGGCACAGCGTCCATAGTCCTTAATGAGCAGAGGCTTATTCTTACGAAAAGCCCTGCTCTGGAGCGTGGGGCTGTCCTGATCAGGAACGTCCCTGCATAGCGGTAGCGGGGCGCCGGTAAGGTCGCCTTTCTGGACTTTGAGCACCAGTTCGCTTCCTTCATAAATATACAGCCATGATAGCTTGATCCGAGCGGCATTCATTATAGCGTCCAGCGATTCATCGATCAGGTCATCGATGTTCTTCATATCGATGATGAACCTCCCGATGTTTATAATGGCAGTTAGCACGGTGGCATCTCGAAGGGTGACCAAGCATCCGCTAATGTTCTCGTTTTCATCGCGGAGGGGCGATGCACAGGAATTCAGCGTCCTGAGGGAGCCATGCACTCTCATAGCTAACATGCTGCCTATGATGGGCGATCCGGTTTTCATTGCACGATAGGTCGCTAGATGTCTGCGGTTGAGGGGTTTTCGATCAACTCTTTCCGGGTTAAGCTCCATGATGATCTCGTCAAAAACTCGGCCTTCGATCCGGGCTTTATCCATCCCTAGCAGTGATGTCAGCGCATTGTTAGCTGTCACCACGACGCCTGTAGCATCGCAGATCGCTAGACCATGAGGTAGTATGGAGAGGATGTGCTCTGCCTGGTCCGACCGGTAATACGCAGGATTTTTGTCGGCGATGCTCTCTGTCCCTAAGCTTCCCATGAGTGAAATTAGGATGCCGCCCGGTCCTTCCTGGAAGTCTTTGACCGGTATGCAGCAATAGACGCTTCCGATCTCCGGGCATATGCCCCATCGGGGGACGTGATTAGACTTCATCGATCGCAACACTCCGATTAGGCCGGGCGATGGGAGTACTTGTTCGATCCGCGTGCCTTTTGGGTGCTCTTTTCCTATCACTTTACAGAAGCTAGCGCTTGCATCTATTATCCGGTAGTTTCGTGGATTGATGACTGCCATCGCGGAATCAGGATTATGTATGTTTATCAGATCAGCCCTGTACTCCATTGACGGTAACAGCCGTATGATCCCTGCAGAGACGATATCGCATAGCGCTTGTACGCAGTCGATGTCATTGAAGTTCATGGGGGGGCCGGGATATGTGGTGACCTCGAGCATGCCGATGCTACGATCTCCTGGCCATAGTTTGAAGTAGCGGATATCTGGCTCATGATTATAGGAAGTGTCATCAATGGCGAGTTGGGGTCTTTTTCGGACGCCGCCGTGCGGGAATACCCTTGAAAATGTGATCGGCTCGCAATAGTCGGTGAAGACGGACATCCTCGCGATCTTCAGGTTTAACGGGCCTTCTAGCAGGTCCATAAAGCCCAGCGCTATCTCTTTGATCTCTCGGGCGCTGGCTACTACTCGGGCTACATCCTTGGCCATCTCGGTCTCGGTTACGTCGATGCCGGTGAGGAGTATGCCCTCTGCTTTGCCTTCGCTGTAGAGCACAACCCCTCTCCAGTCGACGGTACGCACTCTGCCGCCTCGGGTCACTATCGACCCCTTGGTGACGAATTCTGCGTTCTGGGCGCCCGTTTTTAGTGTCTGGATAAGGCACTTTTTTAACTCTCCGGAGACGGAGATATCGAAGATGCTCTTTCGCATTACCTTTTCTTCGGGGTATCCCGTTATCCGGCGCGCCTTGTCGTTGAAGAACACGATGTGGAAGCTCCTATCGACTGCAATGGTTGCGACGTCGAGGCTTTCGTACGCGTCTAGTTGACTGAAAATATTCCTCGTGCAGGGCTGTTTTTGTTTTTCCGCAAGCATGGGAGACATCTTAAAGACTTAATTATATTAATAAATATATAAAGTAGTCGGCCGGATAATTAACTTTATAACCTCGACCGCCACCAATACGGGGTATGCGGTCGGGAAAATTGCTGACATTTAACAACATTATGACTGGCATGCTAATATTCATACCGGTAAGCATAGCCCTTGAACTCATCCACGCAGATCCCATCATAGTTTTTATAGGCGCAGCACTGGCGATCGTCCCCCTGGCAGGGCTTATGGGCCGTGCCACCGAAGACCTGTCAAAACAGCTCGGCGCAGGCATCGGCGGCCTGCTTAACGCCACGTTCGGAAATGCTACCGAACTGATCATTTCCATATTTGCCCTTCAAGCAGGCCTCTTCGAAGTGGTGAAGGCATCAATCACCGGCGCAATCATCGGCAACGTGCTGCTGGTTACAGGGTGCGCAATGTTCTTCGGCGGGCTGAAGAGGGAAAAACAAACATTCAACCAGCAGGCGCAGGGAGTTTCGTCAACGATGCTAGCGCTGGCTGCAGTAGGCCTCATACTGCCGGCGCTGGCCGCTCACGTGCTGAACGTAGGCTCGATCGAGATGTTAAGCCTGAGCATCTCAGGCGTTCTCCTAGTCACCTACCTTTGCAGCCTCGTCTTTTCGCTTAAAACCCATAAGCATCTCTATGCCTGTGAGGAAGATGAGGGGGAATGCAAGCCCCATTGGCCGAAGAAGACCGCGGTTCTGATCCTGCTGCTGGTAACTGCAGTCGTCGCACTCGAAAGCGAGTTTCTAGTGGGCTCGATCGAGCATGTAAGCCAGTCGCTGGGACTGACCGAGCTGTTCATCGGCGTTATCATCGTGGCGATCATAGGCAACGCCGCCGAACACAGCACCGCGATCATGATGGCGATGAAAAACAAGATGGACCTCAGCCTAGGCATCGCGACAGGCTCCAGCACACAGATCGCACTCCTG
Organism: Methanocella sp.; assembly: GCA_035319305.1. GTDB lineage: Archaea > Halobacteriota > Methanocellia > Methanocellales > Methanocellaceae > Methanocella_A. Next base: position 4,077 of record DATHCY010000211.1, read on the forward strand.
ATCGCCCCCGTACTGATCTTCACGGGCTATTTGATCGGCAAGCAGATGGACCTAGTGTTCAACGAATTTGAGGTGGTATCAATCGTGGCAGCCGTGGTCATATCGAACATGATCGGGGCGGACGGGGAATCCAACTGGCTCGAAGGGCTGCAGCTGATCGCACTATACCTGATGATGGCGGTAGTCTTCTTCTTCATAAAATAGGCAAGATTTGTCCACGGACCGTTTCTCACTTTTATGATCCGGTTCGCTGATGGAAGAAGTTAGCGCCCATTCGTGATTACGGTCACCAATGGGCTGCTGAATAGGCTTAACAAAGACTAGGTAGAGGCGGGGTGCCCGCCCATGAGCTCAGCCACGCAAGAAAACAGGATGTGGCATTGATTACTCTGGCAAGCTTCATTTCCACCGTCGCCTACTTCATGATTACCTCATTCATGCTCTGAGTCAGGGGTGCAGGGACTGAACCAGTTTTTCATCATCACAGCGATCCGGCCATTCGATCTCAGAGCTATTCTCAACCCATCCAGCATCGGCTGAGGATACACCCACTCGAGTACGGAGCGGGCCATGAGGCCGTGATCGATGGCCTAATAGACCTGCTGAAAAGAAAACCCATATAGCGAGCCTTGCATGCATCGCTGTCCTGCCAGGAGCGGCCGAAACACTGGGCAACGCGGGACTGAAATATCTGGGGGAAGAGCTGACCTATGCTACCGGAGCAGAGGACGACTGCAGGGATGCGATCGGCGAGATGGCCCGTCAACGATGATCGAGATACGAAACCGGAACTGAAATTAAAGGTACGGCTGGAAGGGAGCATTCCGATCAATGGCATCCTCAGCATATGGTATCCGCTATGGGACATGCCACTTTAGCCAGGGATAAGCCCCTCCCCTGTAAAGATCTCCCGAGCTTCCTCAAAGGTCAGATCGGACGGAGGCACGATCAGGTCAGACTCTTTTACCGTACCCATGTCCATTGGCATGCCGTTCTTCCTAATCAAATCGATCATGATGCGGTAGTTCTGCTCGAAGCAGGCCCTATCACCTTTCGCGATACACCCGACTAGGGCATTATCTATGGCGTTGATCTCATCGTAGTACAGCGAAGGGACGATATACTGGTTCTCGTTCAGGATACGAATGATCAATGCAGATCCCCCCCGGATATCAAAGCCCGGGCCATTCGCATCGCTTCTGCCAGCTCCTCGTCCGGGATCTCATCGCCTGAAGAACTCTGCACCTCATAGCTATATGCCGCCGTCTCTGCCGCGATCAGCAAATCACTGGCTACATCGACTTTCGCTTTAGCACGGCCGATCGCATACTCTACATCTGCCATTTCCTCATCCATCCCGGCAGCTGCTTCACAGGTAAAAAAGTCAGCCTCATCCACCACCATATATCTGGATCTGACCGAATACTGCTCTGATTGAAACTTCTGCTTCTTGACCACCAGCCTATAGCCCAGCTCCTCCAACCTGGTTTTAGTCCGATCAAGGGCTTCAGAATATCCCGAGATCTGCTGGATCTGTTCCAACGCTTTCGATTTATGATACAGCGCTACCGCCGCCGGCCTGCATCGGCCTTCGCTAACAGCGCTTCGCGCCCGCGTATCCAGTAATAGAACGCATGATTCCAACGAAGATTGCTGCATTTTCAGCCGTTTCATGGACACTCCAAGTTCCTCTACGGCATCGTTCAACGCGCGTTTCAACTCATCGCACATTTGATCCCGGTAGTCCGGCATGGCCGACACCATCGTTTGCCGGTTTCTGGATTTCGCCCTGATGCTGGAGGTAAGCCTATTAAAAAGCCCCATATATGTCCCCTGAAAAAAATTTCGTATATACATACGATGCTATACTGTAAAAAGATGTGCCGTCATCCTTTACCATCGGCAAATCCTCCGGCGTATAATACGAAGTCATGAGATATGCAAATCCAGTGCCTGAAAGGCCAGCGCCCATAGCAGCACCACGATAGACCCGATAGCACAGGTATGATGGAAAACGAAGCCCACTACGAGTAATGCCAAAGCCCCGGAGATCGTTTAGCATGATTCGAGGTCTGTCAGAGGATACTACGCCAATCACTCCGTCAGAATCGGCGTATTTCGCAGCTGCAATGATAAACAGGCCATACCAGGCGTGGATGTCATCCAACCGAGGGCGCTAGCTACTGGAAGATAGAGCTTTAGCAGGTTCGCTGAGCTTAATCTGGCAACCGGCTCTGCAAGCACCTCAGCGCATACTGTGCCAGCGTTTGCCGATGATTGATCGGATAGTACATATTCCGGGAGATACGCAGCAGAGAGTTGGCCATATAAAAGGGATTCCGAGCCGTCAGCCGCCTGAAGGTACCGAGCTGATCGGCAAAGTTCCCGGAGTAAACCCAGTACATATGGCCGATAAAAGGGTCTGCAGCGTAGGGATTCCCTGTGCATATAAGAGCCTTATTAAAAATTTCGCCCGCCATCATGCCCAAGTCAAACACCGGATCCGCATAACGAGCTCGCTCCACATCGATCACGAACATCCGCCCGTCACGGAAGATGAAGTTGGAGACCGTGGCGTCACCGTGGACAAATGACTTTTTCGCGTCCGCAATCGCCCCGGTTTCCGACCACACCCGGGCCAGACGACGGATCTCGATCATATCCTCTACGCTGACCGACCCATGACAAAAAGCCTGTTCAGAATGCTTTTCTATGGCTTCTGACGGCGAATTCAGTCCGGCACGGCCTTCCGTCGCCGTCTTCAGATGCAGGCCGCCCAGAAATCCCGACAGGAGATTTAATGTACGATAAAAGTCAGCGCAACAATTCCGCAACGATTTTACTGCATAATGTCCCAGGTCAAGGCCGTGCACGAATTCCTCCACCAGAAACAATCCTTCTGTATCCCTGCATATCGGCCGGACTGCGCGAGCATATCCTCGTCCAACATCCAGACTCGCCAGAAACTTAAGCCTCTCGTATTCCAGTTTCATGCGACGTCTGAGCTTTTTCGATGGCACGCCCCTCTCTTGAAACGACTTGAGCACAAACAGCCTCTTCGACACCCGATCCCTCAACAGGAATACAGGGTGGGAGCCGCCGAGCTTTTTCAGCGAAAATTTAGGGTGTACTCCCAGCTTCATAGCCCTCGCGCGATCCGGATCGGTCAAATGACGGTATAGCCGGGACCCTCTGCTGACACGGCCTTCCTCAACGGTGATACCTGACGTCATTTCAGCGCTTCCAACACTTTGAACACCTCGTCCACGTTATTGACAATATAGTCGGGCTTTGCGACCGAAGTATCTTTGTTCCCATACCGAGTCATCACCAATATGCTTTTCATCCCGGCATCCCTCGCCCCTTTGACATCTCTGTGAGTATCGTTGCCGATATAGATCGCCTCTGAAGCATCCACGCCTAGCCGCTTCAGACACTCTTTAAACAGGCGGATATCCGGCTTACGGTACCCAAATTCGGCGGAGATGATAATAGAGCGAAAAAAGTTGAAGATACCCAGCATCTTCAACTCCGGATTGGCATGATCCTGCTGTGCGTCCGATACGATGCCAAGCAGGTAACGATCTTTCAGCTGGCTGAGCGTCTGGTATACGCCACTGTACAGCTTGATCTTTTTGGTACACACCGACCGCTGCAGCTTGACGATGTCGCTGACGATGGTGCTAGTATTAATATCAGGCCCGGTATAGGCATACTGATTCTCGTATAGGATCTCGTACCAGATGCGCCGGTAATCATGCTCCGGATACTGCTCCTTATTATACTTCTTCTGCTCCCCCTTCTTCTCGAAGAAGAACCACTGCAGCTCGCTGGCAGACAGGTAAATCCCTTGGTACTTCAGATAGGATGCCAGCCGCTCGTACACCTCGATATCATCCTCTCGGGTCTTGATGTCGATAAGCGTGGTGTAGATATCCGAGACAACAGCCTTTATTCCCAAGTTAAATCCCTCTCCAGATGGGGCACGTGCATGGGCACACTGCGCTCCACCAGCCTGCCCGTCTCGATGTACTGGACGCGCTCCGCGATATCGGTGATATGGTCGCCGATCCGCTCCAGCGCCCGGGCCGCGATGATCATATGGATCACATTCGTAGCGGTCTCCGGCTCGTGCACGATCTCGCCCAGACCATTGTAAAACACCGTATCGTAGAGCCGATCGATCTCCAGGTCCTGGTCAAACACGACCCCTATTTCCGTCGGGTGTTTTCCTGCATAGGCGTCCATGGAGAGTGTGAACATATGCTGCGCGATCTCCGCCATCTTTATGATCTCCAGCGCGGTCACCGACACCGGCTTGTTAGCCACAGCCCTGGTGACGTTGGAGATTGAGACAGAGTAATCGCCGATCCGCTCAAGGTCGACGATCAGACGATAGGTGGCCGCGACCGCCCGCAGCGGCCTGCCGCTCAGATTCCCCGCCAGAGCATCAAGGCATCGCTTGTCAATCGCCGACTCCAGCTTATCGATTTCTATATCCCTCGCTACCACCCGCCCCGCCAAGTCTACATCGTGGTCGCCCAGCGAGCGTACGGCATCCTTCATCGACTGCTCCACCAAGCCAGCCATCTTCACAGTATCTGCCGTGATCGGTTGTATATCTATCAGTTGTGGCATGAATATCGTCGGCAGCCGCCGACAAAATTCAGGAGGAAGTACAAAAGGATAAGGATGCCCCGGTATAACACAGGAAAAAGGTCGTGAAGCATGGAAAAATACACGCCACCGACTATACCAGACCCCGAGTGTGTAGTATCACTATCAATCAGCTATACCCCTTTAATCTACCAGAATGATTTTTACCTGCGTATGGGGACGTCAAAATGGCATTCAACCGCTTCATGGATATTCCTGATTAGCTTATTCCAAGACTTCTCATACGCATGCATCGCATTGTCTACCCAGAAGCGCATAGCCTGCCGCTTTCTTTATCGGTGAAGATCCTGAACATTACCTCGAAGCTCATAGAGTTTGCCCCGTAATGATCCTTTCAACATACACTCGTATAAGATTCCATGATGTAAGATGTTAATATCTATTCTGATCTGTAGAACGGCTTGAGGTTTTCTCCAGTGACTTGATATGTACAAGCAACTTCCCGAAAATATAGGCGTTTAGGAAAAAGATAAAAACACTGATAAACGCCATCAGCGCATTGAAGATCCCGGTAATCACCATAACGCTATTGTGATCTGGAATATACGCGATGCCCAATGGCACAAGATTGGCTACAGCCGTCACCGCCAGGCCGATCACGACATATATGATAATTGCGAAAGCCACGGATTTTATGTCTACCCGGACAAATCCGGCGATGTTCGAAGGATGAGCAGCCTCCAAAATCCTGTTACCACCAATATAATTTAGCACTGAAATAGTCATTAGCAAACCTATGGCTTCCCTCAAAACCCATATCCCAATATCATAAAATATCTGCACTGCGCCCATATGCCATATGGCTGGCAACACATTACTCGCCACGGTAATAGCTATCATGGTGATCATCACAGGTATAACTAACAAAAATACATAAAAGAGGGCGATGCAGAAGTATGCAATACCATCGTTTACCAGGCCACCGAAGTCTCTGAAAGGCGAAGGCAGGGTTTTTTCACGACGATACACCGCTCTTACACATCTGATCCAGTAACCATTAACTAGCACTAAAATTACCAGCAGAATCACAAGCAAAATCGGTAATAGTAGACAGACAGCTCCAATATTAGCTTTAATATTCGTCTCAGTTACCTGTAAACCTGCAAACGGAATGAAAAAGTTTGGGACCGCCACAAGTAATCCGCATATCAACAATATTTTATTATTAGAAAACAGATAACTTTTCCCGCTCCACAGTTCTCTTAAATAATCGCTCACGTCGGCCATCGCCACATTATCTATATGTACACTATAAAAAGTAAATTACTATAAAAAGTAAATTACTATAAAAAGTAAATTTGAGCTTTACAGATCTCCGATCTCGCACCACTTGCCTTTCCCTTCCCACATCTTCAACACAAAAGGAAACGGTATCTCGGCCTTCAACCTGTTATAGACCGACTCACAGAGGTTCTCCACGCTTGGAAACTCAATGATATCGTTGAGACATCTGTGGTCGTAATCTGCTAAGGTTTTCCGCAGGGCTTTCTTCAGATCATAAAAGTCCATGACCATACCCGTCTCCTTTTTCTCGCCTTTTATGATCAGTTCTACCTTGTAGGTGTGGCCATGCATGCAGCCGCAGGTTTCATGTCCGGGCAGGAAATGTGCGCTGTCGATGTATTCGATCACTCCAAGTCTCATTTGATAAGCACTCCGATTAGTCATTCTGTCAGGTTTATAAACAGTCCCAGATTCGGTGGGTCTGCGGTATCACCCTCACATCGACGACCAGGTCCATGGCGGACTTCTGCAGGTCCAGCACCATCTTCGGGGATACTGCTTTAACGTCCCCGACGGGTGTCACCGGCTGCAGTACCAGGGTGGAGATACAGCTCTTGATCTGGTCGAGCGCGTGCAGCATGTCCTCCTTTTCCGTGTCACCGGTGATGATGATCTTGCAGAAGCAGTCCCGGAAGCTGGTCCGGCGAAGGATGCTGAAGGAATGTGCTGTGGCATTGAAAAACTTTTCGTACTGCCCCTTGAAATCGCAATGGGACTTCAGCTTGAAATCTCCGGATACGTATCGGACCACGTCCTTGACCTCTTTTGCGCCCTCGGGCAGTGTCATGTTGGTCTCCAGGTAGAGTGGATACCTGATTCCCTTCAGGCCTTTGATGAAGCTTCCGTAGAGTAGTGGCTCCCCGCCTGTCAGGGAGACCGAATGAAGTCCTTCGTGTTGCTCCAGTATTTTAATGAGACGGCTTGTGGTAAACGGGTTCTCCTCGTTGGATGACTTCCCCGAGCCGGGGGAGGTTTCCACTCGGCATTTGCTGGCAGGGCTCCAGTCCTTTTCCGTATCGCAGTACATGCATTCCAGGTTGCACTTGGGGAACCGGACGAAGGCCTGGCGGTAGCCCACGTAAGGCCCTTCGCCCTGAATGCTAACGAAAATTTCTCTCACCGGAGCTTTCATGGTGAGAACACCTCCAGCGGCCGAGATTTGCGCATATCCTTCTGGATATCGTCGCACTCGGCGGCATAGCGGCTGCCGATCTCGGCCATGAGTTCGTCTGGATCGGGGACGCTCACCTTTTCCAGACTTCCCCACTCGTCAGACCGCACGTTGATCCCGAAATGGATCTTGTGACTGACAGCGCTGGACGATGCGATGGAGATCGACGCCTTCTCGCCGTTGAGGAATAGATCGTCGCCCGACCTGGTCGAGGAGATCCTACGATCCCGCAGCGCCTCTCCCGCGATGCACGACATCAGTCGTTGGCGGGTGTAGGCCAGTGAGATCGAGGTCGAATCGAAGTGCTCAGCGATAAAATGGATCATATCCGGAGAATAGATCCGCTCCTCGTTCAGCCGATCTTCCAAGTCGATCATATGGCCGATCGTCACGTCGCAGCCGCCTCGGAAGCAGACAATGGAATCATCCTGTACCTTGTAGACCGTATAGGCCCACAGTGAACTGATCTGGCTGCCGTCATAATCTATCCGTTGGTCAGAGATGATACACTTCATCGCCTAACTCCCTCCGTGAAAGGATCGGGTATCCCCGCGCGTCTGAACGCCCTGGCGCGCCTCATACAACTTTCGCATTTACCGCACGGATGATCGGCGGTATAATAGCAGCTCCAGCTCAGATCCAGCGGCGCCCCAATTCTCACTCCCTCGTGGATGATCTCTTCCTTGTTGTAATTGATGACAGGAGCCACGACCTTAACCTTTTCCCTGCAAGAAAATGTTAGGCTCCTGTTGACCGCATCGACGTATTGTGGGGTGTTATCAGGAAACGTTGCGCCCTCCTCAGCGTTGAACCCGCAGACGATACGGTCATAACCGCAGGCATCTCCGAATGCCGCAGCGATGTTGATGAACGTCCCGTTGCGGTTCGGCACCCAGACCAGGCCTGCAGTCTCCTGTGCGCGGCCTTTGATATCGTCCAGTTCGGCTTCCGTCGGCTGGGGCACGCCTGCGTCTCTGCTGACCAGCGCGGTCTTGGTGATCGCCTTCAGCCATGGCAGATCGATGACATGATGCCCGACGTTAAATCGCTCGCAAATCTTCCCTGCCATTTCGATCTCTTTGGTGGCTGCACGTTGGCCGTAGTCGAAGGTGATCGCCAGCGCTACGCCATGTAAGTCATGCTCTTTTTTGAACGCCACCACTGAATCGAGCCCTCCTGATAGCAACGCGATCGACTTCATTTCCCCGATCTCCTTACGACTCGGCCCCGTCGCTCGTCGATATCATCTAGAGCGTCCAGCAGCCGCCTGATAGCCGCCCTCACCGCGTCAGACTGGGTGACGTACTTCCTATCATCCCCAACGTGGACCATCAGATCGTCCAGAAGCTCCTGGGGAACATCAACACAGATTTTTGGCATTAGTATTACCCTTATACTACCATGGTAATATCACGGTATTATTTATAATGTTGCCCTGGCCCTAGGTAAACTGGCGTTAAGGATATAAAAAGATGAACTGCATATGAAAATGGCTCGGCCGGCCGGCCGAATGGGGATTGACCTTACCGGAACAGCAGAAAGAATTTATGCCAGCCTGATAAGCGGCAAAGGATGATAAAGTCCGATATGTACACGTTAGCCATTGCAGCACTCCTGTTCGCTACCATGCTGTACATCTTAAACTTCGCCTACGGAATATCCCACGAATTGGCACATGCATTGCTCGTGAAAGCGTTAGGGGGTACGGTGTATGATATCTACGTCAACCCATTTGGAATGGACGCTTTCACATCCCATTCTCCAACTACAGGGGTCGATTTCCTGCTGGTGGAACTGGCAGGCATGGGTGTGACTACGATCATATCGCTCGCCCTGACTGTCGCCGGCCGGGAGACCATACCAGCCTTTTTCGCTCTCAGGACTTTGATTTACGCGCTGGATTACACCCCCGGCACAGATATCGCGAACATCCAGGCAGCACTGGGAAACCCGACATTCGCCATTACTACCGTACTGGTAGCGATCAACCTGGCATGTATCGCCTGCGCATTGCGAAGGCGAATACTACTACTCCTTAAAGATTTTTCCACATCTTTATCGCGTGAACGTCCGGTGCATAATAGTGGGGGATAAAGTACTTCTTTTCAAAGCCCAGCTTCAGGTACAGGGCGACAGCGCTCTTGTTGTCCTCTCGGACCTCGAGGAAACACTTCCCGCAGCCAGCCTCCTTCAGCCGCTCCAGCAGAGCTTCCGTCAGCCGGGTGCCGATGCCTAGGCCCCGGAATGGGTCGTCCACGTCGAGCGTGTAGATCCTACCATAGGTACCATACCTGTTCCGATTGATGATCCCGATGACGAACCCGGCAAAGTGGCCGTCGACTTCGGCGACCAGCGAAACAGCCGTCGGGGTGGTCAGAAGGTACCGCAGCTGGTACTTGGTAAACGCTTCGGTATCAAAACAGACGCACTCCAGCCGCTGCATCTCGTTCAGGTCCCTAAGTCCTGCTTCGCGGATCTTCACTGCTGGACTGGAACGGGCCTTCTGGATCATAAGTAAAAAACCACGGAATGTATGTAGGTTATCAGTCCCCATAGAAAATAGTTTCCGGTTCGCCCGCGAGATGGCGCCTGTGCGATGGGCGATTTTTGAGTCCTGACTGCACTATCCGCCTCTTCCGTTTCCCAGAAAAGATCCTATGTAGAGAATCACCAGCGTCGCGAGTACGACTGCACAGCTGGCCAGGATGAATGAACAACCCGGCGTTGCGGTCTGCGAAGGCACAGGCGGCTGGGAAGTCGACACGCTCATAGGCAGTGTCTGCTTTTGCGACGAGTTATTCTGGGGCAGTGGCGTAGAAACATCCGTCCCAGTCACTTTTTCCGTGTCCGATGCAGCCAGTGATGACGAATTGGCCAATCCGACCTTCGCCAGATATACATCGCTTTTATAAGTCTCCCCGAATTTGAACGTAGCTCCTGCGATGATATAGCCATCGTCTACAGCAGCCACGGACAGGCCCTGATCCATGCCCCCTCCGTCATATGCGCCACTCCAGAGCACGTTGCCGTTAACATCTGTCTTGATCAAAGATGCGTTGTAATCTAAGGGAATAAACCGGATGTCATTGCTCTCGGGGACCCGATCCCCCACCAGGACACAGCCATCGCTCACAGCGATCACAGAGGCCACTGACTCAGAACAGCCTGTACCACTATAGCGCTTTCTCCAGAGCTGGTTACCGTCCTTATCCGTCTTCAGCAGATCGATGTTCCGCCCGGCGATTAGGTACCCATCGTCGACCGCAACCATGGCCTTCACAACTGCGTAACCGACTCCATCATAGGTTTTGCTCCAGAGCACGTTGCCGGCAGAGTCTGTCCTGATGAGCCATATATCCGGGTCGCTGTTGTCAGACGGGATGGTGCGACCAGCGATAACAAAGCCTCCGTCAATCGCGGCGATGGCCGCTGTGAAATCACTACCTGTCACGCCGTAGGTTTTATTCCAGAGTATGTTGCCGTTCAGGTCGGTCCGAACCACGTACACATCGCTACTGTTATTCCCATATGAATCACTATTGCCGGCGATCGCGTAGCCATCGCTGACCTTGGCGATCGAACTGCCGACCTCTTCGCCCTTTCCGCCGTATGTTTTATTCCAGAGGGTGTTACCCTCCAGGTCAGTTTTGATCAGGTACACATCCCGGCCGCCGTTTTCATAGGGCTGCGTGGTTCCCACCAACATGTACCCGTCATCGCTGTCGATGGCCGCGCGTACCGGATGGTAGCCGGCATCGCCGTAGGTTTTATTCCAGAGGATGTTACCGTTCTGGTCAGTTCGGATGAGTTGGGCCCTGATGTCGTCGTCAGAGAACTGTGTGGACCCTGCGATGACATAGCCGTCGCTCGCTACCATGACCGATGACCCGTCGTCCTTTAGAGGCCCGCCGAAGGTCCTGTTCCAGACCAGATCAGGGCTTGCGGCCGATGCCGCCACAGGAACAATCACTAGCAACAAAACAAGCGATAGCGTCTGAAAAGCGAAATATCCGCCCTTCCATCGGACCATTATGCAAAGGGTACCCTCGCGCATCTTTTCTTTTGAGCGACCTCTCTGTATGCTACCATTCCTCTTTACCCGTCAGATACCTACCGATCTAATAGTAACCGTAAGATACTTGTGCTACATATCATTTTATTCGATATATAAATTGTTGTCGGAAGGAGGATCGGGTAGCTCTCGCCGTATCTGAAATATCGGCCAAGAATCTTACAGAGAATACAAAGTTTAATGAACATCCAGTATCTATTATGGTCAGACAACCGTAAGACACGTCTGTCAGCAGAGGGGAACCCGATGATAAAGAAGCTATCCAGCCTGGACTCTCTCGAGGAGGTCTTCAAGCGCCGCACCAGCATCGAGTCGGCAATGGAGCCGGCAAAGCGGATCGTCGATGATGTAAGGGCGAACGGCGATCCGGCCGTCAGGAAATACACGAAGAAGTTCGACGGTTTAGATCTTGAATCCCTGGCGCTCTCCGAAGGGGAGATCGATAGCGCCTTCGAGCTGATCGACTACGAGACGCTAGAGCACCTCCAGCATGCCATCGACCATATTGAGACCTTCCACTCGCTGCAGATGCCGCAGGCGGACATGTGGCTCACTGAGACGAATCCCGGCTTGCGTCTCGGGCAGAAATACACGGCGCTGGCCAGAGCGGGCGCATACGTCCCCGGGGGTACAGGTGCGTACCCTTCATCGGCGCTAATGCTCATCATTCCGGCGAAAGTAGCCGGCGTCCCTGAGGTCATCGCCTGCACCCCGCCACGGAAGGACGGTAGCATACATCCGCTCACTATCACGGCGATCGCTATGGCGGGCGCTGATGAGATTTACAGGATCGGTGGTGTGCAGGCGATCGCTGCGATGGCCTACGGTACCGAGAGCGTCCGGAAGGTGGACAAGATCGTCGGTCCTGGAAACGCCTATGTGACCGCGGCGAAGATGTATGTTCGAGGGGCGTGCGAAATCGACATGCCCGCCGGGCCGAGCGAAATCGTGGTCCTGGCTGATGAGAAGGCAAGCCCTGTGCTTATCGCTGCAGATATGATCGCCCAGATGGAGCACGACGTAAACTCGCTAGCCATCCTGATCACGCCGTCCGAAGCGCTGGCGAGGGCTGTCGACGCCGAGATCGGAATTCAGGCAGCTTCAGCCCTTCGCAGGCAAATTATCGAGAAGGCAGGCCAAGTCATCTATATCACGGAGGATATGAGGACGGCCATTGCCGCCTGCAACGATATCGCCCCGGAGCACGTCGAGATTATGGTGGAGAATCCGCTGCCAGTGCTAAACGCCGTGAAGAACGCCGGCACTATCTATGTCGGGGAATACGCCCCGGTTGCCGCTGGAGATTACGCCAGCGGTGCCAACCACGTGCTGCCGACGGGCGGGTATGCGAAGACCTTCTCGGGGATGAACGTTATGCAGTTTATGAAGACCACCAGCATACAGTTTATAGAAAAGGAAGGGCTTGAGGGCATCAAAGATACGATCATAGCGCTGGCCAATATTGAGGGATTTGACGCTCACGCTAAATCAGTTCAAAAGAGGTTCGAAGGACAGAGGTTATGAGATGAAGAGGACGCACTATTCCAGGGATATTACCTCGGAGATGAATGGGCAGACTGTCATCGTCAGCGGCTGGGTCCATGAGATCCGGGACTTTGGCGGCCTGTCGTTCCTAATTTTGAGGGACAGGGAAGGCCTGGTACAGGTGACCATGCCAAAAAAGAAGGTGCCGAAGGAGATCGTAGATATAGCCAGGGGGCTGAGCAGGGAATCCGTGGTCTCCGTGGGAGGCACGGTCAAGGCGGAGTCCAAAGCACCTCACGGCTACGAGCTGATCCCCGCCGAGATCGAGGTGCTGGCCGTTTCCGACGCCCCGCTGCCCCTGGATCCGACAGGTAAGGTTCCGGCGGAGCTGGATACCAGGCTGGACGCCCGGTTTATGGATATCCGCAGCCCAGAGGTCACCGCTGTATTCACGATCCGCGCGCACATGGCCAAGGCGATCCGGGACTTCCTGTCTGCAAATGGCTGCCTGGAGATCGCCACGCCTAAGATCGTCGCTACCGCAACAGAGGGCGGCACTGCGCTGTTTCCGATCGCCTACTTCGACCGGGAGGCGTTCCTGAACCAGAGCCCGCAGCTATACAAGCAGATGATGATGGCCGCCGGCATGGACCGGGTCTACGAGATCGGCCCCATATTCCGGGCTGAGGAGCACGCCACCCGAAAACACCTGAACGAAGCCACCTCTATCGACGCCGAACTGTCGTTCGTATCCCAAGAGGATGCCATGGTGCTACTGGAGAACGCGATAGCCTACGTATACACGCATGTCAAGGAGAATTGCGCGGGCCAGCTGAAGGTCCTGAACATCGAACTGCAGATCCCGAAAACACCGTTCAGGAGGATCCCATACGAAGAAGCGATCTCGCTAGTCAAAGGGAGCCCTGAATGCTCCCATATGGAGTGCGGCGACGACTTCGACACCCAAGCTGAGCATGTGCTGGGCAGCATGATCGGCGAGCACTACTTCATCGTGGACTGGCCTACCAAACTAAGGGCGTTCTATTCCCAGGCGTACGACGATCGGCCTGATGTCTGCAAGGCGTTCGACCTCATGCACCCGCGCATGGAGCTGTCCTCCGGCGCCCAGCGTGAGCACCGGTACGATAAGCTGGTGCAGAACTTGATCGATCGAGATTTAAATCCAGACAGCTTCAAATTCTACCTGGACGCGTTTAGGTATGGCATGCCGCCCCATGCGGGCTGGGGCCTAGGCGCTGAGAGGCTGCTGCAGACGATGCTCAATTTAAACAACGTCAGGGAAGCCGTCCTTTTCCCAAGGGACAGGGTTAGGATTACTCCTTAACCCCTTCAAATATTTTCTAAGAACACTTATTTAAACGATTTACCATTTCACGTAGTCCTTGCGACCTGTAAAACACCGGATCAAATAACGTATCCTTAATCTGATATAATCCGGCCTTGTACTATCTCTTCTACGTTGAACGGCATCCCGAACCTGAGGTGTCTCCAGGGGGCGTCTTCGCTATTTTATCGATGTGCTTGTTGAACAGATCGTAGATGGCGTCATCCATCTGTCAAGATCGTTTTCCGCCTCTCCGTAAACCCTGATCTCCATTGCATCACAGGCTACGCTTTTCGGCCACGTTTCTAGACTGCCGCTTCCGAACATCTGCCAGCGATGAGGTTTTTGTCTGGCCGCTCTCGATCTTAGCTATCGCGTCTTCGATGCCCTTGTTGACAACCTGTACTCCCTCTTCCTCGATGTACCGATAGTAGAAGGCCGGTGCGTGCCTGATCGCTTCGGTCTGGGTTCCCCGAATACCCCTTTTTAATCAAATTTTAGATGATGGCCTCGTACGGAGTGTCGAGATTTACTGTTAGCGCCATGTCCCCCTATGTAATAGATGTTAACGGATATCTAATTTTTACGAATATAAATAGCTTGAACAACGACAGGAAGGCCGTCCTGTTCCTGAGGGACAGGGTCAGAATAACACCCTGATCTTTATTTCTGGCCTGTCGCGATCGGCAACTGCACAACGAACCTAGTGCCCTTCGTGTAATCTCCTGACACCCGGTCTTCCACAGCGACGCTCCCGTGAAAGTCCTCTGCCAGGGTTTTGACCATGTACAGGCCGAGGCCCTTTCCCACGATCCTCTGCCTGATCACGTTGCTGAAGTCGAACAGACTGGCTTTTCGCTCGTCTGGTATACCGCGACCGTTATCTTCTATGGAGATCCTGCATAGCCACTTTTTTCCCTCGCATCTGAATGATGTGAAAATATCGACGACCAGCGGGCCTTTAGAATGCTTGATCGAATTTTCGATGATGTTGGAGAAGACATCTTTGAGCAGATGATTGGCATATACATGACAATCGCTTGCAGGCCTGAAATTGATCCTGATATCCCGATCATGGATCGTCGAATACTTTATGATCACTTCTTTTAGGATGGCATTGACGTCGACCGGCTCGATCTTGTAGATGCTAGACTTTTCCTTCTGGATCTTCCTCAGATTGCTGATGATCCTCGCGCTGTTCTTCATGTTCTCGATGGGTAGTGTGATCAGCTCGCTATCCTCAGGACTAAGCCGTCCATTCTGCTGTAGCCGGTCAAGGGCCAGCTCGAGGAAACCCATTACAGACTGGTTGATGTTGCTGATGTCGTGACTGATCAGATCTAGGTAGAGTTCGGCTTGCATCTTTGCTTCCTTTAGGGCGTCCTCTGCCTGCTTTCGCTCTGTGATGTCCTGGAGGATCACCAGCTTAAGACCGCCTATGTTAACTCCGGTGAACTCGGTCCTGCGGACAGTGCCGTCTTTACAGGTCACCATAGCATCCATCGGCTCGATTTCCTTCGATTCTCGGACCGCTTTCTCCACGCGTTTGGTCCAGTCGTCGATCATCTGCTGCCTGTAGACAGGATCTGGGTATGCCTGCGGCCACCACTCGTCCAGGTGCTTGACATCCATCATGGTGTAGCCGTAGGTACTGACGAGCTTCTTGTTGATGTACTTGATATTACCCTTAGAGTCGTAGATGGCCATTGGGATCGGCGAACTATCTGCCAGCTGTCTAAATTGCTCCTCACCTTCCGCGAGCTTCGACTCCGTCTGTTTTCGTGCGGTGATGTCCCTAGCGACTGCCACCAGATAGCTTCTGTTGCCGAAGCTGACTCGCCGCATGTTAAACTCATAGGGCACCCTATCGCCGTTCTTCTTCACGACCTGTGTTTCCAGGAACTGGGATTCAAGTTTTCCTGAGAGTATCGCTTTAATCGCATCGTTGTCCGGTACGATATCGTGGATCGTCTTTTTAAGGCATTCATCCTCGCTATATCCAAACTGTCTGCATGTGGATCGGCTGATCTCAAAAAAATGGCCCGATGGCACGTCAGCCAAAAAAATTGCATCGTTGCTCTGGTCGATGAGGGCCCTGAACCGTTCTAGGTCGGCGAGCTTCTCCTGTAGCTCAGGATAGTAGCTTTTCCGGTAGGATTTCGTTCCCAAGCCTATGATCTTTTCTCTCAGCTCCTGCTCCTTTCGCCTTTCCTCTCGCTGTTTATCCGAGCGCTTCCTGGTAGATTGCAGTGACATCTTCGAGCCTCACCGATCGCGGGTTTGTTACTATGCAGACGTCGGCCATGGCTTTACGGGCCAGTTCCTGGACATCTTTTTTTTCTACGTAACCTTTCGGGATCACCATGGGAACGCCCGCGTCCTCCTGTAACTTCTGAACTATCGCTACGATGGCGTCCCTCTTTTCGTCTGGGTCCAGCCCCTTCAGGTTAAGGCCCATCGTCTCACCGATCTGATCGTAGCGGTCGGGTGCCCCCTGGTAGTTAAACTTCATCACCAGGGGCAGCAGGATGCCGTTGCTCTCTCCGTGGGGGAAATCTGCGTGCCCCCCGAGACTATGGGCCATGGCGTGTACCAGTCCTAGGCTGGCGTTGCTGAACGCGAGTCCCGCCTGTAGGCTGCCGAGCATCATTTTTCCCCGGTGCTCCATGTTTTGGGGTTCATGAATGGCCGGGATCAGATGGCGGGCGATTAGCTGTGCCGCGTTTAGGGCGAATAGATCCGTTATGGGCGAGCTGGCGTTCGATACATAGGCCTCGATAGCATGCGTCAGGGCATCGATGCCGGTGTTAGCGGTCAGTTCCGCGGACATCGTGATCGTTGTGGACGGATCGATCAGTGACGCGTCTGGGACGAGCTTTTTACTTACGATCGCCGTCTTGGTCCGTTCCCTGGTATCGGTGATGATCGCAAATTGGGAGACATCGGCGGATGAGCCGGCGGTGGTAGGAACGCAGATGAGGGGTGGACCTGGCAGTGGTATCTGGTCCGCCCCAACGAATTCCAGGATGTTGCTTCTGTTCTTGTTTACGATGCCGATCCCCTTCGCGCAGTCGATCGCGCTTCCGCCTCCTACACAGATGATGACGTCGCAGCCTTCGCTCCTGTAGATTTCAGCCCCTCGCATCACTTCCCGTTCCTTGGGGTTTTGCGTGTACTCGGAAAAGATGGTGTATGGCAGCCCTTCGTCATCAAGCGATTTTAACACTTTACCCGTCCATCCGGCACGGATCACGTTGGAGCCGCTGACCACCATCACTTTGCTTCCCCCGAAGTTGCTGGCGAAACGGCCGGCTAGGGCCAGGGCGCCGTCGCCAAACACGAATTCTGGACAGACAAACTTGCGCAGCTCCAGCCAGGACATATCGTTCGTATATAGCACACCATCGCACACCATCGCACACCATCGCCAAATATGATAACTATAACCATATTTATATAATTATACAAATAATGTCATCAAAATGATTTAAAAATCGGGGCAGGCATTTTTACCTGCCCGCCACGCATTTTTGCATTTCCCGAATCAGGGCGAGGTTTTAAGATTACCTCCTCCTCATGCCACCACCGCCCATTCTGGCGCCGCCACCCCTAGAGCTGAAGCTTCCGGAGCTCATGCCGCCGCGGAATCCGCTGAAGGTGTTGGTGCTGAGGCCGCCGCGGAATCCTCCAATACCGCCTTTGACACCCTTTCCTGTATTGATGCTGCTAGCGAATTCGCCCCTACGCTGGCCGCTAATCAGATTATTCCGTGAAACATCGGCGAAGTTGTTTCGAGTTTCGCGGATGGGGAACCGATCGAGATTCGAGAAGCGGTCAAAATGGGTGACGACGTCGCGATCGAAGAATGTCCTGAAACCGGGCCCGAAGAAGAACGGGTTATACCTGACGAAGCCCGCGGTGTAAATTGGCAGCGGGTAGATATAGGGTGCGAAAACCGGCGACATGATCGGCACGGGCGGTGAGTATACCACCGGGGCGACCGTCGTATACGATGTGTCGTAGTAGCTGCTCAGCATGCTAGCCATCTCTGGAAATGCAACCATAGACAGTCGATTATTCTGGATATCTATGACGAGCTGGGTGGGCTGCTGCATGGAGTAAGCCTGCATCTTGCCATCAGGTGGAACGATGTCCACGGAATTCACATTAAAGGTCGTCTGCGAGCCCTGCCTAGATGGGCTGGTCAGGTCGATGTCGATGACCATTACATCCGGGCTATTCCGAATAGTATCGTAAATCTTGGAGCTGTCTATATAGCCAGCCTCGTCCACCGCGCTCGCCAAGTTCGACAGGTCGATCTGCATGGTGTTCTGTGACAGATCGATGATGCCCGGCAACGGAGTGCTCAGCGCATATACTACCGCCTCACTACTCTCCGGGATCGAGACGGCAAACCCGATCACCTGGAACGTCATCTGGCTCTGCTGCTGTGATACCGGTATGACCGCCAGACTCAACTGGCTGTGCCCCGACCCGAAGCCCTTCAGCCCCTCTAGGCCCTGTATCACCGGAGATTCAGCACCGCCCCCAGCAGACTGAGACGCCTGCCCGCCGAAATTGCCTGCGGACTGCTGCTGTAACTGCTGGCCGTCCGCAACCGCGATAAACTGCGTCGAGCAGATGATTAACAGGATAATAACGCTGCTCAATACAGCCGTCTGGATATTGAATGTCCGTTTACTCATAAGTCCATCCCCACTATTTACCATGGATAAACTCCCCCGGAATCAATTTGAGCCTAAAGTAGGCATTGAGCGTAATTTCGAGGAAAAAGGCACGTTTGCCCTATGTCGGGTTTCACGATCGATGTTCCCTGAAGGCAGCCACCACACTATTTTCCCGCTGCTGTAAAAGTATACCAAGCATCGCTGGAAAGGACCAATTCGATAGCGACAACGGATAAAAACGATATGACAATAGCTGCTAAGATCACCCTGGGGAAGGCTACCCCTGCCACGGTGTTTTCACGGCACAAGCCTGATCGAAAGAGGACAGGAGTCCATCCGGACAGACGGACAGGCCGAAAGTCCATCGCTTTTCTTAAGACAGCGCAGGAGGATCTACGTTGACCAACATTTCGTCGTATATCTCGGTGGTATATTTTATCACGGCTTTCATACCAGGGGCGGTCGCCATATACGTGTGGGAACGGCGCTCTAAGCCAGGCGCGTTTTATTTCGCCCTATTTATCATCGTAGCCGCAGAATGGTCGCTGATGTGCGCCTTCGAATACATGGTCGCTGAAATTCCGCTGAAGATCTTTTTCGACAACCTCTCGTACTTCGGAGCGGTACTGGCGGCTCCAATGTGGCTCTTTTTCGCGCTGGAGTATGGAGGCCAAGGAAGTCTGCTCACCGCCGGAATATGCTGGCACTCCTGGCGGTGCCCACGATCATGATCCTGCTGATCGCGACCGATGGATGGAATTCGCTGGTTTGGGAAAGCATAGTCCCGGCCTCTGCAGAGCCCGGGGCGATCCTAATCTATACTCCCGGGATCGCTTCTTCGCTGATCATCGCATACTCCTACGTCCTCATCTTATCGGGTTTCATGCTCATGATCAGGACTGCCTTACGCGCCCATCGGAAATATCACCTAACGATCACACTATTTGTCCTCGGCGCAGCGATGCCTCTCATGGCCGACCTTATATTCGTGTCCGGACTCAGCCCTATCGCAGGCGTCGACATCACGCCATTCGGATTTGCTGCCACCAGTGTGCTCTATGCCTGGGGGATGTACAGGCAGCAGATGTTCGAGCTGATCCCGGTAGCCCGCGAAACGCTGATCACCAGAATGTCTGACGGGGTCGTGGTGCTTGACAAAAACGGGATCGTCGTTGACTTCAACCCTGCTGCAGAGAAAATGCTGATCGGCACGAAACTGGCCTCAGGACAGCACATTGATGCAGTGCTAGCATCATGGCCGGAGATGGCAGACCAGTTCCACAAAACCGAAAGCGGCGGATCTTCCGAGGTAGTATCTAGAGGCCGGGGAGAGCCGATATGGGTGAACATGCGAGTTTCTCCACTGTACGATCAAAGCGGGGGGCTACCGGACAATTGCTGGTCCTAATCGATATCACGGAGAGAAAGCTGGCCGAGGAGCAGATCGAGGCTTCCCTGCGGGAGAAGGAGCTGCTCCTAAAGGAGATCCACCACAGGGTCAAAAATAACATGCAGATCATCTCCAGCCTGATAAGCCTTCAGTCGAGCCATGTAAAAAACGAGGAGTTCGTCGCCTGCATGAAGGACAGCCAGAACCGGATCAAGACCATGGCCCTGATCCACGAGAAGCTCTACAACACCAGCGACCTCGCTCACGTTGATTTTCGGGACTATGCAGAGAGCTTGATGAGCTCCCTCTCCCACTCTTATATCACGGATCAGCGGGTTGCAGTCCAGATCGATATCCACAACGTGTCGCTGGACATCGACCATGCGATCCCCTGCGGGCTGATCATCAACGAGCTCGTCTCGAACTGCCTGAAATATGCGTTCCCCGGCGGAAGGGAATGGGTCATCCGGATTGCCATGTCCCAAGAGGATGGATTATGCACGCTGATCGTGGGCGATAACGGCATCGGCCTGCCGCTAGGTGTTGATTACCTGAACACGACATCCCTGGGACTGCAGCTGGTAGCCACCCTCACCAACCAGCTGAACGGGAAGCTGGAATGTATTCGGGAAGCTGGCACGACTTTCAGGCTGGAATTTCCGGATTAGGATTTCTCATATTGCTATCTGAATCATGCCAGCACAAGGGCTCAGTCCAACCATCCATTTACATGCCACCATCATATCCGCTACGGATTGTCATTTCACCTCAGTTTGACAATCCGGCCACAATTTAATTATATGCTGATAATAAAAAAGCGGATATCAAATAACCTGTCCGGCCAACGCGAGCCTGGAGGAGTCTGTTCATGAAAAAGGGCATGTGGATATCAATCGTCGTAGCTCTGATCTTTATTGTAGCGTTCGGGATCAGGTATATCTCGTATCAAGACGTGGGTATCACCCTGGACGAGCCATTTTATGTAAAAGGCGGGCTGTATTATGTTCAGGCCGCGGCCAACATGTCATTTTTCAGCCAGAACTGGAGCTTTAACTACGAACACCCCCCGGTTTCCAAATACATCTACGGTGTGGCGGAGTATCTGTTCAACGGCGGCAAATATGATGGTAACGCGTTTCTGATTGCCAAGACCATGAGCATCATCTGCGGAGCCATCACCTGCGTCCTGATATATCTCACAGGCAGGAGGTTTTTTAACGAATACGTCGGCATACTGGCGGCGCTGATCCTCGCTTTCACGCCGATGATGATCGCCCACAATCAGCTGAGCAATATCGACTCACCAGTGACGATGATGCTGACGGCGACGATGTATGTGTACCTACGGGCAATGCGGGCCGAATCCTTCAAGCTGTATCTGGCTTCGGCGGTGCTTCTCGGCCTATCGCTGGGCACCAAGTATAATTCACTGCTGATAATACCCGTGATGATCGGCTCATACCTATTATACAGGTATTACAATAGCGGCGGAAAACTGACTGGAACTGTCAAAGATATGCTGGCACACCCTCCAAACCTGCCGCTCATCGGGCTAAGCATAGCGATCGTGACCATAACATTTTTCGCCATCTGGCCGTACTTATGGACGAACCCCATACAAAATATGCAGCTATCGCTGGCCCACTGGTCATCATCCCCTCTGCCCGAATCTTTGCTGGGAACTTCTATTCAGGGCGTTCCCCTGTACTATTATCCGGCCTATTTCCTGGTCACCACCCCGGAAATACTCCTTATAGCCATGGTCATCGGACTGCTATTCCTGGTTCGGTGCAAGGACTCATTTAAACAAACGGCAGCTCTATGGCTGTTTCTTCCGTTCGCGTACGGGCTCAGCCACTTTGTGATGGGGAGCATGAGGTATATTCTCATTATCTACCCTGGGCTTGCCCTGGTTTGTGCTTATGGCATATATTCAGTGTCAGGACTGATCGGAGGCCGTATCAAAAATTTTGACCGGGCCTCGTCGGCGGTTTCAGCGATCCTGGGCCTATCAGTGGTCGTATCGCTGCTGCTGACCTGCGCGTACGCACAGCCTCTGTACCTCGACTACTACAACTCGCTGGCAGGCGGGTACCAGAACATATACGACCATAAGCTGTTC
>DATHCY010000212.1:0-6511 GCA_035319305.1 Methanocella sp.
TCTCGACCCCAATTGTATTTTCCTCGCTCCCTGGCCGCCCCTGCCCCCACAAAAGGTTTTACGATCCCATCACTTTTCAGCCCCCTTGTGAAGTGACGCTACGTGTCGTTGTAACCTGGCAGGAAGTAAGCGGTTTCTTAAATACCTGTGAGCCGACGGGATTCGGTTCGACCCCGCCCTTGAAGAGGGGGGTTCCTCTATTTCTGTGTTCGTTTTTTGTAAAGTGTTTTGTGTTTTTGCGTTGCCCTGTGGACCCCTAAAAAACGTTAAATCCTAGTAATCGTCGGACAATATGGTAGGGTGTTGGCAATATGTTTAGGCTGTGTTCTGTCATGGCAGGTGATCGTCATTCGTTCGGGCTTTGTATTGGGTTGTGGGCCTCGCATGGCACCCCGGTTTGACATAGTCCGCATCCGTAGTCGTCGATGTCGAAGTGATCTTTTACGTATGGTTGCGTAATATCGTTGACGTGGGCTCGACAGCGCACTTTATCATGCCCGTAAGTTGTGATCGCGCCTGCGGGGCATCGCTCTATACAGCGGCCGCAAGTGCCGTATGCATAGAACAGGCAATAGGCGTGGTGATCGGTATAAGGCCTGGGGGTTGGCGAGATCGAAATCCTCGCGATGATAGAGTCGCACCGGACGGCTTTGCCTTGGTCCGTGATAAGCCCGTCGCAGAGGCCGAAGGTACCGAGGCCCGAAACGTATGCAGTATGGCGTTGGGACCAGGTCGAAGCCCGTCCGTACCGTTCGGAGGTGGCTATGGACCAGAGGGGAGTGTGGGCCGGGGCTGCGGCCTCATATCCTGCTCTCTCAAGTGTTCCGATCACATGCGTGCAGAGCTTTGCGCTGAACTCTTCGCCATAATGTTTAGCTCGCGCCCATCGCTCCGAGGGATGGAACGTTTCTTTTCGGTTATCCTCCCTCGTCCTCTTGGTTAGGGGGAGGATAAAGCTGATCACGGTGAGCTCGTCGGCACGGACGGGCACGCTCGGGAAGGACCTTTCGAAGATCTCAAGGGGTGTCATGTAGAACGGCCCGATGTCTTTTTTCAGCTTCAGGTAGAGTGGATCCACGCCGCTGGAGAAGCCCACTATAGGACTATCGAATGCCCGATCGTTCTCTTTATTTTTCAGGCTGTTGTCAGGAGAATTCAGGCAGAAATCTCTGATGATATCCTCGACCCATCGGGACGGGTCTGCCACCTTGTTTTGCTGTTTTATCATGATAGATCATACCGTTTCTCCATTCAACGTTACCATATCAGAATGAAGTAGTATATGGCTATGACCAGTCCGGCGACCAAGAATGCCCAGTTCAGCATGAGATTGTCGCTTTTGAACCGTCTCAACCCCAACATACGGTTATCGAACGGGCCCAGCAGCGGCACGCCCTTTTTAGTGAGCGAGTCCAGTAGGATATGAGACAATGTCGCGCTGAAGACAGCGACAGTCACATAGCTAGACAATATTCCGGCTCGAAAGACGTCATTGAATAATACGTACGTTACCCCGGTGACGACAAACACAGTAGCCAGGCTATGAGTCAACCAAGTCCGATGGTGAAAAATGCCGCCAAGCTTTAAGTCCATGTCAGGCTTCACAGACATCGATATGGCAATAGCCCCCGCGAATAAAGAGAGCATCAGCATCTGAAACGTATCTCCCCGCCAACCAACGATACAAAGCAGCCCGAAGTAAAAAAGAATCGAGCCCCCAAAATGTCCGATCCTGTCCAATCTAATCCCGGGGTAGTATTATTATACCCACCTGGCTTATAGGCTTTGCCTCCCTGAAGAGAAGAGCGTTCCGGGCTGATAGTTAGGATGCCGGGGTCGTGATGGTGTTTATTCCGACTCGTCGGAGTTGCGCGCTCCTTCAGCTTCAAGATCGGACAGGACGTTTTTATCCGCGCCTTGGTCTTCGCCCGAATCGATTACTTGGACGGTAGTATCCTTGCCGTCCTCATCCACGAACTTCCAGGCGTTGTTCTCCTCGATTAGGTTGTAGCCTGGCTCTAAGTCTTGGTCGTTTTTCGTGATCACTTTGCCGTAGCGCCTCACGCCTGCCGGAAGCATGTTCACCATTTGGCGTGCCGAAGTGTCGAAAGCGATCTGATCGGGGGAAATCATAACATCGGTGATCACACCCTTCTCCCCGACCAATATGAGCGGGACCTCCGAGTCCTTCGCAGAGGCCTTAGCGATCTCTAATGCGTCTGATGTGATCTTCATAGTACTGAACTATGTCATTATGCCCCATATCTTTATCGATAACGAGCACAGAGCGAGAGAAACCCCCCAACCCCCTTCAAAAGGGCGACGTTGAACCGAATCCCGTCGGCCCACAGGTATTTAACACATAATCCTCGCCCCCTACCAGGTTATAGCGACGCCTTCAATCGCACATTCGTAAGGAGCTGCAAGGTGAGGGGTCGTAAAACATTTTTGTGGGGGAGCAGGGTAGGCCGGGGGTAAGATTATCATATGGGCCGGCTCCCGGCCTGCGTCGGAGAAGAACCGGCCAGGGGGGTTAGCGTCTACCATCGTATGGCGAGTGCTTATTTAATCGAAATTTCGATTAAATAAGGAGCCGGTTCTTTCAGGGCATGGTGTTCTGGTAACTTTTGTCAACCCAAAGAACACTAGTACTAGTAGATGATGCTCAGTCCGTGTATCCACAGAGTAGGATAACTGTAAGGCTCAAGCAGGATTTGTCTGCCTTGAAATGTGGTTATTGTCAAATTCGCTGATTATTGTTGCCGAGAACGTCTTGGTAAGGGTGCTTGTCGATGTGCCTATTGTGGTCTGTTCGGAAGGGAAGTTGGATTGCGGGGTGGCGATTTTAGTTGTTGGTAATTGGCTTACTTTCATCCTGCCCTTACTCAAGAATTATTATACTTGTAACTGATTGCTGTTCATGAAAGATAAGATGGAATCAGTTTGCGGGATGTGCTGCGGAGACTGTAAATATCTCGGGGATGGGTGCAGAGGATGCGATGACGAACAGGGAGCGCCGTTCTGGACGGGCTTTGTGGGAGTGAAGGTATGCCCGGTCTATGAATGCTGTGAGGATATGAAATATGAGCATTGCGGCTGTTGTAAAGACATGCCTTGTCCGAAATTCGTTGAGATCAGGGATCCGGAGATGACCGATGAGCAGGTGATCCAGTGTGTTGAGGATAGAAAACAGGTACTGCTGAAAAGGGCTGGTGAGATGGGGAAAGAAGTCTGATTACTGTCGTATTGAGCGAATCAAAATTTGAGATCGGCGGCCGCGGAAGTCTTTTTACGGGGGGTCAGGGTAGAGGATGTATTTTTGGTCGTCGAGTCCTGACAGGTTTCGGTCTTGAAAAGAGAAAAGGTTCTGGCTGGTATAGCCCTCTTCTAAGGAGCTTCGGATACGGTGACCTTTTTCATCACGTCCCCTTGCTTGATCTTATTGACCACGTCCATGCCTTTGTCGACCTGGCCGAAGACTGTGTGCACCCGGTCTAGGTGGGGTTGGGGGGAGTGGGTGATGAAGAACTGGCTGCCGCCTGTGTCTTTGCCCGCGTGGGCCATTGAGATCGCCCCGGTGCCGTGCTTGTGGCTGTTGATCTCGCACTTGATCGTGTATCCCGGGCCGCCGGTACCGTCACCCTTCGGGCAGCCACCTTGTATCACGAAGTTGGGGATGACCCGGTGGAACTTCAGCCCGTTATAAAACCCTGAGTTCGCGAGCTTTTCAAAATTTTTTACAGTATTAGGGGCTTCCTTATCGAACAGTACCAGCTCGATGTTGCCCTTATCAGTCTCGATCACCGCTTTCTTCATATGATCACCGTCTGGAAGGACTCGCTCATGATATAAATATTAGCAGCCTTGTGTCGGGATATAAATATTAGCAGCCTTGTGTCGGGAACATTTTTATTCTCCTACTGATATTACTTACTTTTGTGAGGGTTAGGCGGTGAAGAAGCTACTGTATGTTTTGCCTGTGATTATTCTGGTGCTATCTATGATGGGTTTAACGGCGTATGCGTTGGATCCTAGTAGTGATCTTGTGGATCAGGTGTTGCCCTCCGGCTCGTTTTCTGATGGTACTCTGGATTTAAGGCTTCTCAGCCAGGCTAATTATTCGTTCAGCGATCCTACTTCGGCGCAGAACTTGACGTTTGATATTATCAACCCGTCGGACACGAGTATGCCGCTTTATCTCGCCCAGTATACGGATGGGGAATGGAGCGTGATCGATTCGCTTGGCAGTATCGGCCCTGGCAAGACACTTCATATCAAGTATCCGGTCGATTTCTCGTATACTGGTAAGCCCTCTGAGACAGACACCTTCGGCGTGATCGGCGAGACTCCCTCAGGCTACGTCGGTAAGATATTCGTGATCGGAGAAGACTGGACAACCTATGAAAGTTACCTTCGCTCCTGGTTATCTATTGGCGGCGTAATCGTAGCAACAGCCATGCTGTTCACACTACTCATAGTCATGGGCGGCGTGATCGCTGTCGCGGCCAGGACCAAGCACGAAGAGCTGGCGGGCGAGGGCGAATATACCTTCTGGACGTTGTTCTTCCCATTGATGCGAACACGGCCGATGGCAGAAAAGATCGCGGACATCATAATCACCCCGTGGTTCTGGGCCGTAGAGGCGCTTTTTGGCGCGGTTCTTGTCTTGATCGTGCTGCTGATTACTATAACGATGATCCCGTCGGATATCGGGGTTATGGTGTTCCTGATCGGGGGAGTCTGCGCTATCTTCATGCCGCTGATCTTCTTGGTGATCGGCTGGCTTGCTGATTACTACGAGCGGGATCCGTTCCGATTCCTGTTCGCCATGTTCATGTGGGGTGTTATGGTCACCTTTGCCGCATTCCTCCTCAACACGACATTGGACCTGTTTATAAGCCTGATACTCGGGTCGACCCTCGCATCTCTGGCGACGGCTGTGCTGGTAGCGCCTGTCGTGGAGGAAAGTTCCAAAGGCTTTGGCCTGCTTATCATGGCAGGACACCATGAGATGGACGATATGTTCGATGGCATCCTCTACGGGTTCGCCATCGGCATGGGCTTCGCGGCTATCGAAAACTGGCTATACTTTGCCGCGAACGCAAATCCGGTGAGTGTGGAAGGCCTGACTCCATGGGCTTTCAACATCCTGTACCGATCGGTCCTCTGTTCGCTGGCTCATGGGGGCTTCACCGCAGCCACCGGCGGCGTGATCGGGTTTATGAAATCCAAAAAGTCGCTTCGTAAATTTGCGTTCCTCGGTTACTTCCTTGGACTACCAATCGCCATTATCCTGCACGCCTCCTTTAACTTCACCGCCATCCTCGATGAGATCATGCAGATGTTCCTGAGCTTTCCGGTGCCAGTCTTCGACCCGATGCTGACTCTGGGGATGACCGGAATATACATAATCCTGGGAGTAATTCTTCAGTTAAAGCTGGGAAAAAGGCTCAAGTCGCAACAGCAGCCTTTTGAGCCCGGCGGGTGATCATATGCCAACAAGCAAGAAACAGATGGAGAAGCTTAAGAAAGTGCAGAAGGCAAAGGCGGAAACTCTCGCGAAACAGGCTGCTGCGGGCAGCGATTCCGCGAAGAAGAAACTTAAGAAGCTAGAGAAAAAACTGAAATAACCTTTCAATTTCGCTCTTTTTATACTATATACGTGGAGGCTGTTAGTGCCGCAGGTCGTCGATCCCCGGTCCACAAATGCCATCAAGGGCACCACGCCAGCCGGGGTACTCAGGGATATCAAGAAACTGAAAAAGGCGTACGGAAAGCCCGGAATCCGACAGGTAGCATTGCCGCCGATCCGCAGGTCAATCACCCCCGAGGAGCGAAAAATACTGGAGCTTCGTCTGCACCGGATGCTGGTATGGGTCGGGGTCATGACGCCCTTCGAGTTCGAACTCGGCGGGAAGAAGCTGCCGCTGCATGAGATCGTCTGGGACCTGCTGGCAAAAGAATGCCTGAGCGAGGAGGAGAAAGAGGATGTGCGGAAGCTGATCTGGGTCCTCTCCAGGCATGAGAAGGCGGACGAGGAAGTCCTGCATAATAACGATATAACGATCGAGGAGGCCCGGAAGGTATTCCGCGAAGCCGCCGGGCTGCTCCGCGCAATCATGAGCCTGAAGAGCA
The DNA here is from genome assembly GCA_035319305.1 of Methanocella sp. Lineage (GTDB taxonomy): Archaea > Halobacteriota > Methanocellia > Methanocellales > Methanocellaceae > Methanocella_A. The sequence continues at coordinate 6,136 of DATHCY010000212.1, forward strand.
TGGTTGGCTCCAAGAACCGGTGTACTACCCGACACACAGCCAGCCGACGTCGGCTAGAGGATGCGAAGAACTGGCTGGCGTTTTTGAAACAGATCACTTGATTACTTGATATCTGATTGCAAACTATCGACCATGAAGCAGGAAGCCCCGTCCCTCAAGGCGAGGTAGTTCACGCTTCCAGAGCTGCGTAATGTATATAGGATATTCTGTAGTTTACTGAGCACTAAAAAGAGGCGGGCATATGTTTCCTCCATCTAGGGACAACGATCCCTCAAAGATCCATCCGATCGCCAGGCTGGTTGCGGATGTGCTTCCGGCGCTGATGCTATTGATGTTACTGGCCACCCTATTATGCGCCTATTCCGGCACCTGGCCG
>DATHCY010000213.1:0-15561 GCA_035319305.1 Methanocella sp.
CATATGTTCCTGTTTGTCGCCAGAACCCGCGGACCATTCTGGTCAGTGAAACCAGCGCCGATCCTGTTCGCCGCGATCGTGACCACCCAACTGATCGCCACCATCATCACGGTTTACGGGATCCTGCTACCCCCCATGGGCTGGGGGCTGGCGCTATTCGTCTGGGGATACGCGTTCGCAGCTTTCATCCTGACCGACTTGGTAAAACTGGCAATCTACGATATCCTCGAGAGGAGGCACCTCCTCAAATTTTAAGCTTCTTGACCTCCTCTGTGGGGAGTGTAACATTTTTTGTTGAAACTTTTTTCAATTCGGCATACGATCCCCATCTTAGATATAGGATTCCACCCGTTCCTAGAAGTAGATTGTCAGCTGGTTCAGGATCGCGTCCCAATGCTTGATAGATTGAGTCCATTTCTCTGTGGTATCCATGATGATCAGGTACAGGATCCTTGAATAGGCTATCGGTGGGGAAGCTGCTCTTAGTCTTGGTCGCCTTGCTATGGAACACTCCGACCTTCAGTGCCATTAGTAATCAATGTCCGAGTGGAATGGGTGAGAGAAGATGAAAGGCATACTACAGGGTCAGCGTGAGGATAATGGCATAACTATAGTTTCACGACTCTTTCTCTCTGCGGCCAGCAGCATGACCACGAATCTGGTGTCATTCGTGCGGTCGTCGGCGTCTGTTCTTCGGCTTTTTATCGTGCCGTGTGGAAGCCGTTGTGTGTAGCTTGGTGTGCGCTGAATAATCTGCTGTCATGCTATTTGGGTTGTCATAATGTGATATGGATGATTCGGCTGCCGAAGCTGTTTCTGATCGTTGGGATCATGGTTAGCCAGCGCATTGTCTTCCATCGTTGTTTGTGGTAGTCCAGTGGGTTCCATTCGTTGACGAGTCGGATCCGGTCGTTGAACTTCTCGAGTTCTTTTCCGCTTTGAACGCCCCATTCGAAGCTCACGTCGATTTGGAACCGCCGGCCGGTCTCAGGTTTCTTGCTCTCCTGCACCATGAAGGGAGACATAGTCTCTAAGAGCATTTCAACGCCGGGAAACGCAGTACTGAGGACGCTCAACAATTCTTTAACTTGAGACTCCGGAAAATACATGAGCAGTCCCTCGGCGATGATCAGCACGGGCTCTCCAGACTCTCTAGATCTGGAGATATCGCTAACCCAGGAATAGTCGAATACCGATCTGGCCAGCATTCGGTAACGACCAGTTTCAGCAAAAAACTCTCTCCTGACATTGATAGCATCGGGCAGGTCTAAGTCATACCACCGCAAACTCCCATCGTCCACCCGGAAAAACCTCGTGTCCAACCCGCAACCAAGGTTTATGACCATGGCACCAGGATGCTTATCGATGAAAATTCGGGTCTCACGATCCAGGATTTCGGTTCGGATCGCGACGACCAACTGGGTCATCCACTCCTTCTTATAGACAGAAACATCCAAGCCGATCTTACTCACAAGCTCCTGCGCCAGCGGATCTTTGATGATAGCATCCCGACGCTCCGATTCCTCCGCTCTAGCCCATAAGGGGATAAGCATCGTCTTCGGTACGCCTTTAAGACCTGGGTCAGCCATTTCATGTCCTACGACTCGGGATAAACCAGTCGCGGGTCCCACATAATCTGGCAGAGTTAAACAACTTTCCGGTTAAACCACAGAAAGTGGAAAAGGAAAAGATGAACCCAGCAGATAGATGACAAACGAGTCCATAAAAAGATATCATGAAGTACTCATCATGCGAAATTCGATTGTAGGTTCCCACCACTTTTTCTCAGAAAAACTCCAATAGGACGACTGAGGTCGATCATCCATTCTCCGACCGAGCATGTAATGAAGCGCCTGCTACGATCGACCTGCCTCATGGCCCATGCGGCGATACTCGAAAATGATCGGGAAGCCGTAGACATGATCACCAGGTTTGTATTAAGCCAACCATCATCGATTTCCGTCGACTTATATAGTAGCATCAATAACTATATGTACCGACAGCTTAGGAAGAAAACCGGTTTTCCCATGACAAGACAGCTATTCGAAATAGCACTGGAGCAGGCCTGCATAACTGTAACACCTCAATCAACAGGTAATAGCATGTCGTTTTTCTGCAATGCGTTGTGGGTGATGCGAAAGGAGAATACAGGACTGCCAGTGGACCGGGAGATGAACGAAAAGTTCCTAGAAAAATGCCTGCCCTACGGCTCGAAAAACTCTGCCATATATTTTAATGCTGTTTGCTTGTATGTGGAGATGGACGAATATGATAAGGCATTGGAGTGCATTGACCTGGCGAAAAGACATAACTATAGGGACTATGACGGTATGATGGAGCGGATCCGGACGATTATTGCAAGAGAGAGTGTCATGTTTCTATCGCAAAAAAATTTGGTGGCAAGTGTTTTCCCATGAAACAGGAAGCCTGCCCTTCAGGGCATGGTGATTCACCGGGTCCATATTAAGAATGGTATTTCCATCTCGGCCGGGGTTAAGCCGCCGTGGTGCCCGTTTAATCCCACTTCGAACACGCCCGGCACGTACCACCAGACGGACTCGCCATCGAGCGGTAGCACGACGAGGTTGCCGAGCCGTCCCTGCAGGGCCTCTGAGAGATCGGATCTACCGAAGTAGCCTGCCCTGATCAGATCTGCTGTGGGACAGACGATCGCTCTGTCCACCAGCTTCTCCTGTAGTAGAGCGCAAGCTTCTTCCATAGCTTCCTCCCGGATGTAGAGAAACATGTCTCGGCAGGAGCCTGCCGGAACCAGAAGTCGCCCCTTGCGGTTCCGCTTTAGATGGGGCTCGAGGTCCTGGACAGCCTGGTTCAGATAGATGGTGCGAGAGGGGTCGATGGCGGTCTGGCCGTGGTCGGCAGTGAGGATGAAGGCAATGTCCTCGGTTCCGCCCTGATCTTCTAGGGTTTTCCAAAAGGCCTCCAGGGCTTTGAAAAACTCGTCAACGGCAGCCTTGACCCCGATGGATCCTGGGCCGTCATGGTGGAGTGCCAAGTCGATGCCGTCGTAGTAGAAGTAAAAATACGCCTTTCCGGGTGTTCTAGCCACTGTCCGGGCCAGCGCTGCCAAACCGCTCCTCGCGTTCTCGAAGCCCTTTATGGTCGCCGGACGCAGGATGAATTCCGAGTATGTGGACTCCGCGTACTCTATGTTCTGGAAGGCGAAGCTCTGGATCCCAAGGGAGGCAAGCTTCTGATAGATGTTGGTGGCAGGGTACAGGTCCTTCGGCCCTACGTTGCATGCCAGGTTCAGCGTGCCCCTGATCTTCTGCTCCCGGGCGTAGGAGTAGAGCAGCGGGGCAATTATATCGTCGACCTTCGGCTCGTAGTAGAACCACTCGTACAGGCCGTGGTTGGCCACACTCAAGCCAGTGTTAAGGGTCGTCACGTTACATGCCGTTGTCGATGGGAACTGGCTCACTAGTTTTAAGGTTGCGCCTCGTGCGACGAGTTGCTGCATGAAAGGGAGCCGGGCTGCCAGCCGGCTGAACTCCGTCCACCCGAACCCGTCCACGAGGAACAGCAAGACTTGGTCATAGTCACGATAAAGTCCTTTCAGCGCATCGGGAGGCAGGATGTCGGGGGAACGCTCTCCCGTCAGCATCGAGAGAACGGTGCCGGGCACATGCGACAGGCGGTAATCGTCGTATAAGCTGGGGTCGACAAAATCTGCGGACAGCTTCATAGTCTGCCAGTGGTTTGGCGGCCATCCTTAAAAAGGATGCGCAGGCATTGAGCATATGTCGCATATCATCTAAAAAAGTTAAAAAGTGGGCAAATGTCCGAGCCGATTTCTGTCCTTGCCAGTCCGATTTTATGTTTTGCTATGACGCTACATGTAGCAAAATTGGATTCAATATGTCGGGTCTTTATGATACTTGATTTTTGTTGTAGTCCAGTCAGTATCTTGAATCTGGGGTGAAGGGCGGTTCTAATCTCAACCTCCATATCACCTTTGGCTTTACCTTTCCAATCTATCCTTTTGGCATTTTGCATCTGTTAAAGCCGAAGCGTATCTCTTTTTTGAAGTTGTCGCCATACGAGCATTTTGTCATGTCGTTGATCCCTGAAGGTCAGCGAATCGAGGTTAGATGTGTCCGCATTGGCCAGCGGGGTTTCCCACCGGTCTATAGAAGCCCGTCTATCACTATGCGCAATATTTTGTGGGTGGTATACGATCCCTCCTGCGTGGGAACCCTAAAAATGTTTCAGAGGTTTGAAATGATGGGCGCCTTACTGAGTGCAATATTATAAACTGCGCAAAATTATTATCTCTGATAGGGGTGACAGGGTACTATCGGCTATCAGAGCTGTCAGGCTGGCTTCTCTTTTTTCTGTCACTGTCTCCCGATTCCAACATAGGCGATCTGAGACTCGGTATTGATCACTATAGGGATAGCTTGGTAATCTGGCGGCCCAGGCTTCCTGTAAGGATCGCTGCGGTAAATACGATCGCTGCGCTCCAGAGTATGGATGTCGCGGATTAACATAGGTTTACATAGACTTTCGTTGAAAAGGGAGAGATTCGAACCATTTTTCTAAAATAAATACGAAAATTTTCGGTAAGTTTTCATCGATAAATACAAAAAATTTTTCACAGTAAGTTATAATATATAGTAGGAGCTACAATGGCATATCGATCGGTCTACGTAAGCGAAAATTGTCATTAATTGTTGGGTTTAAAATGCAGGAGCAAGTAGCGGTTTTATCTAAAAAAAAGTTTACCAAATATCTTGATGGGGATTCGTCGCTATTAATCGATCTGGTACGGGTTGTAGCCTGCGAAATGGTCGTGGTATGTCATGTATTTAATATATATGATAATCATTTTCATAAAGTATTCGATAATTCCAATATTTTTTATGAGATTAACATATTCTTGGGGGTTGTGGGTGTTATTTTATTCTTCATTGTTTCCGGGATCGTCATATCAAACTCCCTCTTGAGAAATCTGGATTCGAATAAAGATTATAGCTTTGTTAATTTTTTCGTGGATCGTTTCAGCAGGATTTATGCTGGACTTGTGCCGTGTCTATTTTTTGTTGTGATCTGCGATATTGTCCTGTCCGCGATTAACCCTGGATATTTTACAAATATGGATATATTTGTATTGAACGCTACTACGGTTCTGGGAAGCCTATTCATGATCCAGAATATGTTTCCTCTTAATATCACTACCCCGGCATATGCCGGGACGCTATGGACTTTGAATATTGAATGGTGGTTGTATTTGACATTCGGGTGGATCGTGGTAAATATGAAAAAAGGGATAAAGTCAGGTATGTTATCCTTAATACCCTTCATAATTCCTCTCTTGGTGTTTGTATATATCCCGGCTGAGACTTTATTGGTAGGTTCCGCAGAAAACCTCGTTATAGTCTGGTGTATTGGCGTTGCAGCAACGCTTCTCTATGTTTATTTTGATAGGAGTAGATGGGATAATAGATTAGATTATGCTATGTATTTCGCTGCTATACTAGTCGTCGGCAGGCTTGCTTATATCTACTACTCAAACTCAAGTTATTTTGATCTGACGCTTGAAATTCTCTTGTCGATCTGTATTATCCTATTAATGCTAAAATATAAAGGACAGAATCGCTTTGATAATATAAAATTTAAAAGTATCATAAAATTTATGGGTAGATACTCTTTTACGCTTTATCTTGTTCATTTTGTAATAGAAAACACTATTTTCGGACTGTATCTATCTCTGGAGCTCAATTTTTCCCTTGTTATACTGTTCGCATTCTCGATCATACTCTCAAATATTATCGCAATTATGATCGCTTATCCAACGGAAATGCAGTATAAGAAGCTGTCCCGGTTTTTAAATAGTAAAATTAACGGGACCATAATTAGATAGTGACTTATTATCTTGGGTGTGTCTCCAATTTTCTGTAGAATTCTGTTTGATCTTCTGATGTTCTTTGGTTGACTTAAAATCACAGCAAAAACAATGTTACCAAAAAACATAAATATTACTAATTGCAGTTAATTCTAATTGATTCTAAATATTACTGTATTCAATGGATTTTACCATTATGTTTACGGGGGGAAAATAATGAAGATGCAAACTGGATTATCCAGGGGATTTAGCGATCAGCTACCAAAAAATCTCGTCGCAAATATGCTATATTTCATAATCAACATCATCATCGGGCTCCTGATCGTCCCGTATTTTATTTCAACCCTTGGCGTCGCGGCCTATGGCCTTATTCCCCTAGCGACCTCGATCACAGGGTATGTGGGGATAATTGTCCAGGCGCTCAACTCCGCGGTCTCCAGATATCTCACGGTTGATCTCCAAAAGGAAGACTATGTGGCGGCCAATAAGACATTCAATACCTCCGTGTTCGGCCTTTCCGCGATCATAGCCTTCATGATCCCCCTCATCGTCATCTTCTCATACTTTGCCCCTATCATCTTCAACGTCCCGGTAGGACTGGGTGATGATGTATTCACCCTCTTTCTGTGCGTTTGTCTCACCGTACTAATTCGCTCATGGAACGGGAACTTTACCGTACAGCTCTTTGCCTACAATCGACTCGACTACCAGAATATCGTCAGCATCGTCAACATCATCGTTCAAACCGGGCTGATACTCGCCTTTTTTGCAATTTACGGTCCCAATCTCGCCTTGGTCGGCGTCGCGTATATCGCAGGGGCGGTGTCAGCGTCCATAGTCGCCATTGTCCTGGCCAAAAAGGTATGCCCCCACCTGAAAATATCGATACATTCGTTTGATATGACGCAGTTAAAAGCTATCAGCAGCATGAGCTGGTGGGTTATCATCGACCAGACGGGGACACTGTTATTCCTTCAAATCGATCTCACGATAGTGAACCTGCTGTTCGGGGCGCAGCCTGCGGGGGAGTACGCGCTGGTGCTGATGTGGGTTGTGCTCATATGGGGGGCGATCAACGCGATCGCCGGCGTACTATCGCCGATGATCTACACATATTACGCAAAAGCGCAGGTAGAAACTCTCACGAAGATGCTGGTTACTTCGATCAAATTTCTGGGGTTATTTTTAGCGTTGTCAGTAGGGCTTATCTGCGGATTTGCCCCGCAAATCTTGACCCTCTGGGTAGGCGAGGAGTTTGCCTTCCTCTCCCCGTTGATGCTACTTTTGCTGTTACCACTGGTCGTCAATTGTGCAATACTGCCTCTGTTCGCTGTAAATATCGCTTACAACAAGGTCAAGGTACCCGGTATCGTGACATTTTTCATGGGCATCGGAAACATTGCGCTCGCAGTAGGGCTACCGATGCTGACCGGATGGGGCTATTACGGTGTGGCTGCAGCGATCGCAATAATGCTCACCCTGCGGCACGCGCTATTCGTGCCATGGTATACGTCCAGGGTGCTGGGAGTCAGGGCATCGATCTTCATTCAGTCCATACTGCCAGGAATTATTGCAGCGCTGATCCTGATAGCCGTGAGTGCTGTCATAGGCAATTACATCCCAATCACATCAATGTTCTCATTGATCATAATTGGAGGGGGCATTTCCATAATATACCTCGTTATGGTAGTGAAATTTGCCCTATCCCCATTCGAACGCGAAATGATCTTGGCTTATCTCCCAGAAAATATGAAAAAGCTATTCAAACTACCCGCCCATGTTCCACAGCCAGTATCGCCGTAATCCCTACCACAATTTTTTTTTTGAATTTTTATCGATAACGAGCACAGAGCGAGAGAAAACCCCATCCTCCTCAGGACGGCGATGAATCGAGTCTCGTTATCTCATCAAGTATTTAGTCGGAAACCGCTTACTACCACCAGGCTACAGCGACGCCTTTGAGAGTCCATTCGCAAGGGCCGTGAGTGATGGCGGTCGTAAAATATTTTGGGTGAGGGAGCGGAGCAGGGCAGGGAGCAAGGAAAATACAATGGGGCCGGTTCCCGGCCCATGCCGGAGAAAAACCGGAACCTGAAGGGAGAAAAGCACTACCATCAAAATATAGCAGGTGCTTTTCGATGAAACCGGAAAGCATGACCTGAAGGGCGTGATAGTTCACCGTGCTTGCTATTTCAAGATCATAGCGTAAGCATGCTCCAATGAGGCGGGTATACTGTCGTTGCCGAGCTCACTTACTCCCTCTTATTTCGCAAGCAGGAAAAATATGCTCATAGCTGATGTTCGACCGTATGTCCTGCCTTGCGTAGCACTTCCATGGCCTTTTCCAGATCGTAGTTTTTTACCATAATAAAGTCGGTATCGTATGAGGAGAAGACAAAGATACTGATCCCCTCGCTAGCCAGCGGCATCGATAATGACGCAAGGATGCCGACGATGTCGAAGCCGAGAGGGCCCTGTACCTTCAGGCACCGCCATCCTTTGTTGATTTTGATCTCGGCAGGGATATTCTCCTGGGGGCAGACAATGGATAACTCCTCGTAAGTGCGTGTGATCGAGTAAAAATCGCTGGATGTAGCCCATTCCGGTATCGGTGCATCGTTCTTCATTGTGGAGATAGCAAATACCGGCCTTATAACTAGGAGTGAGAGTTTCATAATATTCTGGCCATGGGGTCAAGGGAGACCCGGTTTTAGCGCCGGGAGGAGTCGACCCCTTTCCACTTCACCTCTTTTACAGTAAACTACTCTTATCAAACATACTATACCTTGATACAGTTACACACCTCTTTATAGGTATGGCACTCTCGTTGAAAGATAACGGTAGAAGCTTGTAACACCAGTGCCCGATGACACCATTGCCCCTTTGAGAGCGTGAGCGTGGCGATATGCTGCCGAAACTGACGTTTGACGGCGGCTTCTCGAAGGTTGGTCGCCGGCGCTTTTGCGGCGACTCTGGGTTTGTCAGCCCAAAGTCAACCGGCCGAATGTAGCGTATCCCTGACATTTGTGTCTCTGATATGGTTACAAGCCACAGCCATTTATGCGTGGTAGTTGACTGGTATCAATTATTAAATGCGATATAATTACTATTAAACTTAACGTGACCGCTCCTGAGGCTAAGGCCGGCGTACTTCCTTCGCCCACGCTCCAACTTATATCTAAAGGGGAAGATCTCCCGGCAGCTTTTGTAATACTGTGCTGATATCCGGGCCGGCCAGCAGGATCTGGACAACTTCGGGGCGTGGGTCAGGATAATTTCCAGGGAGTTCCAGTCCCCCTGCGCTTGTATCTGGCGGGTAAGCCAACATGTCATGGAAGCGTGACCAGGTCACATGTACATGATCGTTATTTCCCCTGGCATCGATCTTTTTCCATTTGCCCTCAAGCAACACTGTGTTCAGCCCGTGAAGCACGAAACCCCCTGCTTCCTGGCGTATACGCTCATAGCAGAACCCAGCGGGTATACCGTTATATCGCAGTAGCGCCGCCAGCAGCATGGATTTGGCATAGCAGAGGCCGTGGCCTAACCGGATTACATCAGAGGCGCTGCATGCCACCTCGTCCTTTCGGGCATCGCATGAGTGGGGGTATCGGTCGCGGACCATCTCGAAGGCTTGTCTGACGGTTTCCTCGCGGGTTTCTCCTGCTACAGCGCTTGCCAACAGGGATACCCCGTGATCATCGAAGTCGATCAGGTAGGTATGTCTGAGGTAAGCTCCGATATTGTCCAGCTTTGTGGGCTTGATTTGATCTATCATTTATCTGTGCTCCTGCAGCCGTCCGATGGCTTTCCCCAGCCGGGCTATGCCCTGCTCGATTGCATTCACATTGGAGTTCGTGTAGTTCAGGCGCATCGTGTTTTGCCCTGTACTGTCAGCGAAGAATGCTTGGCCCGGAACGAACGCAACCTTATCCTTGATCGCGATATCAAACAGATCCAGCGACGAGATCCCTTCGGGCAGTGTCACCCAAAGGAACATACCACCTTCCGGTCTGGTGCATTGTACGCCATCGGGAAAGTGCCGTTCGATGGCGTCGACCATAGCATCCCGTTGTCTGCGGTACAGAGTCCTGATTTTTTCGATGTGTGAGTCGACGTCGTTCGTCATCAGGTATTGGTACACGATTCGCTGGGTGAAGATGCTGGTATGCAGATCGGTTGCCTGTTTGGCGATGGCGATCTTCTCCATAGTCTCCGGCGATGCGATCAGCCAGCCCAGACGCATGCCTGGTGCCACGATCTTGGAGAATGATCCCAGAAGTATGGCCCCATCCATGTACTTTTTTACCGGGGGCAGATCCTCGCCCATGAACCGTATTTCTCCATATGGATCGTCCTCGACAAACGCTGTCCCGTGCTCGTTCAGTAGGGACGCAACCTCTCGTCTCTTCTTCAGCGAATAGGTGATTCCGGTTGGGTTTTGAAAATTCGGCACCGCATAGAAGAGCTTGACGTGATTATCGTCCAGCATCCGTGCCATCATCTCAGTATCCGGTCCGTCGTCCAGTAGCGGCATCGACCTGAACTCCGGCTGGTACATGCCGAACGCCTGAAGCGTCGCCAGGTAGGTGGGTCGCTCGACCAGCACCCTGTCGTCCCTGTCGATGAAGGCTTTGCCGGAAAGGTCGATCCCCTGCTGGGAGCCGCTGATGATCATTACGTCGGATGCATCGACCTTGAGCCCTCTCCGGGCATACCTCTTCGAAATATACTCCCTTAAGGGCAGGTACCCTTCGCTGGTCTCATACTGCAGCGCGCTATCCCCGCTCTCCGAGAGTACGACGACGGCCGCCTCGGCGATCTCCTTTTTTGGAAACGAAGCCGGGTTCGGCAGGCCGCCCGCGAATGAAATAATCGACGGGTCCTGGGTGACCTTCAATATTTCCCTGATGAATGACTTGTGGACAATGTTCATTCTCTGTGCGTAGGCGACACTCATATTGAGGCCTCTGACATCTGATCATGTATGTGCTAGTCAAAAAAATTGGTCCGAATTAGTTCGTGTTATACGTTATAAATACGGGTATTAGCCTTCGAATATTGCATGGAGCCATGGGGGTGGAAGAACCCGGTTGTCCTGCGCCAGGATAAATCAACTACTCCCCCCTTTGACTCTCTCCATACGTTCATTAACAACACGAATATATACGATGGGAACGGTTAATCGGGGTCGGTCTCGGCCTTAGCATGAATGAGGATTGCACCTCTACCATCAAATCCTAACATACGTTCAAGCGGGTTTGGGTTGAAGAAGAATGTGTTATGGTTGTCTATAGTGGGTGGTGTTAAGGTGGGGATGCGTCGGCTACATGGTAATATTTAAACGTATTACAGTTCGGAGGGGCTGCTGGGAAGTGGTATGCTTCTATATTGATTGATGAGAGTGCTGGGGGTCTGGTGTTTGTGATGCTGCTGTTGATGTTGGTTGGTATTGTCTGCCATATTATCTAATGGTGATATGATAGATAATCCTAGGATTTTAGGGCAGTCTGAAAAAGCTCTGGCTAAGACGCAGCGTAAACTCTAAAGATAGGGGGGAACAGTAGAATGTAGAAAAGTGGTGAAAGTGGTGTGTCATGTCCATGAAGCGGCTGGTAGGGGTGATTTCGCTCATAAAATATCAGCCAAACTCGTTGAAAAGCATGGTGATATTTGTTTCGAAGGCCTGGGTATCAACGAGATAGCTGGGAATCGTACTCTTGCAAAACACATCGCGGACATCGTGGAACATGTTGATGCAGTATATGATGTGCAAGGCTGAAAGCTCCGGTCGTCGTGTAATATTGGTAGACTCATTGGTAGACTCGAAAAACACGCCCAAAACGTGCTCGACACGCGGCATCGTAGATAAGACACTACAGGATAAACATGATTGCCCGGCATAGCTTATCCAATCGATAGAGATTTGAACACCACTAAAAATATTCTCAGATCGGGACTACAGTCTGTCAGTCAACCCGCAGAAACCCACAACTAAAGACGCGGGAGTAGCCACAAGGCTGAGGATGGTAACCTCGCGTGACAAAGGAGGCAAAGAGAGTGCAATATAGAGTTATGAGGAAGTCGGGAGATCGGCTCTCAATTCTGGGCTATGGCTGCATGCGCCTGCCTGAGAAAAAAGGCGGAATAGATGATGAGAGGGCGATGAAACAGCTGCGCTACGCTATCGACCATGGGGTAAACTACGTGGATACGGCGATGCCTTATCATTCCGGGGCCAGCGAGCCGTTCCTGGGCCGTGCTCTGGCGGATGGGTACCGGGAGAAGGTAAAACTGGCCACCAAGTTGCCCCACTGGTTCGTGGGATCTATGGGGGATATGGACCGACTGCTGGGCCTGCAGCTTAGCAACATGAAGACAGATCATATCGACTATTACCTCGTCCACAACATGAATGGCAGCAGCTGGAGGAAACTGAAGGCACTTGGCTTTGACGATTTCGTCAGGAAGGCAAAGGGTGACGGCCGCATAGTGAATATCGGTTTCTCAGCCCATACAGGAAAGAAGGACTTCAAGGAAATAATCGACGACTACCCCTGGGACTTCTGCCAGATCCAGTATAGCATCCTGGACGAGAAAAACCAGGCGGGGACCGAAGGGCTGGAGTACGCCTCGTCGAAGGGTCTCGGAGTCGTTATCATGGAGCCGCTCCGGGGCGGCAGCCTCGCGAAAACGCCGCCGAAGGAAGTACAGGCGATCTGGGATAGGGCGAAAGTGAAAAGATCGCCGGCTGAATGGGCACTCCGATGGGTCTGGAACCATCCCGAGGTAACCGTCGTATTAAGCGGCATGAACGACGAGAAACACATCGAGGAGAACCTCAGAATCGCTGATGAAGCCTTGCCAGGCTCGCTCTCGTCCCAGGAGATTGGCATAGTCAGCCTGGCGACAGAGATCTACAGGAGGTCGATGAAAGTAGGCTGTACAGGCTGCCGCTATTGCATGCCATGCCCCTCCGGCGTCGATATTCCGGGTTGCTTCGAAGCCTATAACAATAAGTATATGGGAGGAGGCGCTGTCACCAACAACCCAGTGATCGGATACATCCTGCTGGTTGGGGGAACCCTAGGAAGAAGGGAGCCCGGCTATGCTTCGCAGTGCAAGGAGTGCAACGAGTGCGTAAAGGCCTGCCCCCAGCATATTCCAATACCGAAACGTCTCAAAGAGGTGCGTAATGAACTCGAGGGCCCGGGCTTCACGGTACGAAAGGGGGCCGTAGGCTGCTTTTTAAAGTTCGACCGGTGGAGAAATATGCGAAAGGCTCGGACGTGATTCGGGCCTGCGCTCACCGGTCTGTCATGAGCATTTTGCTCAGGTACCGGCCGGTATACGAACGTTCGCACCAGGCGAGCTCTTCCGGCGTGCCTTCGGCGACCACTTCGCCGCCCTTTTTACCTCCCTCCGGCCCTAGGTCGATCACCCAGTCGGCCTTGGCGATCACATCGAGGTTGTGCTCAATGACGACTACCGTGTTCCTGGCTTCGACCAGCCGGTCAATGATCCCCATGAGCCGCTCCACGTCGGCCATATGAAGGCCGGTCGTCGGCTCGTCCATCACATACAGGCTGCCATACTTATGCAGCTCGCTAGCTAGCTTAATCCGTTGGGCCTCCCCGCCGGATAAAGTGCTTAGCGGCTGGCCCAGGGTAAGGTAGCCTAGGCCGACCTGTTGCAGCTGCTTGAGCTTCACCAGGATTTTGTGCTCGGTGAAGAAGCGCATCGCATCCTCGACGGTCATATCAAGGACCTCGGAGATGTCCTTATCCTTATACCTGTAGCCGAGTACCTCTGCTGTGTACCGTTTTCCCCCGCATCCGTCGCAGGTGATATGGATGCTGTCCAGGAAGCTCATCTCCACTTCAAGGATACCGCTACCGCCGCACTTGGGACAGCCGCCGTCAGAGTTGAAGCTGAAGAGGTTGGGGCTCGTCCCTGTCTTATTTGCAAACGCTCGCCTGATGTCGTCGAAAACACCAGTGTAGGTCGCCGGGTTAGAGCGGCTGTTACGGCCGATGGGGGACTGGTCGACGACGATGGCATCGGGTTGCTGAGGCACGAAGACGTCGTTGATCAGCGTGCTTTTGCCCGAGCCTGCGACCCCTGTGATGCAGACCAGCACACCGGTTGGTATTTTAACGGTAACGTGTTTTAGGTTATGGAGACAGGCATCTCTGATCTCGATGAAGCCCGACGGTTTTCTGCGGTGATATTGTTTGGACTGCCTTGCCATCAAATATTTCCCCGTCAGAGCGTCTGAGCGCTTCAGGTCTTCGACCGAGCCGGTGAAGGTGATCTGGCCGCCTAGCGACCCCGCTCCAGGGCCCAGTTCGATCACGTGGTCGGCGTACTCTATAATACCCGGATCGTGTTCCACCACTAGCACGCTGTTTCCCTTTTCACAGAGCTTCCGCAGCATTCCGATCAGACCCGCGAGGTCCTTAGGATGCAGGCCGATGCTGGGCTCATCGAACACGTATATCAGACTGACCAGGTCGCAGCTCAGCTGGCGGGCCATTTTGACCCGTTGGGACTCTCCGCCCGATAGCGTCGATACCGGTCGGTCCAGGGACAGGTATCCCACACCCATGTCGATCAGATGCTGCAGGCGATCCTTCATGGGCCTGATCAACGGATCGGCCACCGGCCCGGATACCGTCTCCAGGAACTCCCTCAAGTCGACCAGCTCCATGGAGGATAGCTCGGCGATGCTTTTTCCCTTGATACGGACCGAGAGAGCCCTCTTATTCAGCCGGGAGCCGTCGCACGCCTCGCACGGGGCTACGTTGAAGTACTTTGTCTCTCGCTTCTGGAGGTCATCCTTCCCCAGCTGCCTGCGGCGCATCCCTGTGACGATCCCTTCGAAGGTGACGTGCCTCAGCCCATAGTGCTCGCTGGCTTTGACTTTGATGATCTCCGAGTAGAGCAGCCGGTTCATTTCCTCGGGGGTAAAGTCCTTCAGCGGCTTGTCCATGTCTACGAGGCCGCTCTCCCCTAGGGATTTCCAGAACCATCCTCCCGGGTGGTAATTGGGGTGCCTGATCCCGCCTCCGGCGATCGATCGGTCAAGATCGAGAAGCTCGTCGAGATCGACGCTGATCTTGCTGCCCAGACCGTCGCAGTCCGGGCACATGCCGTCTGGGACATTAAATGAGAAGTAGAAGGACGGGCCGATCTGAGGATCGCCGCATCGGGAAAACAGCAGCCGCAGGTACGTGTAGATCTCGGTAGCAGTGCCCACGGTGGATCGGACGTTCTCCCCCATGCGCTGCTGGTCGATCTTGATGACCGTGGAAATGTTGTGGATCTCCTCGATCTTGGGCTTCTCGATCTTGGGCATGAAGCGCCGGGAGAAGGAACTGAAGGTCTCTAGCAGCTGCCGCTGGGCTTCCCCGTAGATGGTATTAAAGGCCAGTGAAGATTTGCCAGAGCCGGAGACTCCGGTGAAGACTATGATCTGGTGCTTTGGAATTTCAAGATTGACGTTTTTGAGATTGTGCTCTCTGGCACCGACAAGGATGATCTTATCCATGGAAATCACATCTCAATATTTCGCCCATGACACAGACGCATAACTGGCAGGATAGCACAGCTATAGAGCGAGCCTATCCCATATGTTTTTCGCATGAGCGATGAAAGTATTCACGACTGCGTCTTCCCGGCTACTCTCTGGCTATCTG
>DATHCY010000214.1:0-9959 GCA_035319305.1 Methanocella sp.
GCAGACTTAAATATCATGGCGAAATATCGAGAACTATGTCACCGGATGCATCCCTGCAAAAGTTCGGCCTCGTCAAAAGGGACACTCCCAGAGCGATCAACCTTGATCCATTGCAGACCGGCGGGCTGCTGACTCCAGAAGCCAGGATGGCGCTGGTCGAGTGGGGCGATGGCTACTCGGTATGCGACTATTGCAGCGGCATGCTTGACCAGATTAAAACCCCACCGATTTTTGATTTTGTCCACAAGGCACTGCCGGAGTTTCTCGGGATGGACCACGTCCGGGTAACTAATGGCGCTAGGGAAGGAAAATTCGCCATCATGCACGCGATCTGCCGAGAGGGAGATACGATCATCATGGACAGTAACGCCCACTACTCCTCGATCGTCGCAGCGCAGCGGGCCCGCCTGAATGTGAAGCTGGTGCCGAAGACCCCTGCACCGGAATACCGCATCACCCCGGAGGCTTACGCGGAGACCATAGAACAGGTAAAAGCGCAGACAGGCAGGGCTCCTGCGCTGGCGCTACTCACGTATCCCGACGGAAGTTATGGCAACCTCGCGGATGCTCGAGCGATCACAAGCATCGCTCATGACTCCAACGTGCCGGTGATCGTCAACGGCGCGTATGCCATCGGCAGAATGCCATTTAAAGGCAAGGATATCGGCGCGGACTTTGTCGTCGGAAGCGGGCACAAGTCAATGGCGGCTTCGGGCCCGGTGGGAGTGATGGGAGTCACAGAAACCTACGCGCCAAAGCTTCTGCAAAAATCTCCAACTTACAAGGCGAAGGAGATCGAATTTTTAGGGTGCACAGCCCGAGGCGCGACGATCATGACTCTGATCGCGTCCTTCCCAACGATCGTGGAGCGTATTAAACCCGGAAACTGGGAAAAGGAAGTCGATGACGCCCGGTGGTTTTCGGAACGGATGGAAAAGCTCGGGATGGCACAGCTTGGCGACAAGCCCCATAATCATGACCTGATGTTCTTTGAAGGAATCGTATTCTATAATATATCTCAGAAGACCGACAGATATTTCCTGTACAGGGAGCTGAAAGAGCGAAGCATCCACGGGATCAAGCCCGGGCTGACTAAAAACTTCAAGCTCAGCACGTTCGGAGTCGGCAAGGAAAAGCTCGGGATTGTGATCGATGCCCTTAGGGAAGTAATCAAAAAATATGGCGAATGAGCATGCAGGGAAAAATAATCTGATCGACTCAACTCATAGCGTCAAAAAAGAACATGTCAAGGCGTGCTTCCAGCGTATCAACAAAGTGTAACATTAAATCGGCTTTCAGCCTCGTGCATCTATCCCTCGAACTTTCAATAAGCCTCTTGCATTCATATTGCAACTGACACATATGTTTCATGTCTGACCTAATAAGTGCCGCCAGCTCTTCCGGCGACCGCCCGGGGAGCTCTTTGTCAAAGCCCAGGGTTGGATATGAGTAGTGACCATTTGTGATATCCTCCTCTAGATCGAGGAGATCGTCCATAATCTGCAATACGGCGCCACACTCATAAAATAAGTGCATGTAGCCTTCAATCTGACCCTGCTTTCCGCTCTTTTGAAGCAGTAGAGCGAATGGCAGGTACCCATGAACGGCCTTGTAGCCGCAATCTTCTGGGCGCTCCTTTGTGTAAGGGCTCTCCAGGAACCTCGATCGTTTCTCCTTGATCTCTGCCGCCAGGTATAATTGTTTGAAACGGTTAAGAATCTCATAATCAGCCGAATTAAACTTAAATGACTGCTGAAGTAATCTGTCATGCTCCTGGATGAGCAATAAAGATAGCATGATCTCCGCTGGGCTGTGATCTTTATCATCAATATTTGAGTCGAAAATTATGTAGCCTGCAGCTCCCAGCACCGTCGAGCGAAAAATGTTTCCCAGATTTTTTACGGCTTTCCCCCCATCTTCCCTGTCGAGCCAAATCGCATGCGACACAATAACGGGATAAAAGACCCTGAGGTATCCCTCTTTCATTCTGCTCTGGTACTTTTTTGATTTCGAAAGGTCGAAGCCCTGTTGTATAGCGAACTCCTTCAAAACAGAATCTGCTGCGCTATCGAATATTTTGAGGGCTTGAACCGCCGTCTCGGCAGTATCTTTAACAGTTTCATCAGCTATAGTTGATGAAGGAAGGTAAAAATTTGCCAGAATTCCTATGGACTTAAACTCATTTTCCCTGTACTGTTGCAGGATCTGTTGAAGCAATAGTACAACTCTATCCATAGGAGAGTTGGGTGTCGAGCCCGCTAAATCAATTGGACATTTTTCCATTCTAATTGTTACTCTCCATTTATTGATAATAAAATTATTGATTAAAAATAGCGTTCAAGATCGTCACCAACTTTTAGTTGCATATGGGTTTCTATGTAAAATATACCACACAAAAAAGATGAGAAGATAATAAATATTTCCAACCATTTTCCCACGCAATATGAGATCAATAAAAGCGCAGGGCACAGTAAAAATGGTATAGCGTTCGAGGTTTCATGGGTGGTTGAGCTTTAGAGTGGATACTACGCCCTGCTACCTATAGCATTTGATAACGAGGGTTAAAGCCTTTCCCCTCCCTGCTCACCTATGCTCATACCCCAATATTCATGGTCGGCTTATCAGGCCGGGCATCCGAGCATCAAACCGCATGCGGATGACATGCTTATCTGGCGGATGACATGCTTATCCCATGGAATAGGATATGGAACTCTGACAGTCTATAGTTGACGGATGATTTAAATTTGCCGGCATATAATCGGTTGGTTGATAAGGTAAGATTTATTGCTTAGTTTCACAATTTTAACCATCAATCATAGGTTGGATTGAGATGTCAAGCCTTGGTAGATCAGAGTTGCTAATAATATTGGGGGTGGATGAGGAGAGCCTAAATCCTGACGAGTTAGCAAGGCTCCGTAGATATGAATCATTAAGAAAGACGAGGGATATTGGACATAAAATTAGTTTTTTAGGGATGGGACTCATACTTGTTGGGCTGATCATCCTTATGTTTATAATAAGATATAACCTCGATAAGCGGCTATTTTTGATATGTATAATTGGAGCAATTATATTTGCAATTGGAGTTATAATTGTCAGGGCTGGGTTGGATGTTTATTCTTTTCCTAATAGTTAACGATATTGTTGATCATATGTCAGGTGTTTTCGTGTTGAGACGTTATGCCCTTGATTATATATAAATATTTTTTTTATTGTGTTTTTTAAAATATAATTGTTAATTTAAAATATTTACGAAAAGAATTTTATAATAAAAGATTGTTTTATAAATTGTAATTATATTTGAGGTAACATGGAGTCGAACATTGAGAAAAATAAAAAATTAGTTAATCAACTCCCAATAAACCTCATTGTTAACCTAACGTATTTTGTGCTGAATTTTGTTATCAGCATGGCGCTCGTACCATATTTTATTACGACACTCGGTAGAGACGCCTATAGTATCATCGGCCTCGCAGTGTCGATCACAGCATATGTAACCCTCATCGTACTATCGCTCAACACCGCCGTATCCCGATTTCTGACCGTGGACCTCCAGAAAAACGACTACAAGTCGGCAAACAAAACATTCAATACGGCCATAATAGGGCTATCTGCCCTGGTCATCCTGATGATCCCTCTTATTATAATCATCGCATATAACGTCCCCCATATTTTTAATATCCCCCCAGGCCAGGATAACGATGTGAGACTATTCTTCCTCGGAGTATTCACCGCTTTTCTGATCACCACATGGACAGGAAACTTTACCGTACAGCTATTTGCCCTGAACCGCATAGACCTACAGATCATCGTCAACGCAACCATATTTCTGACCCAAAACGGATTGATAGTCCTGTTCTTCCACCTGTATCACCCCAGCCTAGCGTACATAGGCATCGCTTATCCAATCGGGGCGATATGCTCTTCAATGCTGTCGATCATCTTTGCGAAGCGAGTATGCACCCACCTCCACGTATTACCATCTCTATTTGACTTCACCCAACTGAAAACCCTCTTCGACATGAGCATTTGGGCGATGATAGATCAGCTTGGAACCCTGCTATTCCTTTCGATCGACATGATCATCATTAACAAACTATTCTTCTCGATCGCAGGGCAATATTACCCGGTTCTTTGCATATCGGCCGTCATGCGAAATATCGCATCTACAATCTCAGGAGTACTCGTCCCCATCGTATACACATACTATGCCAGAAATCAGATCGAAGCGCTCATAAATATGGTGGTCAGCGCAGTCAAAATAATGGGGATTTTCATGGCCCTACCCATCGGCCTCCTCTGCGGATTTTCAACCCAGATCCTAACCATCTGGCTGCCGAATAATATTACCCCATGGAGTTTTGCCCCGCTATTGATGTTAATGGCCTTCCCCCTCACGATAAACCTGTCCATATTACCATTATTCTCGATCAATTACGCGTACAATAAAATCAAAGTGCCGGGGATCATGACACTCATCTTGGGGGCCGGAAATTTCGCCCTCGCAGTTGCCATGCCACTCGCTATGATCCACATACTTCACCTGTCAGGTATAGCTTTCTATGGCGTTGCATTGGCGGGAGCGATCATGATTAGCATAAGAAACGCTGTTTTCATTCCGTGGTACGCAGGCAGGATCATGGGCGTCAACCCGGCCGTCTTCTTCCGATCAATGACGACGGGAGTCCTATGCACAATAATAGTTATGGCAATAAGCCTTGCACTGGGCAAATGTCCGTTCATACATATCACCTCGTTTATCACGCTCATACCCATCGGAGGCATCATAGGAGTAGTATACCTCTTAATGGCATGGAAATTCGCCTTCTCATCCTTCGAACGCTGGCAATTCAAAAACGTAACGCCACCCTTCCTACGGAGGGTGCTGGAAGGGATACCATAATGTTCAAAGCATTTCAACCCACAAGATATGAGATAACGCTTCAGATTTCATACACCAAGTACTTGTTTAACATTATAACTTGGACGGATCATGAATGCAATGGATGCGGTGATACTATAATAGTATCCCCATATTCCAAATAGCCTTTAAATATATACCGGACATAAGACTATACGAAGTGTGGTTGAGGGTTAACATGGAGATAAAAATCATATCGCTCGCACTATTAGCGTGTATACTGGCACTCGGAATAGCGGAGTTGTCACACACAGCATATGCATACGACCAATCATACCGCTTATACAACAAAAATGGTACGATCGCAGGCGGTAACAGTACCCTTGCATTTGCAAACGGAACCATTCCCGTTCTCGATGGTTGTAACCTCGAGAAGGATGGTGATATTTGGGGCGACATGTACGTATGGGGCGACGAAAACAACCAAACATATTATGATGCTATGACCGACTTACAAAACCACGGTGTAAACATTATCAGGGTTCAGATCGCACCAATGTATTATCGGTATAATTTCTATTTCGACCCGTCAAACCCCTATGGGATGCCCGGCGCAGAATACTATACAAACGACACCTGCGATGGCGTCACCATCTATCAGCATTGGGCTCAATACGATGCTGCAATTCAGAGTGTGGTAAATAGCGCCGCCGCCCACAAGATGTATATCATCCTCGATGTACATGGATCCGGCGACCCAACAACGGGCGACCCGGTTTACAATATGACCCCGAATAACAGCATCTTCTATTCAATGACAACCCCATACACCCCAAATGCAACCGTAGAGCAATGGTGTGTGGACAGGTTAGCCAAGACTTACGGCGATAACCCCTTCGTCATTTTTGAACCGTACAATGAGCTTTGGAGAGTAGGCGGTGGAAACTGGCTCGCAGTTCAACCCTACGAACAGTCGATGATCGACCTTATCCGCGGTGACGGCGCAACCTCATCCCTGATCTTAATATCCCTACCGCAGGGTAACGCAAACTTTGCATTTGCACAACCATATGGCACGCCGATCAACAATCCGCTAACCGACCCATCAGCAATCAACCCATACGGCACCGCAAACCCAATGGGCAACAATAACCTTGCATTCAGCCTTCATGAGTATAACACTAGTGATAACCCAAACTTCTACTACCACACATGGGATTCTAACCTGCCGCTCATGGCAAACTATACGATTCTGATGGGCGAATGGTGCGGCAGCGGCGAACTTAAAGATGATGTCGGCGGCAACAACGCACAGTATATTTATCCGCTCATGACATGGGCGATCAACTACCATGTAGTGCCATTCCTATTTGCATACGCAGACTTTTTCGACTTCAAAACCGACCCGGACCATTCCTGGCTCTATCACCAAGGCTCGCCCGTCCCGCTTGCCAACTATAGGTACAATGGCGAATACGAGGTGATATATGACCTTCCATGGATGAACGCCTCGAACTTTACCAATGCTGCGCCTACCAGTAGCTTTACAGTCAATCAGACCAACCTCCCTCCAGGGCGCATGATCAGCACTACGCAAACATGTACCGGCTACCCGATTAACTACACTTGGAACTGGGGCGACGGCACCTATACTAACATCAAGATCGGAAACCTCAGCTCTTATGAGCGAAGTACATCACCGTGGCAGGGCGCGACCCACACGTACAATACCACCGGGTTATACAACGTGAATCTCACCGCGTCAAACAACAAAGGCGCTGCAACGAGCACCAACACACTCATAAATGTTAGCACATATTCCATTTCAACGCCGGTACCCACAGTTATGCCAACCCTGCCAGCGCCAGTGGCTATCTGGAGCGGCAACAACTTTAGCGGATGGAGCGCGACCAAAGGCAGCTTTAATAAAACCACAGGACAGTTCACCCCAAGCACCACTAACGGCCCGCACATAATACAAATCCACCTTGACACACTCCCCTCACCAGTAGCATACTCATTTAGCTTCAACGTATCTAAAGTCGACAACAACCTGCTAGTAATAGGCAGAGACACCACTCCAGATATCAACGAATCATACGACGAACGCTACGCCGTGGTGGATCTTAGCAGCGGCACAGTAGCCCGACAAGCATCCAACAACACCTCCCACGTTACAATAAAACCACTTGACGGTAATAGATACAACGTGGTCTACAATACTACATATGCTGACAGCCTATACAGATGGCTATACTTCTACGTGGGGGCAGCATACAGTTCAGACGGCCTGCAAAAAGACGAAATGAAGCCCGAAGGAAGCGGCACACCAGCATTCCAACTATATAATGGAAGCATCACCGAGTTCTACAGCAATACAGGTAATGGCACTACAGTACAGCCACCAACACAGGAAAACTCCTCCGCACCATCTGCTGGCATCGAAGGATTACTGTATATCTGCCTGGGAGTCGCATTATTGCCTATCGGCATAGGAGCCATATTATATTGGTGGTTCTTCATGAGAAAGTTAAAAAATAATTAGAAAGATTACGGTGATGAAGCCGCGGAGCCGAAAGTCACCCTAAAGGAGTGGGCTTTTCCGCTCCACGGCTCCACCGTAACGCGAGGAGGGTACTGTATCTTCGGTTATCTTCAGCTTGGACTATGATCCAGGCTATACCTTATCACGCCACATTTGGTATTATGGCCAGTAAAGAAAAAATTTTAGATAGTATCGCATACTGCGGGCTTGTTTGTGACCTATGTCACATAGCCAACGAGTGTGATGGTTGTAGAAATACGGCTAACCTATGTACCTCCCACTCACAACACTGGGGAGGATGCCATCATAGAAATTGTTGTATTGAGAAAAAACTTGATGGATGTTGGGAATGCCCTGTTTTCCCTTGTGATAAGGATATGTTTGATACTACAGTGCACGGTGTAAAAATACGGGCATACGCAAGATGTATCAGGGAAGACGGGAAAGAGCGATTCATCAGTTATATAATGAAAAACGAGAAAAATAGTATCAAATTCGGTTTTCAGAAGGATTATGATTTCCTCAGGAGCGAGCATGTAGTGTTAGAGCTATTAAGGAAAGGGAAAAAAGTTTGATAATTACTTTAAACTTTCAATCTGCCAGTCAATAGGTTCTTCTCCTATGGATTCCAAAAAACCATTTGTTTTTGAAAATGGCTTGCTTCCGAAAAAGCCTCTACTTGCGGAGAGGGGACTTGGATGCACAGATTTAATCAAATAATGAGCTTTATTTGTAATAAGCTTTTCTTTGGAAATAGCATTGTTCCCCCATAGTATAAATACGATTGGCTTTTCCTTTTTGTTAAGTAAAGTTATTATGGCATCAGTAAAGATTTCCCAACCCTTGTTTCTATGGGAATTAGCCTCGCCGGCTCTAACTGTAAGAGCTGTGTTGAGTAAGAGAACTCCCTGATCAGCCCATTTTTTTAAATATCCATTGTCAGGTATATAGCAGCCCAAGTCATCTTTAAGCTCCTTATAAATATTTACTAAAGATGCGGGAGTTTGAACTCCGGGTTTAACGGAAAAGCTTAGGCCATGAGCCTGTTTTGGACCGGGGTAAGGGTCCTGTCCCAAGATAACCACCTTTACATCTTTATATGCTGTATAGTTTAACGCGTTATATACATCACATTTATCAGGATAAATGGTATTAGTATTATATTCCTTAACTAAGAAGGCTTCTAAGTTTTTATAGTAATCCATGTCAAATTGATTCTTTAACAGTTCCATCCAATCATTTGTAATATTAACAACATCCATTATAATTACCTTCCACCATGTAACGAAATCTCTACTCTAATAATTCCTTAATAGCCCACTCTATTTTCTTTAGTTAATAGCTTTTATTATGGTATCAATGGCACTATATGTTTTTTGTATGAGCAATATGAAAGTAATATTGTTGCGCTTACCGTTTTAGTTCTATAGATCTGGTGTGTTGCGGAGTTCAAATTGGATGAGCCTTGAACAGAAATGCTTCGCTACACGCCATTATCGGTAGATACGTCGATAGATATTCTCGGATATTGTACCATCTTAGACGATTGGAGTAAGTTGAATCGGCTTAACCATAAAATTATAAAATTATAGTTTTATTGCTGGTGGCATGTTTATCAAGCGTTTAATCGTGTGTGACGTGCATCTTTTCAGATGGTAGAGTGGGTTGTTAGCACAGTATTATAAACTCGTGATTGTTTTACAGGGGCGGACTATAAGCTCCAGAAATAGTCCATGATCAAAAATCCTGCCAACGTCAATTCTGCAACACGCCCTCTATAGGTATAAAAACATGTTCTTATAGTTGTTTTTATATGGGGGGATAACTGATACCGATTAAGCGGCGGGCGCCCACGAAACATCCTGAACAAGTTCGGCGTATACCACGCTAAATCACGTTACAAGGGATTACAGGAAGTCGGAGAATGACAACCAAATTTTTAAAAAACCTCGGATGAGGGTTTACCAAATAAGCCGTTTACCCCCGGATCCTTGGGGGTGGTCTTTGCTTATATAACAGAAGGACTCGCAAAACAAGCCGTATGATTGGGACGTGTCAAACTATCAGATCTAACGTAGTTTCGACATTGCGCTTCGATTCCATAACACTTTAGTGCATTAGAAGTTTCAGCAAAAATTGGGGCGTCCTCGGGCCCGTCCCAGATTTTCTGTAAAATTCCTTTTCCTCTGATGCTCTTTGGTTGACTTAGAATTTACAGCAAAATCGGGACATACTCCCTCGGGGATTCTTGTGTGCGATGATGGTTTTCGTTCGTACACTATCCTATTGATGATTATCTACTCGTTATGGGTGTTATGGGTGTTTCTGTCCTTTACTTGGCTGATTATTGCTGTGTGGTGTTCGGCCATTTCTTTTAGTGCAAGGGCGCCTGATGTGTCGATCACTCCGATCACTCCAATGATGTGGGATGCGTTGCTACATTCCTGTACGATGGGGGAGACGTACATGTCCTTGCCGGTGTGTATACCGTCATCTATTCGTAATTTGGTCACGACAGGTTTGCCGAGGAGATCCTCGAGTAAATCGCTCTCT
>DATHCY010000215.1:0-13289 GCA_035319305.1 Methanocella sp.
CGTCATAATCGGGTATGAGATCTCGATGTTCTCCTTCCGGAAGCGTACGAGGATCTGCCGGTATAGCTGGTCCGTCACGTCGTAATCCTCCCGATAATCGGCGATCCATGCGAGGAGGGAGATCTCTACCGCAAAATCGCCCAGTGAGGAGATATGCGCGCCGGGGGCTGGATCTTTCACTACTAGCGGGTTCTCGGCGGCGATCTCTTCTAAAAGTCGGCAGGCGCGGTCCATATCGGTCTTGTATGCGACCCCAACCTTGAGGCGTAGCCGGAGGCGAGAGTCCGGCATCGAGAGGTTGACGATGTCGGCGTTGGCCATCTCCCGGTTAGGGATCACGACTACCTGACGGTTCCTGGTGATAATCCGGGTGCTTCGCATACCGATATCTAGTACATCGCCCTGACCGATGTCCGGTATCAGCAGGCGATCGCCGATCTTGTACGGGCGGTCCATCATGATGGCCACCGCGCCGAAGACGTTAGAAAGCGATTCCTGTGCGGCCAGGGCTACGGCGATGCCGGCCACACCCATGCTGGCCAGAAGCGCGGTAATTCCTATACCATAGGACTGGAGTACAAGCAGGAAAGCAAGTATGTAGATGACCACAACGCTCAGCTTATCTATGAACGGGATCAGATGATCATCCAGGTCGGATTCTGTTCTGGGAGCCACGTCCCTGGCGTACCAGCGCAGGAAGCCGCTGATTAGGTTACTGGTTAGGTAAGCGGCCACGAGTAGTAGGGAAGCGAAAGCAAGCTGATCAAGGGTGGTAATGATACCCAGCGACAGGTTATCCGCCGACTTGATCGCTATATACCCGCCGAGAACGATGATGAGAGCGGTGATAGGTCCTTTGATCGCCAGCAGGATCTCGTCGTCCAGGGTAGATTCGGTACGGGAGACCAGCGGGGCTATATGCTTGACGAAGTAGCGGGCAACCCAGGAGAGTAAGAGAAAAACGATGAAGATGATCGTAGCGGTGGCGATGTCGGCGGCGATGCCGTTCACGCCGGTTATCGAAACGATTAATGACTGAATAGGGCTGGCGAGCGGATGTACATCGATCGAAAAGCCATTGATTGCGGATATGTTCACGGCCGTAGACGCGTTAGCAGTCTGTGTACTGTTAGCGGAGAGAGTTGGGCCTAACTCTTGCATCGCTATAGACAGTGTTCGGACAATATTTAAGCTTTTAGCTTGATGCTGGGCGATAAGCGGTAAAGGATATGGGGGGTTGCTCTGATGGGACGAGTAAAGCGGTTGCATCGGGGCCCGGGTGGATGATGATCGCTGCGCTGTGCCAGAACAGAGATGCAACCCGGCTAATAAACTATGAGGCCGTGCCAACCTAAACATTCCAAAAATAACTATAAACGAACGCGACAGAGGTAGTGGCTGGTTAAAAATTCAAATGGCGCGAACGATGTCGCGCCGGGTCACGATGCCGACTAGGTGTCGCCGATCGTCTAGGACCGGTAGCGCTCCCACATCGTTATCGATCATGAGCTTTGCGGCCTCGCCGATCCTCATCCCGGGAGAAGCGGTGATCACGCCCGCTCTCATTACGTCCATGGCGATCATCCGCTCGATGTTGTTGTCCTGGTGGCCTTGGGTCGAGCGATGTTTAACCCCTCGAAGCGCCGAAGCCACGTCGGTTTCGGAAACGATGCCTACCAGCGTGAAGCCATCCATGATCGGTACCCTGCTGACGCCCCGCTCTATCATCAGCTTTCGGATGAAGGATACTCGGGCATCGGGCGGTGCGATCACCGGGACTTTCATGACCTCCGCTACCATGCCGTGAGGTGTGACATGTCGGAGGACATCTGCGGTTGAGATGGACCCGAGAATTTTTCCGTCCACTACGACGACCGAATCCACGTCTTTCAGCGCGCTTACCGCCTTATCCAGGCTGTCGTCGGGTGAAACGATGGCAAAGCTGTTGCTGATCGCGTCCGCCACATGGAATAGTGAGGGCGGGTGATTGGATTTGCGGCGTGAGCCTAGTGATTCGCAGACGCTGCGGACCGAAACGATGCCCTGCACCTTATCATCATGGCGGACGATAAGCCGCCGGACGTGGTGCTTATCCATGAGATCAAGCGCGTCCGAGATGCGTCCTGACTTATCTATGATTACCGGTCTGGACATGACGTCCCTGATCTTCTTTTTAATCAGTTCCGGCCCTTCACCGGCCATTTCAGTTTTTCCGGTCATTCCTGGCCCTCCGAAAGCCATTTCAGTATATTTTCATAATTAAACTGCCCTACTAGAGTCTCGTCGACTACGGGGAGCATATCAAAGTTGTCCTTCTCCATGATCCGGGCGGCTTCAATCGCCATGTTCTTTCGTTGCACCGTAACAAGTGGAGAGGACATCACATCCTCGGCAACCGTCGGCAGCTCGATATAGGACCGATATTTGCGCGGTCCGGCCGTCGATGTTTTCCTTACCTCCTTGAAGCTCTTTTCTGACCGGGGGTTGATTTCCACGAATCCCAGGTCATCTAGCGTGATGATACCCGAGCAGATCTTCTCGTTATCGGCGTCCGTAACCACAACACGGTCCGTATTGTTCTCGGCCATCGTATCGATGATGCTGTAGATCGTGTGCAGGCGACTTACCGTCGGCGGCTTTCCGGACATCATGTCCCCCACTTTGAGGGGGCATCCCAGCAGTGTGAAATATCTAACCAGATCGTGCTTTGTTACGATGCCCTGGACGCCATCCTTGCTCGTATATATGATGATGCTGGACACGTCCCTATCTAGCATTTCCTGGGCTACGCTCTGAATTTCGTCGTCAGGTGAGGCGGAGATTGGATCGGGCGTCATGATCAGTTCGACGGGCACGTGGTCCAGAGGCCGACGTCGCCATTGGGGTTCGGCTTGATGAAGTCGCATGCCCAGGTCTTTCTTCGTTACTATACCGCGCAGTTTACCATCGTCCACTACGACCAATCGGGACACGCCTTTGCGCAGCATCAGGTTGCGTGCCCTTGCCAGGGTATCCCGGGATGAAATTGCGAACACTGGAGCTGACATGATTTCTACGACCGCGGTCATACTGCCTCCTTGAGTGATAGCAGCAGATCGTGTTCGGTGATAATGCCTGCCAGTCCGGAGTTATCGAGAACCGGCATGCTGCCGATGCGGTTCTGTGCCATGAGATGGGCTACGGTCCCGATATCTTCGTTGGGGTCTGTGGTGAAGATGTTGGTCTTCATGATTGAGCTGATGGGCGCGCCCATGGCTTCTCGGATGTTGCCGGTGATTAGCTTTTTAAAGGCGCTGCCGTTTCCCAGGTATCGCATGATGTCGGTGGCTGTGATTATGCCGCATACGAAGCTATCGGCGATGACCGGCAGCCGTCTGAATCCGCTGGATATCATCGTGCGGGCGGCCATTTCAATTGTCGTTCCGGGCGGTGCTGTGGTCACTTTTTTGCTCATGATATCTCGCACCTTTTTGCCTGTGATGGATTCTCCCATGATCCGAACGACATCCCGTTCAGTGAGGATCCCGACGATGCGACGGTCTTCGTCCACTACTGGTGCTCCGCCTACGGACTTTTCGATCATTAGGGCCACCGCGCCTTCCAGAGAAGAGTCGTCAGGAATGGTGACGACATCTTGCTTCATGATCTCGGTGACCGGGGCGTTAATGGCTAGGATCATGTTGCCATCGTATTTGCGATCTATGATCATGCTCTTGTCGCCTCCGCCCAGGAAGTTGATTATATCCACTACTGTGCAGATGCCTTCGATCCGCTTGGTTCCGGGGTCGGCTATTGGCAGTCTTCTGTAGCCATAGCTAACCATGGTCCTGGCGGCGCTCATGATGCTAGTGGTCGGGGGGATGGCTACAACGTCCTTGCGGGCGACGATCATGATGCCGCTTTCATGTTTTGCACGGCGCTGCTTAAAGTTCAGGTCTTGGGTGACCTGGCCTTCCTGGAGGTCGTTCTCGAAGCTCCCGGAATTGTAGCGTCGGCTTCTGCGCCTGTCACCGAACTCTCCGACCATGCTCTTGCTATTTTTATTCAACGGCCATCAGCCTCCTGCAAACCCTGAGTACGTCATAGCGATCCACGATGCCAGCCAGCTTTTTACCATTCACCACAGGTAGCCTGCCGATCCCTCTGCTTGAAAAGATCGTTGCGACCTTCCTGACCGATTCGTTTTCCGGGATCGTGATGGCGGGCGTGGTCATGATCATTTGCACAGTGCTGGATTGCCTGGTCTTGTCGCTTTCTCGTTCGAACCGCACATAACCTCGGCGCAATATGTCTTCACGGGTGATCATGCCGATGATTTCTTGGCTCGCTCGCACCACGGGAAAGCCATAGATGCCGAACTCGGTCATGTTTCTCCATACTCTGGAGATCGGATCGCTGGGCTCGCAGACGATCACCTTTCTAGTCATGACCTCGTTCACTGGCAGGTCTGGCACGCCAAGCTCGTCCAGTTCGTCGAATAGATCTACTATGCTTAGTATACCCGCGAGTCTTCCGCCTTCGATAACGACCGGAAGCCTGCCCTCGGTGGTGCCCAGCAGCTTCTTAGCGGCCTCTTCGGCTTTCGTGGTAAGCTCCACAGTTGGAACGTTTCTTCTTATGAAACCGTCGATGGTGACGTCTGATTTGGTGGAGGTTATGCTGATGATGTCCTGCACCGTGATCATGCCTTCGTATCGCCCATTTCGGACGACTGGTAGGCTTCCTATGCCGTGATCCCTCATTAGTTCTCGAGCTTTCGTCACGAACTCGCCAGGACTGACTGAGATCGGGTTTATGGACATCACATCTTCCACTATCATGGTATCACACAACGCCTACTGGTAAAATGGCAGATCTTCCCTGCACCTTGAGCATACGTAAGTGCCGTCGATGTTGATCAGCGATTCTTGGAACCTCTGGCAGACTTCGCAGATTCCTTGCCGGAAGGAGTCCGGTCGGAAGCCGCTGGTTTCCTTCTCCGAGAAATCGCCTTCCGGATTATTCTGTCTGATGAGGTCTCGGAGTATCTCGCTGAGCTCTGAGGAGATGGAGAGAAGATCCGAGTCAGTGACTATGCCGATCAGCTTTTTACCTTGCACCACTGGCAATCGCCGGATCCGGTGCCTCACCATTTCTCGACTTGCCAGTTCGACGCTTTTGTCCGCTCCGATGGTGATAAGCGGTGTTGACATTAGTCCCTCTGCTCTGAGTGTGGAGGGCTGAATGTTTCTAGATATTAGCTTGACTACCAAGTCGCGCTCCGTCACGATCCCTACGGGCTGTGAGTCTCGGGTCACGATGATGCACCCGGTCCGCCCTGAAGCTATCATAGCACCAATCTTGTCCGCTGTTACCGATACGTCGGCAGTGATGAGTTTTCGCGACATCACGTCGCTCACTGACAAATCTGTCTCCATTGGGCCTGCTCCTTCTATCGTCCGCATCTGATTAATTTTATATTACGTCTAAGATTAAAATATTATCTGTGTTATCACCGTAATAGACGGTGGAAAAATCAGAGCTTATCCACACCATTTGTACAATAATAACCCCTGCTAGGGATCGAATGTTTCCAATCTACCCAGAAAATGACCGCTACTAAGATATAGACCCAGGATCGCCTGAGTTCACCCTTTTATGGCTGTTACCGAAGGCGATGCTGAACGTCGATCCGACCGTACGATCCAAAGAGATCTCGCCACCGATCTGCTCAGAAAGGATGTTTATCAGCTGCATACCCAGCGATCTCGTGTTAGAGATATCGATACTTTCAGGAATACCGATGCCATCGTCGTTGACAGCCAACAGATACCCATCCCCCTTGCCCCGAAACAAGACAGTGATACGACCATAATCTCTGCCTACGAAGGCATATTTGATCGCGTTCGTGATCAACTCACTTATAATCAGGCCGCACGGAAT
This sequence comes from Methanocella sp., assembly GCA_035319305.1. Classification (GTDB taxonomy): domain Archaea; phylum Halobacteriota; class Methanocellia; order Methanocellales; family Methanocellaceae; genus Methanocella_A. The sequence goes on from DATHCY010000215.1 coordinate 5,923, forward strand.
GGCAAGATCAACACTCAGAGGCACATGGTCGGAATCTACAAGAATAGATATGCGTCTGAAACCAATGCCGTACGACTGCGCCAAATAGGTGGCCAGACTATCCAGATATACCTGGAAGTCTATGTTGGCAAGATCACCGGAAGCATACAGATTCTCATGGACCAAGGCCATCGACTTCACCCGAACCTGACTCACCCTGAAGCTTTCCTTCAGCAACGGGTCATCGAAACACGATGCCTGAAGACTGAGCAGGCTCGATATGATCTGCAAGTTGTTCTTAACCCGATGGTGAACCTCCTTGAGCAGCACAACCTTCTCCCTCAGCGACGCGCTGATCGCATCTTCCGCGATCTTTCGTTCGCAGATCTCCTGCCTTAGGGCCTCGTTAGCCTTCGCCAACTCATCAGTCCGCTCCCGCACCCGTTGCTCAAGATCATCCCTAGCCTCACGCAGCGATTTCTCCGCATTAATGCGATCGCTAATATCCACAAAGCTCTCGATTAAGTGTTTCCGGTTGTCCAACATCACATAAGTAACATTCTTGATTATCGGCACCCTAGCACCGGAATAAGTGATCAGAACCCGCTCAGAGTTATCCACGGTCAGGCCCAAGTCTGTGATCGGACACTTTCCCACCTCGGACGGGCAGACATGCTGGAAGCAGACACTATCGATTATCTCCTCTCTGGATGCCCCGATCATCTTTAGCGCCACCGGGTTGGCGTCTACGATCCTATGCGTCTCCGCATCGATAATCAGCACCGCGGTCTGAATGGAGTTAAGAATTGTCTTCAGCCTGCTTTCGCTTTCCTGTAGTGCGATTTCAGTTTGTCTATAGCCAGTTACATCATGTACGAAGATGATAGTCTCCCCATTGAAAATAGGTCGGAAGCTGGTCGTGTAATAGCGGGTAACTCCCTCCTCACGTATCACCAGATCCCTACTTAAGCCCTTTTTCGCCTGCACGACGTCCCGATACCCGTCAGCAATAAATCGCAAAAATTCGCCAGGAAAGGGAAGATCAGTGATATGAAGTCCCACGAACTTTTCCGTGGGCATGGTAAATGGGACGCTCCCCGGGTTGTAGTCGATGATCCTGCCGTCTATGCCAACCAGTATACACATTTCAGGAAGCAGTTGTAAAATCCGGCACATGCCGGTGCAGGCTTTCGACGCCTCAGGGAGCCTCGGGTCAGTCGGCACCTCCGAGGCAGTACGATCGTTCTGGAACTCCCGGTAGGTACGGTCCACCGAGTCCACGAAATCCCTCCACTCACCAGGCATCGACTCGAGGAAGATACCATGCTGTCTGAGTTGTTGATCGAGCCGGTGATGAATATCGCCCATAAGAACTCCTTTGATATACCCCTAATTATAATACGCCAGTTAGCATGCTTCGCCGGGCATAGACTGACGGACCGACTTATGACCTACCCATACTACCAACCGATCCCGGAACAGCCAGGAACATTGAGTCGTACAGATATGATTGCCGACATGACCCGTTGAAGGACTATAGACCATTACCTAACCAAATCTATATGTTACACACAAATATACTTTCCATTATTAATTTGTAATTCAAAGAGTATAACGCAGATAATTATAGAGAAACAGCAGATGCTTAATATAGGTAATAATGCATACCCTTATAAGGGAATGGAAAAGGATGGCCGTGTTTCAAAGGCTCAAGGGTAGCCTGTCGAAGTTTAAATCGCTCTTCATCAGAAAAAAAACCGCCAGGATCGGTATATACGGACCACCGAACGCCGGCAAGACCACCTTGGCTAACCGGATCGTCTCCGACTTTAGTGGAGAGCCGATGGGCACAACATCCGCCATACCCCACGAAACACGCCGAGTCCTGAAACGCGAAGGTGTCACCGTAAATTCTAACGGTTCGTCAATCATCCTCGACGTAGTCGATACCCCCGGACTGGCCACCCGAATTGACTTCCACGAGTTCATGGCAGTGGGAATGCCAGAAGAAGAGGCGAAAAAACGCGCGAGAGAAGCCACTGAAGGTGTAATCGACGCGATCAAGTGGCTGGACAGCCTCGACGGCGTACTCCTGGTCATGGACTCGGTTGAAGACCCATTTACGCAGGTCAATGTCATGGTGGTGGGCAACATGGAAGCCCGACATCTCCCCATTCTCATTGTCGCCAACAAGATGGACGCGAAAGGCTCTGCAGTAGATCGGATCAGAGGCGCATTTCCCCAGCATACAGTCGTCCCGATATCAAGCCTGGAAGGCACTAACATGGATCTGCTGTACGAGACGATTGCACACAGGTTCGGGTAATGTCCTGAAGTACAGATAAATAGTTGACGGCGACAGGCCTGGCTGACATTGCAACTACACGGCATAAAACAGACAGGATATAAGCGTTGATCGCCCGAGGTAAGGAGGTGGGATCATGCCACACCAGTGCATGGAATGTAAGAAAATCGTCGAAAGGGGTTCGATGGACCTGAAGATGGGCTGCCCCGTTTGTGGATGTAAAAAGTTCCAGTATATTCGGCCCCAGGATTCGCCGCCAACAGCGGCTGAATATATGAAGGACGTTTCGTCGATCGAAGCTGCGGTGAAGAAAGCCGAGATGAGAATAAGGGCTGAGGAGATTAAAGCTGCCAAGCCTATAGCGGAAGAGGAGACACTGCTGATGCCGGTTATAAAACCCTGGCCGATAAGATGCGAAGAGTCACGGATCGAGAGTGTCATGATCGTAGAGCCAGGCACATATGACATCAATCTGGAAGTCCTGCTCAACCGCAAAGCATTAGTCGTAGCCCGAGAGGAAGGCAACTACTTCCTCGATCTCCCGTCGGCGATGAAACCCACGAAGAACTGGCGTAACTGGCGCAGCAGCTGGCGCAAAAAAAGATGACCAAACGATAGATATCAAATGATAGGATATCAAATGATAGATAGATTAACTGATTGATCGATTTTCGATTTTAGTTAGCTCTGATAAAAGAAATCGGGTAACGAACTTGCATTGTTGACGATAATAGGTTGCTGAATAGACCTGCCCCGGATCTCCAACTGGTCTACAGGAACCCGGAACTTGGCATTATGATCGTACATATACCAGTCGCCCGAGAGCGTCGTCTGGTTATGAGCAGTGAAAACCGCCTTTCCATCCTGAATGCTAATGGAGTCTGTTGAAATATTCCCGAACCCCGACACTTCATCTGTGATCGCGGGCTTTAAAGAGCCGGTGCCGAACAATATGGAAAATACCTTGGTCATGAAACTGGCGTTATAATATAAAGTCACATGGAGATCGGTGCCTGTCGGCTCAACGACCATTTTTGAGTAATGAACGCCGCCGCTTTCACCACCTGCAGCACTAGCAGATGTTGATGTCGCCAGCAGGATAGCGAGAGCAGATAATGCTGCTAACGCCCGTAACGCATACATTATATACCCCAATTTCTGCTAGATTATAGCTTAAAGTCCTCTAAAGATATAAACCTTATCGATGAATGAAACAAATCTAAATTTTCCGCCTCTTTCGCTGATGAACGAGCTATAGATATGGCGCAATATACCGCACATTTATATACTGTAATTACTATTATCCTCTGAACGTGCCGGCCCGTGGCGCGTGGACAACTAAGGCAGGTATCATGAAAATCGTCATTAAGGTCGGCGGCTCGGCCATCGTTCATGGCCTTGACGCGCAGCGTTTCAGGGACTATGCGGAAGTAATCAAACAGCTCGCAGACGAACATACTATCCTCATTGTCATTGGCGGCGGAACACCCGCTAGGGACTACATTAACGTGTCCAAGCAACTGGGCGCGAACAACTCGATACTAGATTATATAGGCATCGGGGTATCACGGCTCAACGCCCGCCTCCTGATCTCGGCGCTGGGCGATACCGCCTACCCGGAGCCCCCGTACGACTACCAAGAAGCTGGCCTAGCCATGTATTCGGGCAAAGTCGTGGTTATGGGAGGCGTTGTGCCAGGACAGACCACCGACGCGGTGGCGGCCATACTAGCAGAATACGTACACGCAGACCTGCTCATACGGACTACGTCTGTTGACGGCGTTTTCACCGCAGATCCGAAGCTGAACCCAACTGCGACCAAGATCGATCGCATGACGCCGCAGGAACTGGTGGATATGGTCACCAAGATTGAGATGACAGCGGGAGCCAACAACATCTTTGACCCGCTCGGCGCTCAGATCGTCAAACGCTCTCGGATACCCACCGCCGTGGTTAACGGGAGCGTTCCCAAGAACCTGATCGCCGCGGTAAACGGCAAGCACATAGGCACCATGATCAGATGAGGTTACCTCCACATTATTTGATGAGGACACAGTATGAAGAAGATTAAGGTTCTAGGCATCGGCAATATCCTGGTGGGAGACGATGGCTTCGGCCCGAGGGTGCTGGAAGAGCTGGGGAAGAAACAGATCCCGCCGAATGTGGAGCTGATTGACGCCGGCGTCGGAGGCATGGCCATACTCTCCTGGATCGAGGATGCAGATAAGATCATCATCGTTGATTCAGTACAGACCGGAAATGAGCCGGTGGGAACCGTTTACCGTTTTACAGATAAGGAGATGCCCCCATCAGATATGTTCATGCTCTCGCTCCACGACCTCAACCTAATCGATACTATCAACATCGGCCGGGTCGTCCAGAAGATGCCTGCAGAGATCATCATCTACGGTGTCGAAGTCATACGTCTCACCGAGTTCACCCGAGAGATGTCCCCAGAGGTCGAGACAGCGGTTACGGAAGTCGCCGACCTAGTCATGGAAGAAATCAGTAAGGGCTGAACTATATGGTGGTTGTAATCTATAGGCGGTCGTGCGGTTCTACCCCTTCCTGGGGGGTTCCCGCGGTTAGCACGAAAACACAAACAACTTTTTAGAGCGACACGAAAACTCGGATGACCCTACGCTCACGGTTAAACCTTTTGTATAACTTTTTAATCGAACGGCTGTACACGGATGACCCTACGCTCACGGTTAAACCACTAACCGCCAAGGGACAATCAACCCTAATGGCATTAAAACACGGCTAATTAAAACACAAACAAGCGCCACGAACACCCGAAGACACCAACTGTCTGGCACAGCTCGACGATCGCCTGTCGACTCGCCTGAAATCTGAGCGATCAGTCTAACGGTGATGGCCGTCCTTCGCGGGCTCATGGATAACCGATTCTTCACGACAATATTTAATGCAGCGGGCAAAATCTGTCCGATATTTGTCTATACTTTATTCCCCCGGTACTCATACTCCAGATCATGTCAGTATACAGCCAGAGCCCGGAGTACCGCAAGATCATGTTCGATGAGAACGAGCTGAAAGCGATCATACGGGCATGCGAAGAGATGGCGGCACAAGACAGGGCATCTCTGGACGAGACGACCGATGCGGACGCGGAGGCCTACTTAAGTCAGGTGAGGAAAACCAACCAGACGATCGCCGCCAGTGATCTGGTATCATTTTTCAAGCCGGGTCAGGAGATCCTGATCGAAAGGGAAGATCTGGAGCCGATACATAAAGTTGTGTTAAGATACTACGATGATTCCCTAGAGGCTTCAGGGGAAGCGCTGGAAAGGGCGCTGAATAAAATCGGCCGGGTATTACACGGCCCGATTAATGAGGCAGGAACGCTACGACCTCAAACGCGATGAGCACGATGATGATGATCTCGGTGATGAGCGCGATCTTGCTATAGGATATCTCCTGTGCTGTAGAATAAAGGTCTTCCAAGGCATCGATCTTGTGGGTGACAATGCCCTCGTAGTCCTTTACTTTTAATAGCCGCAGGATGTGCTCGTAGGTGCCCTGATAATACCAGTCCGAGGTGACCTTCAGAGGGTTCATCAGATCCTCCAGATTGTCCAGGATGTCCAGCTTGAACTCGCTGACCTTTAGCAGCGATCGCTCCAGACGGCGAGGTGCCTGTGTGAAGATAGTAGACCTCTGGGCGGTCTTGATCGCCTTGAATGCCTGGCCGATTTCGGCGTCGATCTTCCAGTCGTAGATATGAAACAGGAACGACAGCGCTAGGCCCAGCTCCAGATAAAGCCGCAGATCGTTGAAGTAGTCGTCACAACCCTTGATGACCGCCGCCTCGTATGAGACCAGGAACAGGTCCTCGTCGTAGTAGGAGATGTCGTGGGACAGCTTGTCCGTGATCTCCTTGCTGTGCAGCGTCCTCGGGGACGATTCCCCAGACAAGAATCGGGTGATCTCCGCGCCGAACTGAGTCTTCAGTTCCGCCTGGCCGAGGGATGGGGTGTATTTCTCCAGCCTGAGCATGCTGTACTTCTTGGTATGCTGGTAGAACGATTTGATCTTCGCAGTCGATCCGGGCTTGATATGCTCTCGAATATCGTTCATCTTTCGAGAGATGAACGCGTTCAGGTCCAGGCCATCGACGAAGATACCGTTGATGTGCATGGCCATGATGACATCACCGACGCTCATGCCCTCCGGAATATCGAACTCTATCCTCACGATGCCGACGCCCATAGCGTATATATCTGCAGAGCCGGAGACGCCGCAGATCTTATTTACATTCTCCGAAACGATCAGCCCGGTGAGGCTCCCGAAACCTACCTCTACGGGCTTGCTGTACTCCGTGCCAGCTTGGACTTTAAATAATCCGGAGAGCGTTGCCTTATCGACTTCGCCTCCCGTATCGAATGAAACCAAAAATGTGAGCTTGCCCTTCTGGATGGTTAGGCTCGTGTTAGGCTGGGACACAGATATCAGTCATCCTCAAATAAAATAGATCATGTTCAACATACGGTATATATCTTTTGTTTTTTAGAAAAAAAGCGAACGTCAGGCTTGCATGCTATAAGATGATGAGATTTATTCCTACAGTTTGCGATAACATTTAACTTTCGGCGGCACATTAGACTAACTCATGGGCGGGACATCGATGCCGATCCTTGATGACCATATGCACATCAACCTACGGACCGGGCGGGGAATGGAGGCAATAAAAGAGTTCCGCAATGCCGGGGGCACCCATGTGATTATCGTCTCATTGCCGGCCGGCGAATGCGGGCTTTCCATCGGCAGGGCAGAGGATTACCAATCGGTCTATGATCTGACTGTCAAAGCGGCCGGACTAGCGAACGAAATGGTCACAGCATATGCCATTGTAGGCGTTCACCCGGCGGAGTTCGTGGGACTCTCGGAAGCCGTGGGCATCGAGAAATCCTACTCCATCGTGAAGGGAGGGCTGGAGATCGCCGCTAAGTACGTGGCTGAAGGGAAGGCTATAGGCATCAAATCCGGCAGGCCACACTACCCGGTATCGCCCGAGATATGGGAGCGCTCCAACTCGCTGATGCGCTACGCCATGGACCTGTGC
>DATHCY010000216.1:0-3296 GCA_035319305.1 Methanocella sp.
CCGGCAACTATACGGTCAAGTTGACCGTGACCCTTAATGGGAGCAAGGTCTCCAATACAAAGTCCGACTATATCAAGGTCGTCTCTGAGAAGAATGTATCCGTGGAAACATTCCCCGGGGAGACCAAGCTGCCCACAGACCCGAACGGCGACGGATTATACGAGGATATCAACGGCAACCGCCGGCTGGACTTCAACGACGTCGTCGAATTCTTCGAACACATGAACTGGGTTAAAAACAACAAGAATGTTGGAGTTAAACCCTACGACTTCAACGGGAACGGCAAAGTGGATTTCGATGATGTCGTGGTACTCTACAATATGGTTATGAATGGGTGAAATGGGGTTCTCCATTTCCTATTTTTGATATTTTTAATCTTTATTGACTTGTTTATCCTAATTGTCCCATTAAATGGGTTCCGCTGGTTCCACTAAAAGAACTCCATTCTGACATACTCCTACGGCTAATGCCTGTGGGGTTCTGCGGTTGGCTGTATCGTGCCATTGCCGTTTTGGGGTGTCATACTTCCGTTGCACGTATCTCTGTCTAGATGCAATCGACGTGTGCTATATAGCATGAGACACTTGGATACCGTCTCAACGTTCCAGCACTGTCAACCGACGCAGCAACCGAAGGTTCTGAGCGTCGAAGGTTCCTCTGGTATGTGCCAGACGGGCGCAAGTACGTAATGACCTGGTACAAGAAAATAGTAGCAATAGCTTAAAACCATTGCTATAATGGGATTCGAGGGATGGATTCATCCCACGGCCCCAAGATCTAAGTTATCTCGCGGTTGTTTTAATGAAAATCATAGGATCTTCTTGCCAGCGTCGGCGCCGCCCTTGATGTTATACACATCGGTGATCTTCATCACGACGGCGGACTTGGGCGTCAGATTGGGCCGAACTTCTTTCATCCATGCTACATCCTGTTTAAAGACGTCGTCACCAGTGTGTACGGTCGCCATACCCTTTATTTGGAACCCGCCCTTTTCACCCCAGTAGGAGATGGCGACTCTGGAATTTTCCTTCAGGTTGTGAGCGGTTTTGTTGAAGAACTGGTCTGAGATAAGCAGCGTTTCATCATCCAGCAGCTTGAAGGCGCCGATGGGCACCACGTTAGGCATGCCATCCTTTGAGACTGTGGCAAAGAAGGCCGTCTTTGTCCCTGCCAGCGATTCTTTGATCTGATCGGTTAGCTTGACCATTGAAATTTTCCTCCCTATCCAACAAATATTCGTATATACTATTCGTATTCTGCACTATTAAAGTTTGCAGCCAGAGCGATAACCATAAAACCGATTATCATCATTATTTTCACTATGGACCGGATCATCATCAACGTGATCGACAAGAAGGCCAGTTTTCAGAAGAGGATCGTTATCGAGGTTAGCGCAACCCTGCCGCAGTGCGATTTTCTCACTATTGGCGAAGAGATCATGTTCGACAGGGACACCGACTTTATCACCTTCGGGTATGACTTGGCCACGGGCGTGCGCCAGATGGCCATCGTCGCCGGAGAGGGGCACGGTAAATCCGCAGAGGATCTTGTCGGGGAGATCAGGAAGAGCCTCCACAGGGAGCGGTTCGAGATCGTGGGAGAGGATGAGGTGCAGGTGTGGTTGAGGGAGAAAGCTCCATCGGCCGGAGCGCAATAGAATCGATAGATCGTCAGCTGCCTCTCCGGCTTTTATCCTTCAATCAATTTTATATTATCCGCGCGCTTATTCTTTTCCATGTCTGAGATCACGTTCCTAGGGACTGCAGGAGGCCGGATGGTAGTGACCAGTCAACTGCGGAAGAGCGGTGGGTTCTGGCTGACGCTGTTGGACAGGAACATCTTGGTCGACCCCGGCCCGGGCTGCCTGATGCGATGCGTGGAACTGGGCCTCAGGTCGTCGAAGCTCGACTGCATCGTGGTCTCGCACAAACACATAGATCATAGCAACGATGTCAATATCATGATCGAAGCCATGTCAGGGGGCAGCTTCAAACCAAGAGGTATGCTGCTTGCTCCGCTGGATGCGCTGGCGGGCGATGATCCTGTAGTTCTCAAGTATGTGCGCAGCTACATCCGCAACAGCATCAAAGTCCTTGAGCCAGCGTTTAAATGCTCGCTTGATCATGTCGCCACCATCGAGGTCGCGGCCCGAATGACCCACTCTGATGTGGAGTCCTACGGCCTTAAGTTTGGGTTTGATGGCAAGACGCTGGGCTACGTCACCGACACCAAATTTTTCCCTGGCCTGCCGGAGGCGTTCAAAGGCTGCGACTACCTGATCGTCAATATGGTCCGTATGACCCACGATCCCCGCTTCGAGCACCTGCTTCCCGAGGACGTGATCAAGCTTTTGAAGGTTGCAAGGCCCAAGACCGCCATAATGAATCACTTTGGCATGCAGGTGGTCAAAGCAAAGCCTGATTTCGTGGCCGAGCGTATCGGCAAAGAAACCCAGGTCCGTACCATAGCCGCAGCCGATGGAATGCGATTCAATCTGGATACTGGAAAAGCACTGACAGAGGCTACTATCAGCAGTTTTACCTGATGGTATTGCTATCCCACCCGATCTGAGCAACCAGTCCAATCCGCGAAATCTGTGTTCAGTCACAGCACAGAGTTCTTTTCCTTTATACTTTCATCGCAGCCAGCCGTTTGGTGTTCAGGAATATCAGGGCAAGTATGATGACCACCGGTATCACATAAAGTGCCACGTTTACCACCCCGACATCAGGCGCCCCGGTGGCGAGGCGGGTGATCAACCCGATGGGCGAGGGTTCGATCAGGTAGCTCAGGCTGGCGACCGTGATAATGGCGATGGAGTAGACGAACTGGGCTCTTTCCCGGTCTTTGAAGTATAGCGCGATCAGCGCGGAGCCTGCGGCAACGAAGATTGAGATTAGGCCGGCCATGGTCAGCACCAGGATCAGGTTCTGGATGTAGATGTGGTTGAAGAACAGCAGCGCTGGCCAGAGAACGCACTGGATGACGGCGATGAACGCAGCGGCGGTGAGCTTGCCTCCGATCATATCGTTGAGGGTCACAGGCGCGGAGAGCAGCGTCTCAATGGTCTTATTCTCGAACTCCTCGGAGAGCGTATCAATCACAATGCTGCCTGCGATGAATGCGGGAAAGAGCATGAGCATCGGCACGATGAAGGAGTAAAGGAACTCGTAGGTGGTGCTCGAACTGCCCGTCAGGTCGGTGTACTTCAAGCTTACGCCGTTCAGCGATCGCAGGTAGTTCTCGTATTTCTTGAGCGGCTCTTTCAGCACCATCAGGATGACCGTCGTTTTCGT
>DATHCY010000217.1:0-6653 GCA_035319305.1 Methanocella sp.
GTCCGGCTCTCTTAGCGATGACTGGAGCGGCTATGTGGTGATCATAGACCCGGTCAGGTCCGAGATCGCCAGGCTTATGAATGTGAAGCGGCCCGGGAAGTTCGCACTGAAGGTGCGCTGAGTTGATCTATAAGCTGACGCCGGCGATGCGTGAGAAGCTCAAGATCCCTTTTGGTACGCTGTACAGGGGTAAAGGCGAATCATGCTTGGCGAAAGTGGTCAAGATCCTGAACAGGCCCCCGAAGATCATTTCCATTGGGGACATGACCACCTACTATCTGATCAAGGCGGGCGTCGTGCCAGACATGTGCTTGGTCGACGACCAGACCATGCGTCTGCCCGTCGACCTCGAGGTCCACAAAGGCACATCTCACCACACGTTTAAAGAGCTGCGTGTCAGCAACCCAGCGGGCGTAGTCACCCCGGCGCTCATGGACATGGTCAGGGACAACATGGATTCGAAGGTGCCTGTACGGATCTTTGTGGAGGGCGAAGAGGACCTCGCTGTCATCCCTGCCTGCCTGTATGCGCCGATCGGCTCGGCGGTCATATATGGCCAGCCTAGTGAAGGCGTGGTCGTGGTCATGGTGACCGTGGAAAAGCGGAATGAAACTCTGGCGCTCCTGAACCAGATGGAGAAGGAGTAAGCCGGTCGATCGATCAATGGAAAAGTCACGATCATCTATCTATGGTGATAAGTATGGAGATAAAAGTACTGGAAGAAAAGAAGAACCCGCTCCTGCAGAGGCGCGAGGTCAAGTTCAGCGTCAGCCACAACCTGGGCACCCCGTCCAGGCAGGAGATCAAGGATAAGATCGCAGCGTACCTGAACTCGAAGCCCGAGCTAGTGATCATCGAGCGCATGAGGACCCAGTTCGGCAAACGCGAGACTCGCGGCTACGCAAAGATCTACGAGACCCCAGAGCGGCTGAAGAGGGTTGAAACCGAGCATATCGTCCAGAGGAACGAGAAGAAGCCTGCTCCGAAGGAAGAAGCGAATAAGGCGTGATATGAATGGCAGCACCAGTAAAACCGGCTGCACAGGCAGCAAAGGGCGGAGCCCAGAAGAAGGGCGACCGCAAGACCAAGTCCCGTATGTATGAGGTTAAGGAAGGCAAGATCGCCCGCAAGGGCCAGTCGTGCCCGCGCTGCGGCGACGGCGTATTCCTGGCGGCACATAAGGACCGCGTATCCTGCGGAAAGTGCGGCTACACCGAATACAAGAAATAAGTAAAGCACAGGCTTTTAACCATAACTATCACCGTGACGGACGCTCCCCCGGATCGGGCGATGATTATAGGTATGCCATGTATGGAGCCGGCTGAAAAGCGTATTACCCGACCTGTATGTGGCATACGAAACGCCATTTTTCTATCGTTTCCTAATTGCTCAGATACTCAGGTGCCTCTACACTGGCGGATAAATACGATCGCTGCGCTGTGCTGGAACACAGATACCACGGATAACACAGATAAACACAGATAAACACAGATACCATATAGAAAGGGTTCCTTGCAATCTGTTTTTAACTGATTATCTGTGTTATCCGTGGTATCTGTGTTCCAGCACAGCGCAGCGATCGTTGTCCTTCCCGGGCTCCGAAACAACAGCTTAATACGCCTCATCAGAGCAACCTCCAATCAAGCACAGCGCGACGATCATTTTGTTCCCAGCAGACAGAGACGAAGGACAATGATCAACCCCATCCCGCTGAGCACAAAACCTTTCAAGAACGATTTTAAAAACGGCCAGCATAGAGGCTTGTTTTCTGCATGGTAAACGCCCGTCATAGAATAACACTAAACGTATAGATCATTAGGTGTATACAGCGCGGAAAGCGCGAACTATTTTATTTCTGAAGATCAATCATTCACCAGATGTGCTATGTCTGACGGAGTCACTCCTGGAAACTATGACCTCTACGAGTGCTATGATGCCATTGCCGGTGACTACGAGGGTATATACCGCCGGGATGACAAGGTAAGGGCTGCCGAGTTGAATGTTATAGCTGCAGGAATGTGTGAGTCGCTACGGGGTCGCCGCGTCCTTGAAGTAGCATGTGGCACCGGGTTCTGGACAGGGATCGCCTCCCGAGAGGCTGCCCACATTGTCGCGCTGGATATTTCTCCGAGGGCGCTGGCTGTGGCACAGTCGAAGGCGCTGCCTCAGGAAGTCGTCGAGTTCAGCATCCATGACGCCTACGATCTTGCATCGGTGCATGGCACCTACGATGCTGGCATGGCAAACTTCTGGCTATCGCACGTTCCAAAGGTCAGACTGGACGGCTTCCTGGAGGATCTCCACGGCCGACTAGGAGCAGGTTCGGTGGTGTTCATGGCGGACAACGTATATATCCCGGGCATTGGGGGCACACTGTTGGTCAAACGGGGCATAGAGGACTTGTTCAAGTTGAGGAGGATGCCCGGCGGAGGGATGGTGGAGATAGTCAAGAACTATTACGATGAGGGTGCCCTCCGATCGATACTAGAGCCTCGTGTTGATGATCTTCAGATCAACATCGGCAAATGCTACTGGTGGGTGAGGTATCGGGTGAAAAGCGTCAAATAGCTGAAGCGCTGACCGTACTTGTAACCATGGACGATGCTAAGACGATCGGTGCTGGCAGACAGATGGCTGAAATGGATTAGATCGACATATCATATTAGTTTCCGGATCGCTATGAAGTGCTATGTGGGCCCAGAAGGGAAAACCGAATTTTTAAATACATCCGGGGATGTACCGCTCGTGGTCGACGTCCTACGAGCGTCCTCGACAATCATCGCGGCCCTTTCAAGCGGTGCAGAGAAGGTCATCCCGGTTGAGGACCAGGATGAAGCCCTGCTGCTGGGCAATAAGCTTCATGCTATCACTATCGGAGAGCGCCACGGGATCAGAATTGACGGCTTCGACTTCGGGAACTCGCCGACCGAGATGCTCGACGCCGACCTCAGGGGCAAAACCTTGGTGATGACAACCACCAACGGCACCCGGGTGATGGTCGAGGGCGGCATCATCGCCAGCACGCTGAATGCAGGCGCTGTGGCCGATCAAGTCAGAGGACAACCCCACGCGTACCTCCTGGCTTCGGGAGCGCCGTTGAAGTCAGATGAGGATCGTTATGCGGCGGAGCTAATAGAGAGGATTACTGCGGAGCTGATAAATGGGATGGGAGTTGCGCCCGCTGTCCATGCGGTATCCCGGTCCTCCGAAGGCGCCCTGCTGCTGAATGGGATCAGGAACTCGTCCTCGGGAAGGAAGCTATCGACGTTTGGCTTTGGCGAGGATATCGATTTGATCTGTACAGCGATCAACGAGTACACGGTGCTTCCAGTCTACCGAAACGGGTTGATCCAGCTAAAGTAGCACCTCATTTTTAAGAAGCTGGTTTGGATCCACCACATGTACGGTACTGGATAGACGCAATTAACTGCCGGAAATACTTGCCGTTTTTACCTGATGGCATGGCCAACAAGAAAGCTTATATATTTACATGTCATAGATGATAAGCGTCTTAAAATTGAGGAGCTATATGGAAGTCGAGACGCTGAAACGGCTTGCCCTGATGGGCGCGAACAGGGGGCAGGTAAGCCTCTCCTCCTCGATTTTCGCGACCTCTCTGGGCATGAGCCCGCAGACCGCTGCCAGACGGCTGTCGTCCCTGGAGGAGGAAGGTTTTATTACGAGAATAGTCACACCGGAGGGCCAGAAGGTCCGTCTCACAGAAAAGGGAATCGTCTGCCTCAGGTCCGAATACCGGGACTACTGCAGGGTCTTCGAGAATGGGGGCAGCACGGTGCTGAAAGGCAAGGTGGCCACCGGGCTCGGAGAGGGACAGTACTATATTTCGCTGGAAGGGTACCGCCAGCAGTTCCTGGAGAAGCTCGGATTCAATCCGTATCCTGGCACCCTGAACATCAGGCTGACAGAAGCGTTCGCCACGTCTGAGCATGAGGCGATCAAAATCGATGGATTTCAGGGCGAAAACAGGACGTTCGGAGGGTGCAAATGCTATCCAGTTACCATCATGGGAGTCGGCGGCGCAATCATACGCCCGGACCGAACGAGCTATCCGCCCAATCTGATCGAGATCATCGCTCCGATAAAACTGAGACAGTCGCTTGGCCTCAGGGACGGCGACGAAGTAGAGGTGAAGCTAGAATGATAGACGACGCCATCACGGCACTTCGCAAGGGACAGATGATACTGCTATACGACTTTGACAACCGGGAGCGAGAGACCGATCTGGTCGTTCCTGCCGAATTCGTGACACCGGGGCTCGTCTACCAACTCCGCCACGATGCTGGTGGCCTTATCTGTGTGGCCATCGATCCGATCGCCTGCAGCAGACTGGGCATCCCCTACATCGCCGATGTGCTGAAGTACGCTGGCAACAGCGGCAACGGGTTCAGCGCGATCGAGTCCATGTATGAGAAGGTTGGGGACATCCCATACGACTCCAAATCGTCGTTCTCACTATGGGTCAACCACAGGAAAACATTTACCGGCATCACCGACAACGATCGGGCGCTAACGATCACACAACTGGCAGCGATCACGAAGAGCGCCTTAAACGGCAATCAGATCCCATTCGGACGCGATTTCCGCTCCCCTGGCCACGTGCCCCTGCTGCGCACCGCGCCGAATCTCCTGAGCGACAGGCGCGGCCAGACCGAACTCTCCATCGTGCTCGCTAGGGCCGCAGGCGTGACGCCTGCGATGGTCATGTGCGAGATGATGGACGGGGAAACAGGCAATGCGCTCACCAAGTCGGATGCCGTTAAGTACGCGGATGAACATGGCTTAGCCTTCGTCGAGGGCGATGAGGTCGAAGAACTGTATAAAAAGGTACAGGCGTCATCCCGGAACTGACAGAAGCCGGTACAAATAATTACTCCTCTGACATAAGAATTAACGAGTTGTCAGGATGCACCCCGGGGAACACTTTAAAGTGTTCTCCGGCCGCCTCTTGAATTATAAAGTAAAAATTAGCTTTTACTGATCGCCCTTCTACCCCTCGCCACAGCAGTTGCTTTTCCAGCGGATGCCACATTATTCACCCCGACCTCCTTCTTGAGGTCTTCAAACGTAGCTTTCCGCTCCGCGAAGGCGTTGTGCCGGTGTATGCTCTCCTCGTTGACCTGTTCGATGGTGATGATCGCATCATCCGGCAGCTTTGGAAACGTCATGACGAGGTTCTTCGCCATCGCCCTGACGCAGTCCTCGACGAACTTGGGATTCTTATGAGCGGTGTTTACCACGAACTTCTCATCCTCCCTCTTTAAAAGTTCGTACATCTGGGAACTCATGGAGTTTTCGATGACCTGGATGATCTTCTCGATCGATATCTTCACGTTGCCGTCCGATTCGATCATGATTGTGCCGATGCCCCGCTGGTTGTGGGTGGGCATCGGCATGTCCATGAGAAACTCGTCGATGACCGCATCATTTACCCCCAGAGCTTTCAGTTTGTTGAATGCGCTCTCCCGGGAGATCTCCTGGGCGCACGGACACGCGGTCATCGCGGTGACCTTCGCACCGATAGTCTTGCGAGTGGTGCTGCTACGGGTGACAATCGCGTCCGCGTAGATGTCATAGACTTCCTGGCATTCCATGCCGGTTATCGGCGACTTCTTTTTCATCATATACTCGCCCTGCATACGGACCTCGGCGTTAGTCGCGTATTCGTGGCTATCCAGCAGGCGGTTCGACACGTCCACACAGAGGTCCTCAATCCGGTATACGGGCCTGCTGATAGCGTCCTCCAGCGTCCGGTCGATCGCCTCCAGGTTTCGGGAAAGGTTGGCTCCCTTACGGTTTGAGGGCAGGTCCACGAAAATGTCAAATGTCGGAATCAGGATGATGGGCCTCTTGTTCCTGCGGGCGACTTCTACCATCTTCTTGACATCGGTAACGCCCACCCGGGTCAGGCCGATGTGGACGGAGGGTATATTTGATTGTACATCCGGAAGCAACAAGCGATTCACCATGGATTGTGAGTATTAAAGTCCTGAATTGACATAAGTTTTACCATAAGCTGTCCGTGAGGAGGCATTTGGGGCCATATGCAGAACGCACGGACGCGAGAGCCGAGGGGAATCCGCCCGTCGCGGGCCGTGCAGCGCCCGCTGCGGCTAAAAATCAAGTTGCAGCAATAATAGCGCTCTATAACAATTTATTCGCCCTTCATTTATCAACTTTCTGCAAAATCGATACAGCCGCCGGTAGCCGAGATTAGACTGCGTCGCACCTCTTCGAGGCTTTTCTTGGTCATATGTCCATGGTTCAGCCCAAGACAGGCTTGTTCGAGGAGCTTTGCCGCATACTTGTCCCCAAATATCCTTGATATCTTTCGCTCCCATCTGCCTAAAGTCGAGCTCACATCGTTGGCTGGCAGCAACGGCTCTCCCGGATTGCATTCAGGGCCCGCGGACAGTATCCTCCTAAGATCCCGGGCGGCCGCTGCCACGGGCATCTCCCTGGGAAGATATACTGCGATGTACAAGTCATCATAGCTCTGGCCGACCAGGAGCAACTTTGCGCCGTCTGATCCTGAGAATAGCGCATCTATGCCCAGTTCCCTGCATTCCTCGAAGGTTCGGGAGAGATCGGCGTCCTGAGGATAACATTCGTTACAGGAAGCAATGCAAATCAGC
>DATHCY010000218.1:0-7162 GCA_035319305.1 Methanocella sp.
ATCATTTACCCCGTCTCTCATGGGCCTGGACGGACGGGTAGTTCTTCTCGGTACCCTTGCCCTTCCTCCGCTGGCCTCTTCCTTTCTTGCCAGCGCTGGTCAGACCCCTCTCAGCCCTGCCCCTATGGGTACCCCTGGTGATCCAGCTCAGGTTCCTGTCGCTGGCGATGCCGGGGTGGTGGGGGTCGACGAGAATGACCTCATACCATTTGTGCTTGCCGTCCTCTCCTACCCAGTAGGAGTTTAGGACCTCCATATTGGGGAACTTCCTGCTCGCCCTGACCTCCGCCATCCGCTGGATGCTGATCCTCCTCGTTAACGTCCTGAGGCCCATGTGCTTGGACTTACGGCCCCTGGAGTATCGGGACTTGCGGCGGCCGCCACGACGGATATGTGCCCTGACGACGATAATACCCTGCTTGGCCTTATAGCCGAGCGCTCTCGCCCGGTCGAGCCGGGTCGGACGGTCGATCTTGACGACGGTGGGCTCCCTTCTCCATTCCTGGAGTCTATCCCAGAATAGTTCACCTACATACGTCTTGCTAGGGTTCTTCCACGCGTCCCGTATGTAGCTATAAGCGGATTTTACCATTAGTTTCGTGTCTCCTGTGAATATGTGGTTTCGTGGTTCAGCCCCTGATACAGGGCCACATCCCGGCGGGAACGTATCCCGCGACTGAAACTGTTGTGACTTTAACCTGGTTCTACGATATAAATATTTCGTGCTCCGATGGCGATGGAGATCATTAATGTCGTTCTGGAATACGATGTAAATAACGAGAAGGTGTTGCCTCCGGGGTTCGGGGAGGAAACCGATCGCTGCGCTATATTTAACCGATTGCTCAGGGGGAAGGCAGCATACAAACGCTGCACTGTGTCAGAACACAGATACTACAGATTGCGCAGAACTAATCAAAAACTGCGGAATTTGTTCTCGGCAATTACTATCCCAATTTTATACTCGTGGATTCGCGTATGCCGAATCGAATACGTATATAATCAATAATCACGAATTTTTCATCGTTGGCTTAGTTATCAAGCGTTTAGCCATTCACAACGCACGTCTTCTCGATGAGAGTTGATAACAATTATAAATTCGTCGCATATTTTAAGGAGGCGAACGGCAAGCTCCTGATGTAATTAATAACTAAAAATCCTGCCGACGCACAATTTTGCAATACGCCCATTAAAGTTATAGGTCCAAAATCTCGTAATTGAAATATAAAAAGAGTTTTTGCTCGTTTCAGGCAATAACAAAGAAGTTATTTCTTCTTCTTCGCGTCCTTTGCCTTCTCATCCTTTTTGGGCTTGCTGCCGCATCCGCATCCGCATCCTGGCATCAGTCTCACCTCGTTGAAGATTGTATAAAGTTGATTATATCTCATCTTACATAAACTTTATTTTAATATGAGGTCCGTCGAGCGTTTACTGCCACTCACTTCCCATGACAATGTCATCGTATCCTTATGCCGTGAGTATGGTGCCGCTTTATGCGTTTACAAAAAAATTAATTATATAAATATAAATACTGGGAGGAGCGGAGAAGATACTAGGTTAAATTGCACCTGCCTGGAGTTAGATGAGGCACGAACATTTCATTGCTGGTTGCTTAATAATTGTGACAGTAGTCGTGATAGTATTTATCATATCACTTTTTTCAGGGTGCTCCACAAATAACACACATACAAAAACTCAGCCTAACATTCTCTGGAATAAAACATACGGAGGGCCCGGCGATGACGCGGGGCTTTCCCTCGTCCCGACGCTGGACAATGGCTCTGTCATTACAGGCTATACCAGATCATATGGAAACGGATCGAGCGATCTATGGCTGGTCAAAATTGATGCGGATGGTGGTGTCCGATGGAATAGGACATATGGAGGTCCGGGAGAAGACGTGGGTACATCTATAGCCATATCGCCAGCAGGAGGTTACATTATAGCCGGTTATACAAGCCCAAATGAAAGCAACATAAAAAAATTGTGGCTAATAAAAACCGATCTTGATGGGAACTTACAATGGGATACAACATATGGCGAGTCACAGGGATGCAAAGGAGTTGCCGTGGCTGGATCGGATAATAATGGATATATGGTTGCTGGAAATATCGAAAAAGAGGGGAGCACTGGTTTGCTATTGGTAAAGGCTGATAATAACGGCACTATCCTGTGGAATAAAACGTACGATACCGGGTTTGTCTGGGAAGGAAATGCGATTACGACAATAAATGGCAACGAATATGTAATGACCGGTGCAAAAATTATTGAAAAGCAGTTGAGAGATTTATGGATTGCTAAAACTGATGACACAGGTAGCATTCTATGGGATAAAACATTTGGCGGTAAAGGAATGGATAGAGGCACTTCGATCATTGCGACCAAAGACAAAGGATACCTGGTTACCGGTTATACAGATACAGGTCCGGTTTATAAATTATGGTTGATCAAGGTGGATGCATCCGGCAACCAAGAATGGGCAAAAACATTCGGAAGCGATGGTAATGGATTAGATAAAAGTAGGTATGGAACCCTTGGTACCGTAGGAGAATCGATCGTTAATACGATAGATGGGGGTTATGTGATCGCAGGATATTCAAACGCTTATACTGGCAGTATGGAGCTATATGTCCTTAAAACAAATTTATCAGGTGATTGGGAATGGTCGATGCATTATGGGCTTTTACCATATACTGCTGGCTATTCGGTGATAGAAACCAGGGATGGAAATTACATGATCGCTGGAGAAACGGGCCAAAACGGGGATCTTGCTGATCTGCTGGTAACAAAGATCGCTCCGCCTTAGTCCACAATCATCTGAGTATTTAGTATTTACTGCAGCAGCATGTCGGCCAGCTCGGTGACGCCGGTGCCCTTCTTGAGGTTCGTCTTTAAAATTTTGATGTTAGAATTGTGGCGCTTCATGTCCTTTTCCATGCGGTCGACGCTCGCCCCTACGGCCTCTGCAAGGTCCACCTTATTTATGATGCCGATCTCACACTCCCGGAACATGGCCGGGTGCTTGTTGACCACGTCGTCGCCCTCAGTGACCGAGACGATAACCACCCGCTTATGGCTGCCCACGGGGAAGTCGGTGGGGCACACCATATTCCCCACGTTCTCAATCAGCAGCAGGTCGATGTCGTCCAGCGGCAGATGATGTAAGGCGTGGTGTACCATATTGGCGTCCAGGTGGCACTCGGTGCCTGTGTTCAAGTTCTCGGTTGGGATATTCAGCGCGTGGATCCGCTGGTAGTCATCATCGCCATAGCAGTCGCCTACTATAGCCCCGACTCGGAAGCCCCGGTCCTTGAGTACTGGCGTGAGTTTTTCGATGAGCATGGTTTTACCTGAGCCTACCGCGCCCAGGATATCGATGGCTTTGATGCTATGGTCATCGAGGTGGTGGCGATTCTCCTCAGCCTGTCGCTTATTGGCCTCGGTGACGCTGGCGCCTACGTTAACGTGAATTTTGTGCAAGATATCATCCTTGAAAGTTCACTGTAATGACTGCATGATCGGACAAATATTTGTCGCCGCTGGAGATCTTGAAATGCCCGCTCATAGATATATTAGTCCGCTGCGGATCGTCGTAAATATGAGGATATCGTCCGCTCCACGGTCGGTGAATATGCTGATAGGTCGGCAGCCCACAGATTATCGGTCGACAGATCGGCGGGAAGGAAGTATTTATTCAATCAGAGACAAATGTACCCTGTTCACGATGACGTTGAGGACCGGTCTTCATTTGGTTCTGATGCGTTGAGGATTGGATAAAAATGGTCGGCGCACGTTTACTTGTGGTTGAGGACGAGAGCATTGTTGCCAAAGACATACAGCATAGGTTGAGGAGCCTGGGTTATGATGTGCCGATTGTAGTGGCCTACGGTGAAAAGGCCATCGAGAAGGCCGGAGAGCTGCAGCCGGACCTGGTGCTCATGGATATTTTCCTGAAGGGCGAGATGGATGGCATCATGGCGGCCGAAGAGATCCACCGTCTTTACGATATCCCGGTTATTTTCCTAACAGCTTTCGCCGATCCGAACACCCTCCAGCGTGCTAAGGTAACTGAGCCGTTCGGCTATATTCTGAAGCCATTCGAAGAGCGGGAGCTGCTCACTGCCATCGAGATGGCCCTCTACAAGCATAAGATGGAGCGGAGGCTGAAGGACAGCGAACGGTGGCTTTCGGTCACCCTGAAGAGCATAGGAGACGCGATTATCTCCACTGACACGATGGGCAGAATCTCGTTTATGAACCCGGTCGCTGAAGCGCTCACAGGTTGGAAGCAGGAAGAGGCGCTGACAAAAGAGCTTTCTGGAATTTTCAATGTGATTGATAGTGCAGGTAAGGCGCTTGATCACCCTCTCGCGGGGATTATCACCGAAGGAGCTCCCGCGCTATGTCAGAGTGATGTGACGCTGATCTCTCGCAGCGGTAGAGGGATATCCATCGAAAGCAGCGCTGCACCGATCCGGGATAATAAAAACAACGTTATCGGGGCGGTGCTGGTCTTCCGGGATATTAGTGAGCGGAAACGGACTGAGGAGGCGTTGCAGTTCACACAGTTCTCGGTGGATCACGCCGGAGACACGGCACTCTGGATCCATGAGGATGGCAGCATCTTCTATGTGAACGATGCTGCCTGCAGGTCCTTGGGTTATAATAAAGACGAGTTGCTGAAGTTACACATTTATGATATTTGCTACGAGATAACTGAGCAGAACTGGCCCGAACGGCTCAAGATGCTGAAGGAGCATGGCTCTTCCACATTCGAATCTAGCCAGCATACCAAGGACGGCCGGATCTTCCCAGTGGAAAACAATATTAATGTGCTCCAGTTTAACGACAGAGAGTACATCTGCGCGTTTTCTAGGGATATCACCGAGCGTAAGCAGGCGGAGATGGCGCTGAAAGAGAACAACCGCCATCTGGAAATTATCGGTACGATCACCGCGACAATCAACAAGTCGGATAACGTCCGGGATATGCTCGATCGCGCGCTTCGGGATGTCCTGAGCCTGCTGGAAATCGATGCCGGGGCAATATATCTCTTTGACTCGGAGGACTCGCCTGACGCAGTTCTTCGGACGGTGGCCACGCGCTCCGATAATGGGAGGATCGTGCGGTATAGGCAATCGGTTCCGAGTATAGCAGCGGCCAGTTCTGGTAAAGTGTACCTCTGCGAGAGCTCGCGGTTCATATATGACGTCGATAATGTTTCGATGATAATGAATGTGCCGATCATGGTCAAAGAAAAAATGGTAGGGATCATGGCTCTATCATCGGATCAAGAGTTGGGATCGGATATTACAAGGGAGTTGCTGAGCATCAGTTCGCAGCTTGGTATCGCCATCGAAAACCACCGGTTGTTCAAGAAGGTACAGGATACCAGCAGCTATCTTGCGGCCATCATTAATGAATCGCCTGATGCAATGCTCACCACTGATGCTGCAGGGCTTATAGTCTCGTTTAACCGCAGCGCATCCAGGCTGCTTTCATACACGCAGGATGAGGTCGTCGGCAGGTCGGTGAACTCCCTGCTGCCCCCCGAGACGATGCTCGATATCGGGGATAACAAGAGCTATGTGCGAGACTTCAGGTGCAAAGATGGCTCTATTATCAAGGTGAGCATGTCGACCTCTAAGCTGTATAAGGATGGGATTAGAAGCGGGTTTATCATCACGCTAAAGGACTTTTCTGAGATTGCTGGCCTGATGGTTGTGCCGGTGACAGAAATGGCGGTTTCCAACACCTCGTGCGCATATCAGTTAGAGCCGGGCATGATATATCTACTGGACAAGAAGGTGCACCAAGACTATATAGAGGTATTCGCCGATCAGGTGAAGCACAATATCCAGGGTCTATGTATCACTAGGCAGAACCCGAAGAAGATCCGGGAAAAGTACGGTCTGGAGAAGACGCCGATTATCTGGCTCAATAGCGGCGATAAGGTGGATGGGGAAAGCGTGATCAAGCCCGATAACATTACAGGCCTTGCTGCCACGATATATAAGTATATGTCAGAGGCTAAGGATGGCCTGATCCTGTTGGATGGCATGGAATATCTTATGATGAGGAGCAGCTATGAAACGCTGCTCAAGTTTATCCACTACCTCAATGACCGGATCATGGTGAGTAACAGCAGGGTTATCTTCTGCATCGATACCAGGACCATCGACGAACGACAGATGCACATCTTTATGAGCGAGATGGTGCGATTTGAGGATGTGACGGGGACCAGATCGCAGCAACAACTGTCGGCGCCGCTAAAAGGGGATCCGTCAAAAGGGGATATATGAAAACATTGATTAGTCCCCCTTCTTTTATACCCGAAAGCCATATAGTGCATGACGGGTAAGGTGGTATTGATGCAACGTGAAGAGATGAAAGAGAAGCGACAAATAGTGATCTGGCCTTTGTATCTTGATTCCGGTAGGACAAGAAAGGACGGCCGACTAGCGCCTGAGGCTGCTTCGGTCAAGTCCCCGCGCACGTCGGAAATATTCAAAGCGGCCCAGAAGCTGGGGATGAACCCAGAGATGGTGACAGGCAAAGCTCATCCTGCCACATGGTCGGACCGGAGCGGTATGGTGCTGGTTGATAACCTGGGACCGAAATCTGATATCGTTCGCCGAGTCGGCACCGAGATTATCAGGATGCGCGGCGGCAAACAATGATGGACTTATTTTTCCTGCCCTCGAAAAGCATTAATATCTCGTTGTATAACTCCTCTGAGTGATGATCGGCCTATGATCGACCTCCATACCCATACTCTTTTCAGCGATGGCGAGTTGCTGCCCAGCGAACTGGTGCGCAGGGCTGTGGTGACTGGCTACAAGGCCATCGCCATCACGGATCATGCTGACTATACAAACTTGGAGCAGCTGGTCGATGCAGCTATGAGAGCCCGCTACCTGGAGGATGGCTACGATATCGCGGTTATACCTGGTGTGGAGTTGACGCATGTGCCTCCGAAGCATATTGCTCCTTTGGCCCGAAAGGCAAAGGAATGTGGGGCGGAGATTGTGGTCGTCCACGGAGAGACCGCGGCAGAGCCTGTGGCTCCTGGCACTAACCGGGCTGCGGTGTTGTGTGAAGATGTGGATGTGCTGGCTCATCCGGGCTTTATTACGCTGGAAGAGGCGCGGCAGGCGGCGGAGAT
>DATHCY010000219.1:0-5243 GCA_035319305.1 Methanocella sp.
TCTCCGACCTGAAGCCGGATAAGGTGATCGTCGACGAGAAGCTGGGGCCGGTGCAATCCTACAACCTCTCGAAGCTCTTTCACGTGGAAGCCATCGACCGCTTCAACCTGATCCTGGAGATCTTTGCCCAGCGGGCCCGTACCAAAGAGGCCCGTCTCCAAGTCGAGTTAGCAAACCTCATCTACGAGAAGCCCAGGGCCCGGATGAAGGTCACCCTGGCAAGACGGGGAGAGCAACCCGGCTTCAAAGGCCTCGGGCGATACCAGGCGGATATCTACGAGAGCGAAATCACCGGCAGAATAGCCAAAATCGAAGCCGAGCTCGAGATTATCAGAAAGAGGCAGGATCAGGCCCGAGAACAACGGAAAGAGCGTGGCTTTGACATGGTATCGCTGGCTGGGTATACCAACGCGGGTAAGAGCACCCTAATGAACGCGCTGGTGGGCGAATCTGTGATAGCTAAGGATCAGCTATTTACCACCCTAGTGCCGACGACTAGACGGCTGGAAGCATGCCGACGCAGGGTGCTGTTGACCGATACGGTCGGCTTCATTAAGGATCTGCCCCACTTCATGGTAGAGGCGTTTCGGTCGACGCTGACCGGAATATACGAGGCGGACCTCATCCTCCTAGTCGTAGACGCCAGCGAGCCACCGGATGTAGTGCTAGATAAACTCATCACCTGCCACGACACGCTATGGGGCAAAATAGGCCCGGTGCCAGTCATCACCGTGCTAAATAAGAGCGATAAGACGAACCCGGAGATGCTGGAACGAACGAAAGCTACGATAGCAGGCTTGGCGCCCCGACCCCTCGTTGTCTCGGCGAAAACTGGGGCGGGCCTAGACGAACTGCGATCGACGATAGAACGCCTCCTGCCCCGGTGGATATCCAGAGAGATCACGCTGCCGAACAATGAGGAGGGCCAGTCATTGCTATCCTGGCTGCACGAAACGGCAGTGGTAAAATCGGTTGAGTACACCAGATCCGGGGGTAAGCCGTGTATCCAGGTTTCGGTCGAAGCCCGGGATAGTGTGCTCAGTCAGCTACGCGGACAGATCGGGAAGCCCCCCACCTAAAAACGTCATACATAAGGGCTGACTTATTAAGTGAATAATAAGCAAAAGATAATTATATCATGAGAAAATATACTCTATCACATGCATTCCGCCGATCAAGACCCTGATCATTTAGGTCATAACACGATTCAGGACTTTATCAAGCTGAGTAAGCTTTTATCCGATCACAGGTACACTGTGCTGAAGCCCAATACGATTGATATGGTAGCAATACTATTGCTGGCCGCGGCAATTAACGAAGAGCTGTTCTTTGATGTCGTTGCCTGGGGAGAGTATACCAGGCTGGCCTCCAAGGCCACCTTTTCCCGCCGAAAGGACTTTCTAGAGGGCTTAGGAGTCATATATGAGGAAAACGTCAGAGCACCCTATGGCAGACCACGGATACGCCTCAGGATCAACGAGGATAAGTTCAAGGAGCTTTTTAAACTAGGGGAGATACCTACAGAAGTCTGAAGTGGACTGGAAACTCAGATATAGCACCGCCACTTATTGCTAAATATGAAGATCAGTGTGATCGGTGCCGGGGCGCTGGGCACGTTTTATAGCGCGATGCTGGCCGCTTCCGGCCAGGATGTTACATTGGTGTGCCGCCCGAAGGATGTGGAGAAACTTCGGCAGGGTATCTCAGTGACCGGCATTATGCAGGTGAATTCCCGGCCCAAAATCTCGGCGGAGCCCGCCGAATCCGACCTGGTTTTTGTCACCGTCAAATCATACGACATAGCCGCTGCCCTCCGTGGCCTGACGCTGAACCCGGGCACCCTGGTAGTGGTGATCCATAACGGCCTTGGGGGAGATGAGATGGCGGCCGGAGTGATCGGCAAATGCAGGGTAGCCACCGGTGTGTCCTATAGCGGGGCTACATTTATCGAGCCGGGTAAAGTGAAGGCAACCGGGTACAGCGAAACTGTGCTGGGCTCGGCGGACCCCGGGGCCCGGGACCGGCTTGACCTCGCGCTGATCGCCCTGGAGAAGGCGGGACTGAAGGCGAGGATTGCCGAGGACATCCGGGCAGCTCAGTGGGAAAAAATGTTCGCGAATACAGGAATCAACGCCATTGCCGCGCTCACAGGGCTGAACAACGGCATGCTGCTGGAGGTGCCTGAACTGAAGGCGCTGGTAGCGGCAGCGGTAGCGGAAGCGGAGGCTGTGGCAGCAGCGGAGGGCATCAACATCGGCCTCAACCCGATAGAGCATGCGTTCAGGGTGATATCAGACACAAAAAATAACCGCTCATCCATGCTGCAGGATGTATCGAAGGGGAAGCGCACGGAGATCGATGTTATCAATGGCAAAATTTGCGAGATAGGCGACAAGCACGGCATCTCCACCCCCGTGAACGAGACATTGACCGCGTTGATCAAAGGGATCGATCGTCGAAATGGATACTGATTGGCGCGGCTAGCTGGATGAAGACCATGATTACTACACATGCTATTTATTTCAGGGACGCGTCAGCTATGGAGGAGCTGCATCCGGGGTCGATCAACCTTGTGGTCACTTCTCCGCCCTACCCGATGATCGGGATGTGGGACGGGCTGTTCGGTTCGGACCCGAAGATCCGACGAGCACTGGAAACCGCCGATGGAAAGCGGGCCCACGAGCTCATGCACAGATCCCTCGACCGGGTATGGCGGGAGGTTGACCGGGCGCTAATGCCGTCCGGCATCGCATGCGTCAACATCGGGGACGCGACCAGGACACTAGATGGCGAGTTCCGGCTATACCCAAATCACGTGAGGATATCCAGGTTTTTCATTGAGGCCGGGTATGATATGCTTCCGCTTGTCCTGTGGAGGAAGCATTCGAACAAACCAAATAAGTTTATGGGGTCGGGCATGATCCCCCCTAACGCGTATGTGACGCTGGAGCACGAGTACATCCTGATATTCCGCAAGGGGGGAAACAGGCAGTTTCCCCGTGAGGACAGATGCAGGAGGCGCAGCGCCTATTTCAGGGAAGAGCGAAACACGTGGTTTTCGGACGTATGGTCCGACCTCCGGGGAGTGTCACAGAGGCTGAACGGTAGCGGCAAGGGCCGTGACAGATCCGCCGCATATCCGTTCGAGCTGCCTTACAGGCTCATTAACATGTATTCACTTCAGGGCGACACGGTGTTGGATCCGTTTGCTGGGACTGGGACGACGACTCTGGCGGCCATGGCGTCGGGCCGCAACTCGGTGGGATATGAGATCGATGCTATGCTGGAGCCGGTCATCGAAAGCAGGGTAATCCGGGCCGGGGAGATAGCAAACAGCATAGCGGCTGAGCGGCTCGACCGGCATAGCCGGCATGCGGATAATAGCTCAAATGCGATATCACCTTACATATCCAGAGCCTACGGCTTTAAGGTGAAGACATCCCAGGAGACCGATCTCGAACTACCGGTCGTGGAGGAAGTGGGAAAAACCGGGCCGTGCAAATATAAGGTTACTTACCGATAGCACATGGGATAAAAATAGTATTTTAGATCTCATAAATAAAGTAAGGGCAAGGTTGTTGTAGCACAGCCCTGCCTGACCCTTTAATGTATCCTCTGAGACGCCAGCTTAATGTCTTCTTCTTTCACGGTCTTGCGGCCTGCGTGCTTGCAAAGCTTGATTGCTTCTGAAGAGACACGGGTGCCGTACTCCTCGAGTATGGCAGCGAGCGCCTCTTTTGCATCTTCGCTAACCCGGTCTGCGCCAGCGTTACGGATGATCCTGTCGACGGATGCGACGGGCAGTTCCTTCATATGTGTCCACCTCCTCGCGTTGCGAAATTCCCGTTTTTAACGATATATATAACTTAAAAACGCCTGTATTTATATCTTTTGTCTAACAGGGCGTTATATAGCTTTGAAATGAACAGAATAATGAAGAGAGGCGCTCGTTAGTAGTATATATACTTAATTCGCCATCGCTTTGCGGTAAAGCCTTTTTGAGTTAGAATTTGCAGGCGGACGATATGCAGCCTGATGGTGAAGTTGTATTGGCCTATCGGCAACTATTTCAACCTAATATACAGAGGAGTTGCAGATGATCTACCTGGACAATGGCGTGTCGGTTTTTTCGGGTAGGGAATACCGCTGTGACCCGAAACGATGTGTACGTGACTGCGTTAACCTCGTTTCCCATGGTCATTTTGATCATGTACCCTCATCCCTGAGCCATGCTATTGTCTGTTCGGACATTACCGCCGCTATTGTGCAAAACCGTACCGGGTTACCTGTGAAGCGTGCTTTATGCGATGGAGTGGAACTGCTGGACTCAGGGCATGTACCCGGCTCGACCATGTTTTTAATAGCCGGGGATAAAAAGATCCTGTATACAGGGGACCTGTGCACCAGAAAAAAGTACTGCTCTCCCGGGGCACAACCTGTCGACGCGAGTGTGCTGATCATCGAGTCGACGTTCGGGAAAGAGCGCTATGTGTTCCCGCCCACAGAGGAGACGATAAAGGCCATGCGCGATTGGGTCGACGACAATGCGACCTGTGACCGGCACTCGGTGATCTACGCGTATACCTTCGGCAAAGCCCAGGAAGTGATCTCAGCGCTGAGCGGACGGGACGTGTATACGAGCAGCCCGGTGCTAAAGGTAAACGAGGTGCTGTGGCAATACGGGCACAGGCTGGAGGCGAAAAAGCTTCCGGAAAAGACGACCGGCGATCCGATAGCCATCGTGGCGTCTGCAAGCGGTAAAAGCGATCCGCTGGTGAAAAAATATATCTCTCAAGGGGCAAAAACCGCAATGGTGTCGGGATGGGCGATCGACGCCAAGCACGGTCGCTATATGCACGTTGATACAGCGTTCCCTCTGTCCGATCATGCTGACTATGATGAGCTGCTGGCTTTCACCAAGGCGGTCAACCCCGAGATCGTATATACAATACACGGCTTTGCAAAAGAGCTTGCCCGAGACATTACCGCCAAGCTGGGCATCGATGCGATACCGTTGAGGAAAGGGCATCTGACCCTCTCTAACTTTCAGTAGCACAGGAAATGCCATCCAATCAGCCGACAAGTTATTTGATGCTTTTGTCCTCCAGATCCGATCCAGACCTCGCGATGGGAAAATGCACCGGATTTTTGGATAACATATTAGTGAGTATTATGCCTCGTAATAGCGGGGATGAATGGAATTGAAGAATATCGAGATCATATTGCTGACAGGAATTGTGATC
>DATHCY010000220.1:0-12809 GCA_035319305.1 Methanocella sp.
TATATATGGAATAAGCAGTATTTAGAGTTTGCTGCGAGAGGGATTTAAGAGGGTGTAATTCCTCCCCGGCCTAAAGACCGGGGTCTCCTTACACCCCTTAACGCCCGGAAGATGAATAATCAAGTAAGTAGTAGATAGATAAGTAAAATACTTAAGCAGATATTCCTCTACACAGCTTGCTTGCTGCCTATTCGAGGACTCTATGAAGATCGACACCCACGTTCATACTACCTGTTCTGATGGCAAAGTATCTGCCGCCTGGATCCCCCGCCTCGCATCTACGTTTGGCATCCAGCTTATCGCCATCACAGATCATGATACCATCTCCGCTTACCCCGAAGCCTTTCTGGAGGCGGAGCGATGCAGAATCAAACTGCTTCCAGGCGTCGAACTGTCAACCAAGGACGAGGACGGCCATAAGGACGTCCACGTGGTGGGGCTGAAGATCGATACGGAAAACATGGAGTTACGCCAAGAGCTGAAACAGCTGGCGGACGCCCGGATCGATTCTAGGAAGCGACTCCTAGACAACGTCAATACGCATCTTTCCGAACGGTACCAAGGCTGGGAGCCCGTCCGCTTCGACGCCGTCCGCAGGCGTACCTCCGGGGTCATAGTGGGCAAGCCTCATATCGCCGCCGAGATCATCGAGCAAGCCCGGAAGCTCGACATCGCCATCCTGAAAGAGGATCTTTACCGAATTTTTCGATTGCCAGAGGTGGAAACAAAAAAAGCCCACGAGCTGACAATGGAGGAATGTATCGCGCTAATCAAAAAATCGGGAGGCCTACCGGTGCTGGCCCACCCGTTTGAGTATGCGCGGCCGGATGCAGTGATGAAAAAATTCCAGAGGCTCGGGGGAGTAGGCGTCGAACTGTGCAAGTACCGGCATAAGACTAAAGTACGTGCCATCAGAGAGATCGAGCCTTATGAGCGTATTATCATGGAGAGACAGATGAACCTGAAGACCGTCGAGATGGCCCAGTGCTATAATCTTAAACTGACCGCCTGCTCTGATTATCATGGGAAAGGCGGAGAACCGGGGATGGAAACAGAAGAGTATGGGATTAACATCAACTGGCTATTGTAAACACATTTCTTTAATATCTATAGGATGTTGCAAAATTGTTTTCGGAGTGCGAAAACGCCATTTTATTATATCAGTTTCACGCGCTACCGTAATTGGGGTTTGCACCTCAGCACCTTCATACGTTTATATAATCGAGGATTTTGTCGCGTCGGAATTGTTAGCCAAGCGCTTTGATGTTATGGTGTACGCTATCTCATGTGGACGATGCCAATCGCATAACCACAAAAATGGCTTTCCTAAAAAGGGCATAGCACATGGTCCAGCATAATGACGGCAAAGCAGAAATAAGCAGAGCACACCAATTCGATTTTTGCAATACCTTATTTATAAATCAGCTGAAAACGTTGACGTATCTCTCGAGCCCAGCCTTTCTGAGTCGCTCTTTGAGGATCCTGCTCAGAACTTTTGTGTCACCCTTCTTGGCTACGATGGGCGCCACCCTATCGGTCCACTGGGCCCATGGGGGCAGCATGTGCAGACGCTCACAGATTCCATCCAGGATTTCGTCCCATGCTTCGGGGTGGATCTTGTCCATCTTATTGACGGCTAACACCACATCGAGGTCCAGGTCATATAAAAAGTCGTTTAGCTCCACGTCGATCGGGATCTCCCTCCTGCTGTCCCATCTGTCCACGATCTCGCTGAATGCCTTGGCATCGACCACCTGGACCGCGCATAAAATGCGGCCCGCGTTGTCTTCGAAGTACCTGACGATCAGATCCTTTATCCGTTCTTGTTTAGCCTGCTCCACACCCCTCATAAACCCATAACCGGGCATATCGGTGACCAGGAGGTCGTTGAACAGGTAATAGTTGGGCTTCTGGGTCACCCCGGGCCTTCGGCCGACCTTCACCTTCGCGCCGATCAGCTCCCGCATGATTGTGGATTTGCCCACATTGGACCGGCCGATGAAGACGATCTCGTATTTAGCTTTGATTGGTTCGAACGACCTGTAGTCCTGCAGCGACATCAAAGAAACAAGTCTATTTTATCCATGTATATCTATCGCTGCATCATACTTCTACTTTAATCGAGATACTCTTAACCACTCAAAAGCTCACTTTTGATCATGGCCAGAAAGAAAAGCGAGCCTATCCAGTACGTGCCGCCCGAGGAGAGAAAGACGGTAGTAGAGTCGCCGCCGCGTGAAGAGCCCGCGAGGGGCAAGGAAGGAGGCAAACCTGAGCATATTCCGAGGGATAATCCCGGCGATTGATGTGTGAACTGCCACGCCCTGAATGGCTATAGCTTCCTGTTTCATAGAAAAGCGCATGCCCTCCCTATGGATGGCATAGGCGTGATTATCCTTCAAATGAGGCGGGCTCCCCCTAGCCCTTTACAACCGCCAACACTCACAGCCTTGCGAAGGACGCTCGAAGGCGTCGCTGTACATTGTAACCTGAGTTCCGGAGTTTTAAGCGCATAAAATGATGGATGTAGCATGTCAAAAAGGAATATCGGCTAGTGTAAACGGAATATTGAGTAACGGCCAATCCGATTATGGTAATTTTGTTATGCGCTTATTAACGCATGACGTTTTACCTCGTCCATTTTGAAGGGTGAACGCAGTAGATGTTTTTCTCGCGCTTTATCATTTATGCGCCTAAAAACCTGGATTTCGGGTTGTAACCTGGCATGTGTAGAGCGGTTAAGTGTTAAATAATTGTAGAGCCTCATGGGTCGGATTCCCCTCGGCGCTAAAACAACCGGGCTTTCTCAGCCCCTATGGCCCGTTCCTATAAAGGACAGGCTCACCTACTTTTCCCTCAGCCAGCTACGGAAATTGTAAGAAAAAGGGAATTTTTCAGGTTTCTTTTTCTACCAGATGTGACCGTAGGTCGCGTTGAGCAACTCGATAAGTACGCCCAGAACCACGCCCGCTATGACCACCGTCTTGGGATCGATCTTAATGGCCGACTCTTCGGCCTCGAAGTACCGCATCAGGCCGGCGGACGACATCAGGCCGGTTCCTCTATCTGACGACTTTGCCATGATTTTCTCCAGACTCAGTTAATACAGGCTCATTGATATAATTTTCGTACAGGTAGAGTGCCGATCGATTCGTCGTTTTTACTCAGCGGCCTACGCCTATAGCCCATCGCTACCTACTCTGACAGTTTGCCAGTCTCATACCAATCATACTAGTATAGACCCCGATTATCACATGCGGACGATAAACAAACACGGATCTATATTGTTCTTCCCATTCCCGGGCGCAAAGTTATTTTTGTTAGGGGGCGATCAAGTCTTACATGCCAGAGGAATATGTCGTATCCGGCACGATCGTTTATGGAGACGACTTTGAGGTTAGGGACGGCTATGTGGCCGTTAGGGGTGGCAAGATCCGGGAGGTGGGCTTCGATCGGACCCGTGGTGATATACATGGTCTCGTATGTCCTGCATTTATCAACGCTCATACCCATATGGGCGACTCGATCGCGAAGGATCTTCCTTATATGCCTCTGGCTGACTTGGTCGCCCCTCCGGACGGCCTCAAGCATCGGATCCTCAGGGATGCTGCGTCGGAAGATCTGCAGAATTGCATGATATCCACGCTCGCTGATATGGCGGCGACCGGTACCTGTCATTGTATCGATTTCCGT
Organism: Methanocella sp.; assembly: GCA_035319305.1. Classification (GTDB taxonomy): domain Archaea; phylum Halobacteriota; class Methanocellia; order Methanocellales; family Methanocellaceae; genus Methanocella_A. The sequence continues at coordinate 3,694 of DATHCY010000220.1, forward strand.
GAGAGTGGCGTTGCAGGGGCGAAGCTGTTACGTGGTGTCGCAGGAAACCGGGCGACGATCATGGGTAGGGTGGCCGGCGACGATACTCCGGAGGATGTACTCAAAATCGCCGACGGCCTGGGTATCAGTGGCGCCGGCGATATCTCTAGGGATCTGCTGCTTGAGTGGGCTGGCAAAGCCAGCCGGGCGGGAAAGCTCGTTGGCATTCACGCCGGAGAAGCTGGTCGCGGCGACATCGGTCCTGCTCTAGAGGCATCCCCTGACTTTCTAGTGCACCTGACCCATGCCGGCGCTGGCGATATTAGGAAGGTCGCCGATGCAGATATTCCTGTTGTGATCTGCTCGAGGTCCAATGCGGCGACCGGGGCAGGCTTCCCCCCTTTGATGAAGATGGTGAGTGCAGGCCTGCTGCTGGCGCTGGGGACCGATAATGTTATGTTAAACGGGCCTGACATGTTCAGGGAGATGGAGTGGACATCAAAAGCATTTTTACATAACGATGCATATACATTGAGGATGGCGACCTTGAACGGTGCTGAACTGCTTGGCTGCGGGGAGGCCAAAGGCTCGATTATTACCGGAAAGGATGCCGATATGCTGGTGTTGAACCAGAATTCCGATAACCTGAAATGTTCCCGGAACCCGTTGAGTTCTATAGTGCGGCGGGCGCGTCCGGACGACATCGAACATACGATTATAGGAGGCAGAATATGGCAGAAATCTTCAAGAAAATCCTGATCGCTACGGACGGCTCGAAAAGGACCCAGAGCGCGGTTGAAACAGGCATTGAGTTAGCCAGACAGCACAAGTCTAAAATATACGCTGTGTATGTTGTTGATACCGTAACCTTCACCTCGATCCCTATGGATGTCACCTGGGAGAACATGTACCAGCTGCTGAAGGATGAGGGAGAGGATGCGGTGACCCGGGTCAGGGATGTCGCGCAGGGACTTGATCTGGAGACCCATGTTCTGGAGGGAAACCCCGCGGTGGAGATTACCAGGTTTGCCATGGATAACGGTGTGGACCTGATCGTCGTGGGCACCCTGGGCAAGAGTGGCATCGACCGAATCTTGCTGGGCAGTGTAGCGGAAAAGGTCGTGCGTATCGCTCCTTGTCCGGTACTGGTGATCAAGAGCCACAAAGAAGCGGGCAAATAAATAAGTATGTATATCATAAGAGCCATGCGAGGTATGCTATGAAGCAAGCAGTAACAGTCGACGACATCATGATCAAGAACGTAAAGAGTATCGAGATCCCGGGAACCAGGGACGAGATCCTCGAGCTCATGCAGAAAGAGCGTATCTCTGCAGTGCCCGTTGTAAAGGACGGTACACTGCTAGGTATCGTCACCCGCATTGACATCCTGAAGCACCCTGAGGAGGAGCAGATTGCAATGCTTATGACTAGGGAGCCTATTACCATCACCCCCGATGCTTCACTTTCAAAAGCGGCCGCCATCCTGATCCAGACAGGGCTAAGAAGGCTTCCGGTAGTTGTGAGAGGCAAGCTGGTTGGTATAGTCACTGTCAGCGATATCATCGGTGCCATCGGGCAGATGGAGATCAACGACCAGATCACGGATTATCTCAGGGATGGGGTCGTGGCGATCTGGGATGAAACCCCGGTGCCGCTCGCGGCCGAGATCATCCGCCTGAGTAAGAGAGATGCGTTGCCAGTGCTTAACTCCAAGCGGGAGCTCGCCGGCATCATCAGCATCACCGATATCATCAACCTGAGCCGCATAGAGGACTCAGTGGAAAAGTCGGATATGTCCGCCGCATCGGACGAGGACAAATGGACATGGGAGAGCATGCGGGATACAATGAGCCTATACTATGGCGTCTCGAGGATATCGCTGCCTGACGTGCCCGTTAAGGACGTCATGGTCAAGAGCGTGATCACCGCGTTCAATAAAACTACGGTTTCCGAGGTCGCCAAAAAGATGCGCCGCAACCGCATCGAACAGGTACCGGTTATCACCGCCGACAACAAGCTCGACTCACTGCTGCTGGATCGGGAACTGCTTCAGGTCATCGCGGCAAAAGATTAATCCACAAGTGTTTTAGGGATGGGGTGGGGGTAGCGAAACTCCACGACCAAAGTCGTGGGGTGGGCGTGCCCCGCACGTCTATCGGTTAACTGGCACTGTTTATGTTGGGATGCTGTTGAAGGTATTATCAGGTGGGGTTACATATAATGTCGGTTAAACCCTAGACGCCCGCCGGCTTCAGCCCTTGGGAGTAGTCGCATATGATCGCTCAGATCAGGCGAGGCAGCAATGCTAACGCCATTCCTCAATTTTATCTGTGTTCTGGCATAGAGCAGCGTTCATGTTGTCGCATTGCTGGGTGTGGATAATACTACCTGGCGCTGCTACAACAGCTAGAGTCTTATCTGCTTGGATGTATCGTACACCATGGGTTTCTGATCCTGACGATCTGCTTCGCCAGGTGCCGCCTGGCAGTGGGTGGAACTTCGTACAGACCCTGGTTCAGATCTCTATTAATCTCTTCTATGACCCGCGAGGATGCCTTGGTCTTACACCGCCTGCACCTGTATCCTTGCCCTGATCCGGCCGATTCCATATGGCGACCGCACTGTGGGCAGATTGGAGATACTGTACGGGTTAGAGGAGCGAGGCGTACTACTTCCAGCTTCTCCAAGTTCATCGTTCGATCTTTGACGCTGCCGTAGACCATGATCTCGTCACCGAGGGCCAGTTTCCTCACGATCTCTCTAAAATTTTTGGTGGGCTCGAAGGCGGCGCACTTCAAGGATCCTGACCTATCAGAGATCTCGAAAAAGACGTGTCCGCCCTCTTTGGTGCGTGGTGTTCTCGTCACTTTTCCCCGGATCATATATGAGCGGTCATCCTGTGCCTCATCGATCGATTTGGCACTGATCAAATGCATGTCAGTGCCCTGGTTGGTGATGAAGATCTGGCTCCGCTCGACGGGCTCAGTCGTCAGCATCCTCTGTGCTTTTAAAAGAATATGGGGATCGCTTCCCCTGATACCATATAATACAGGATCCGGGGTGTGCGGGGAGAAGACTATCACCTTGTTGTACAGGTCCACGTTGTCCCATGTGTTGGGGTATGTGGCCGCATCCATAGCGTATACGGACGCCCGGTCCAGCCAGCGGGGCTTTTTGTAGTTATCCGGCATCCGATAGGCGAGCAACTCGTATGTGCAATCATCCACTAGGTCCGTGCAGATCGCTCCGAGCGCTCCAATGATCCCCCTGCCGTTCTTGAACTTATGGGCTCGCATACGGTACTTTTTCGCCAGCGCTTCAGCCTCTTCGATCTCGACAACGTCCCTCACCACCCGGAGTGCATAGGCCTTAAGTTCCGGGGTAATACGTCCCTCGTAGAGTATTACGCCGGGGTTCGTGTTATCATCATCGAGCCGGGCATGCTTTTTAACCATATCTAGTGCGACGCGCTCCACCCTATCGATCGCCTCTGGACCGGCGCTGATCGTCAGGCAGACTCCTGCGTTGCCTCTGGTCTTATATCTGATGTTGGGATTGAATCGGATCAGGCGAGGGTATTCGGAGACCCCGTATTCAGAGAGGCGCTCCGCTAGGATGGCCGCTAGGTACGTGGTACACATACCGGATTTGGAGTCTGTGTCATCGATTCCGAGGTGTATCATCGTTTATCATCGTTTTCCTCTTTCCTTTCTTTTCCTGTACACAACGTATTAATATTTGAAAATTGACAGTATCATATTAAAGATTTAACTCTTTCGGACTATGACGCGGGAAACTTTGCTTGACAGGGTTGTTGCCTTGCTGAGCAAGGCAGAGTTTATCCTCTCGGAGAAGTGTGACATTCGGCCTCGCAGCTTTGACGTTGCAGCCCGGAGAGATACTACACTGCTTCTTCTGAAAGTCCTGTCGAACATCGAGGGCCTGGGTGAGGACACGTCCCAGGAAATGAGACGGCTGGCCGTATTATTCAACGGGTCGCCGATGGTCATCGGAGAGCATACCAACGATCATCCGCTCGAAATCGGGGCTGTCTACCTGAGGTACGGTATACCATGCATCAATATCGAGACCCTTCATGACTACTTCATAGAGGGTGTGCCGCCGCTGGTCTATGCCGCACCGGGCGGCCTGTACGTCGAGATCGATGGGGAGACTCTGCGCGGGCTTAGGGAATCCCGGAACATCTCGCTTGGCGAGATGGCTAAATCGTTGGGTGTATCCCGGCGGACCATCAGCAAGTACGAGAACGGTATGAATGCGACTATCGAGGCTGCCTTGAAGCTGGAAGAGATCCTAGACTCGCCGATCGCATACCCAATCAACATGATCGTTCGCTTTGAGAAAACGGAGGGCTCTGGGGCGTCGCCTAACGACCTGCGGAACGCTAGCGACGCAGAAAAAGAGGCGTTGAGCGCCCTTATGCATATCGGATTCCAGGTTTTCCACACTACTCGGGCCCCTTTTAACGCCCTCTCCCGGGATAACTCGAACAAGGTTCTCACCGGTGTAAGCGACTATAGCGAAGCGATGCTGAAACGGGCTAGGTTTATGTCCAGCTTGGCCAGCGTCGCCGGGACTTATTCCTTATACATAGTCAAAGGGCCTTATCCTTCTAAGGCTATCGGGAACACGCTGCTTATCGAGGACGAGAAGCTCAAACATTTTGACGACCGTGACGACCTTTTTGATCTATTGTTGGAGCGGGAGCCACGGAAAGCTGCTGGAAAGTAGTGGGCCGGTAACGCGAACGATTGATTGCTCAGATATCCGAGTGGCTCACTAGACGATCTGAGAGGGGATCAGAAAACCACATCTGAGCAATCAAGCGTTCGTGTTGATAGCCGGATCGGAAACCATCCGGTCGTCCGCCGATAACAGGTGATGACTTATATCACCTGTGCCAACATACAGAATTCAAGTATGTCCAAGGTGGAAATCCTGGTAAAGTGCATAAGGAGGTTAGAAGTTCGTCTTAGGGCATGATCTCTCGATCAAAGATGCATACTCCCTCATAGGTGTGCACTGGAGCAGAAGCACGACAGAGTTGCCGTGAAGAAGATTCTGAAGGACAAGATCAGCTAGGACGACATCATTGTTGGCTCGTGAAATTTTCCGTGCCCGTAATACAACGATTTGTAATCTGCTATCTCTATTATATGCATATGTCAGTGGTATGTCAGTAGTGTATGCCAATAATGGATGAGCAGCGCTGTGACCTTGTTTGTTTGGCCGGCTGTCATGCTATCGTGTTTATTTGGATTGGCTGTGGGGTTTGAGAAAACTGGGTTGTTTTAGCGTCGGGGTTAATTTAATCCCTTGGTTTCCCTCTGCGTGTATTATTTTCGAATCTCTATGGTTAAGCGTATGTGGTTGGAAATGTTGTAGGGCGGTGGAACGGGGACGGTAAGTGCCATTCGATGAAACAGGAAACCACAGCCCTATAGGGTGTGGTGGTTCATTTCTTAAGCTCTTTCTTCTTCGGCCTGAGGCCTTCGTAACCGCATTTTCTGCAGCGCGTCGCTCTTAGTGCGTTCCTCGCGTTACATTTGCGGCAGATCTGCAGGTTCAGAGTTCTGGCCTCTGCTTCGGGGAATCTCGCCATGATAAATACCTCTAAGATTTTAAGATGTTCCATCTAAAAGTGCTTGAAGCTTATAACAATTTTGGTCTGGTGATTAAATATATTATTAATATAATGTAGAGGAAATAACGGACATAATCCATAGAAATATTTATAGGGCATACATTTGGCTACTATGCGGAACGAAAAAGTTCAAATACTCATAGGCGATAACTTACCATGCAAAAATTACAATAATGTAAGCATAACAAGGAAGTTTGTATTTATGAAGGCAGTTGTTCTTGCCGCCGGCGAAGGCAGCAGGCTTAAACCATTTACGGCTACCAGACCTAAGGTCATGATCCAGACGGGTAATAAACCCATACTCGAGTACGTGATCAACGCGCTCCAGGAAAGCGGTATCATCGATATTGTCATGGTAGTAGGGTACAAGCGTGAAAAGATCATGGACTATTTCGGCGACGGCCGCCGGTGGGGAGTTAATATCACCTACGTTGAGCAATTCCAGCAGCTTGGCACCGCACACGCGCTCCGGCAGGCATCCCATCTGATCAAGGACCATTTTCTAGTCATCAACGGTGACACAGTGATCGACGCGTCTGCCATCAGGGAGATCGTCAAGCACAAGGCCGGCGACGCAACGATGCTCACGGTTAACGTGGATAAAGCACAGGCGTACGGGGTTGTGCAAACCCAGAATAACTTGGTCAAGGGAATCGAGGAGAAGCCCAAGAACAAAGAGATCGGTAACACTGTCAACGCAGGCGTATACTGCTTTTCCCCGAAGATATTTGACTTTCTGGAATACATGGATATATCTGAGAGGGGAGAGTACGAGATCACCGATGCTATCCGGAAGATGATCGAGAACAATTATTCGGTTCAGGCGGTGCACACCAACGCGCTCTGGATGGACGCCGTGTACCTATGGAACCTGATTGACCTGAACGCAGCCACTCTGGCCCGTCAGAAGCCCGAGAACCATGGGCTGGTCGATGAGGGAGCGCATATTGTCGGTCCGGTAAGCATCGGCGAGAACACGGTAGTTAGGTCGGGATCGTACATTGTCGGTCCGGTAAGCATCGGCGACAATTGCGACATCGGCCCGAACGCAGTGATTTTGCCCAGCACCAGCATAGGGAGCAACTCGACCGTCGAGGCATTCGTGCGCATATCCAACAGTATTATTATGAGCAATGTGCGGGTATCGTCCTTCAGCCATATCTCTGCATCGATTATAGGGGAAGGCTCAACGATCGGCCCGGCTTTCATCGCCGAATCAGAGAACACCAGGGTAGAGGTCGAAAACTCGCTCATGCGTGCCAACATAGGCGCAATCATTGGAGATAACACCGATATAGGGGGCAGAGTGCTGGTCAAACCAGGCAAGATAGTTGGAATTAGGTGTAAAGTTGGATCCGGCGCGCTAATCTGGTCCAATGTGGCCGATAACACCAGGGTCCTGTAAATAGGGGGTATAATACTTATGTGTGGAATTGTTGGTTATATAGGATGCGGAAAAACTACGGAAGTTCTTCTCGATTCACTTGGACGGCTTGAGTATCGTGGTTATGACTCGGCCGGCATCGCGGTCGTAAACGGCAACGGCATCGAAGTCATCAAGTCGGCAGAGCGGATTGCTGGGCTGAAGGCTCAAGTGCCGTCCTCGCTGATAGCGTCGGTCGGCATCGGACACACCCGGTGGGCGACCCATGGTAAGCCGTCGGACGTCAACGCTCACCCTCATCAGGACTGCACCGGCAGGCTTGCGGTGGTCCACAACGGGATCATCGAGAACTACCTTGAGCTCAAGCAGGATCTACTGCAGCGCGGCCACGCGTTCTGCTCCGAGACCGATACCGAAGTGATCAGCCACCTAGTCGAAGAACACTACACGGGCGACACACTCCGGGCAGTTCTCGAGGCGATAAAGCACCTGGAAGGCTCCTTCGCGTTCGCGATCATCAACAAGGATGACCCAGAGAAAATCATCGCTGTACGCAAGGAAAGTCCGCTGGTCATCGGGCTGGGCGAGGATCAGTACTTCCTGGCATCTGACGTTACCGCGTTCCTCCGCTACACCCGCAATGCAGTCTTCCTCGACGATGGCGACGTCGTTATCCTCACGAAGGAGGGAATTAACATCATCGACTTCAACGGCGCCTCAGTTACCCGGGAAGTCCGTACTATCGAGTGGAACCTCGAAGCGGCAGAAAAGTCGGGCTACGAGCATTTCATGATAAAGGAAATCCATGAGCAGCCCAAGTCCCTCAAAGACGTCATCTCTGGTCGCATCAACGAGCTCACCGGCGATGTGGAGCTGCCAGAGGTCAGGCTGACCCAGGACCAGATCGACGGCTTGCGCCGCATTGTTATCGTGGCCTGCGGCACCTCCTACCATGCGGGCATGGTGGGCAAGTACGCGATGGAAATGCTCACCGATCTTCCGATCAGCGTGGAGATCGGATCAGAGTTCCGGTATAGCTGCAGCCGTGTTGATCGGAACACATTGATCGTCGCACTCTCACAGTCGGGCGAAACCGCCGACACCGCGGCGTCAGTGAAGGACGCCATTAAGAAGGGCGCCCAAGTGATCGCGATCACAAATACTGTGGGAAGCACCATCGCCAGGGAGGCGCAGAGCACGATCTACATGCGTTCCGGCCCGGAGATCGGCGTTGCCGCGACCAAGACATTCACCGCGCAGCTAGTCATCATGTACCTTCTGGCCACGTACATTGGCCGCAGGCGAGGCACCATCACCGCTCCTCGCGCCAGGAAACTGCTATCCGAGTTCAAGTCGCTGCCCCGGGATATACAGACGGTGCTCGACCAGGGCGAAGTCATTGCAAACATTGCCAGCCTGTTCGCGAAGGCAAACCTGTTCCTCTTCGTGGGACGGCACCTTAACTATCCGGTCGCGCTCGAGGGTGCGCTGAAGCTGAAGGAAATCTCCTATATCTTCTCCGAGGGCTTTGCCGCAGGCGAGCTGAAACACGGACCGTTGGCACTCTTATCTATGGGGGTCCCGGTGGTCGCAGTGGTGACGAAGTCGCCGACCTATGACAAAATGGTGAGCAACATCAAGGAGATCAAGGCGAGAGACGCCTCGGTCATCGCCATCGCCAGCGAGGGCGATGAGTCGATCTCTCAGCTGGTCGATGTCGTAATCCGGGTACCCGACGCCGGCGAGCTCATATCACCCTTGCTGTCTTCTGTTGTGCTCCAACTGATCGCCTATCACGTGGCGGCGTGCAATGGTTGCCCGATCGATAAACCACGCAACTTGGCCAAGTCCGTTACGGTGGAGTAAATGGCGCTGTTCGGATCTTCTGGCATAAGAGGCGTTATTGGCACCGGCATGACCCCTGAACTGGCGCTCAAAGCCGGCAGAGCGCTGGGCACAACCCACAAGAGGGTTGTTATCGGACATGACCCCCGAACATCTAGTCAGATGATCGAAGATGCGATGGTCGCGGGCATGCTGGCCTCCGGCGCCCATGTGGCCCGGGTGGGGATGGTTTCCACGCCCACA
>DATHCY010000221.1:0-27232 GCA_035319305.1 Methanocella sp.
AATACCGGTGTTTGCTGGATGCCGCCGCCCGCCGTCTGGAAGAATGGCGCGTTCTGCACTCCAGTGGCGCCCACCTGTACCGGCGCGCTCTGCCCGACCTGGACCAAGCCAGATAGGGCCTGTACCTGCTGGAAGGGCGTATTAAGTACCCCGGTGCCGGTAAAAGTCGGCGTGTTCTGCCCATTCTGGGTGGAACCGAACAGTCCGCTCTGAGTCTGGGAGAACGGCGTGTTCAGCACGGAGCCTGTGGCCGTCTGTACCGGCGCGCTCTGCCCGACCTGGGTGATACCCATTATACCCCCTCCGCAACATCCAGGATCTGTTGAGACGATAGGATCCGCTGCTGCCGCCACAGTTCCCGCACTTTTTAAACCTGACAGCGACGATATAGAGTTCGTTAGGCCGCTGATTGTGGGCGTTGTGATCGTGGGCGTTGTGATCGCAGGGGTCGTCACCCCTGATGCCAAGGATCCAACCCCGCTGATGGTCGGTGACGCGATTTTGCCCGAAGTGAAGCTGCTCAGGCCGCCTGCCGTAACCGATCCGATCTTACCCGTCCCGATTGACATGCTTTTGCCCGTCCCGACGGACCCGGTACTGGCCGATAGTGCAATACCGCTGATCAATGACATGCATATGATGAAGATAGCAGTCGCTACCCCAATGGTAACCATCCATCTCCTGGGATCTACACTCAATCTCATCTTGACCACCATTAATCATCTCTCACTGTATGTAAATAGCATTTATTGAATGATTCTGTCATTAAAACTGTATACGCTCACTATTTTAATACAGCAGCTGCTATACGGTTGTTTTTAATGTATAAATAGAATTGGTTGGCCTGTTGACTATAACAAGTTAAAATAATCCTCTAAAATAAAATTTTTACTAAACACAAAAAATTCGAAGTATGACGCTTTGCCGTTCTCTTGCGATGAACCGTTTTGATTGGGAAGCTCACCAGCTTAGCTGCGGAAGCAGTCAACGTAGCTGATCTATGATAAACTATAAACTGCATGACCAATTGAAGTTGCTGCCAGCTGGTAGCTGGCAGCGCCATTTTTTGCTTATTACTTTAGAGCCTCTGTTTTCACTCATTTCCTCGCAAGGGTCTTTATACCTCCCCCTCCCCCTGCCTGAACTGGTGCGCTCTGGCCGATCTGCCCGCCACCAAATCCACCAGTTTTGCCCTGAAGGAATGGTGCACTCTGAACGGCTCCTGTGCCAGCTCCTGCCTGAACTGGTGCGCTCTGGCCGATCTGCCCGCCACCAAAGCCTCCGGTCTGTCCCTGAAGGAATGGTGCACTCTGTACCTGTGCATTCGCCACTCCAGCAAAGGCGGCCAATAAAGCGCCTGCAACCAATAGGCTGGACACTATAATCACTGCGTTTCGCCTGAACATATACATCACCAAAACACACCTTTAGATGTGAACTAATAACATTATTCAACCGATTCGGCAAACAAATCCTAATGTACGCCCAAAATTATCATGCCCAGTTTTATTACACGTGATTACAAATTATAAGCAGTAATATTGGTTAAAATTCAATATATACCTTAATTTATGCCAGTATCTCTAAATATATCTGTATATACGAAACTTAATGGCAACTGACCATTATTTCTGGATTACTGACTACTATCTACCAGCTGAGATCCACTGATGTGCAGATCATCGGATTCCTATCCTTAGAGTGATATGATCAACAGGCTAAATTTTAAGTCTATTTGTGATATATGGTAACGTTTATCAGCTGTTTTTCAATAACGGTTTTATTATTAAGTAAAATCGAAAAATAATTTATTATCTTATATATTTATGCATTGTATCTATTATTTGGTGTTATTATTGGCAACAGGTGGTAAATATCGGCGTATAGCCAATTCAGGGCTCTCATTGATGAGAGTATACCGTTTGATCAGCTCAGCTTTGATTTTGCTGCTGACAGGCCTTACTATCCTGTCCACCGTGGCTTTCGCAAGCAGCATCGGCGGTGCCGGCAAGGGAAGCAGCAATGGTGTCGGCATTGGCGGGAGCAGTTTTGGCAGTTTCGGGGGACTGAGCATCGGCGGTGCCGGTCAGGGCAGTAATGGCGTGGGTATCGGCGGAAACACGGCGGGCAAGGTTAATAGTATCAACGTTGGCGGCGCCGGTCAGGGCATCCAGAGTGTGGGTATCGGCGGGAACAGCATCGGTAGCGTTTCGAAAGTTAGCTCCACCCCCATAGGGATCAGCATTCCAGGGGCATCTGCAGGCATCAGCTCGCCGTTCAGCATCGGCGGCTCAGGCTGGTCCGGCGGCGTTAATACTGGCGGCGCCGGTCAGGGCATCCAAGGCGTCGGAATCGGCGGAACCAGCTTCGGCGGCGTCAGCCTCGGCATTGGACAAAGTTCAGGCATCAGCGTTCCAGGTGCTGCCGCAGGCATCAGTACACCTGTGGGCATTGGTAGCAGTGGCGTCTCCAGCGGCGTTAATACTGGCGGCGCCGGTCAGGGCATCCAAGGCGTCGGAATCGGCGGCAGCAATTTTGGAAGTGGAATTGAGGTCGCCTTCGGCCAGAGTACCGGGATCGCCGTTCCAGGAGGGTCTGCAGGCTTGAGCACACCGGTCAACATAGGGGGCGGGGGAAGCTCAGCGGGATCCGGCGGCATTAATACTGGCGGCGCCGGTCAGGGCATCCAGGGTATCGGAATCGGAGGGACGAACTTCGTCTCAGGCTCCGGGATCAATGTGGCCGGCGCCGGTCAGGGCGTCCAGGGTGTTGGCATCGGCGGCAGTAACTTTGGCGCGAGCGGAGGGGTTAACGTCGGAGCTGCAGGCCAAGGAATCCAGGGCGTAGGAATAGGCGGAAATAACTTCGGTAGCGGAACCGGATTCAGCCAGAGCACCGGAATCACCGTCCCTGGAGCGTCTGCAAATATCAACACACCAGTCAACTTCATTTGATGAGATCGTGAGGGCTGGAAAAACCCGGCTATTTTAGCGCCTGGCGAATCCAACCCCCCCCTCACGTGCATTCCACTACTATAGTCGTTTTTGAATGGCTTTAGACTATCGTAGCTTCGTAGTGGTTATTGGCAGGGCACTTGCACCTATGCTGTCAGACAAATACGATCGTTGCGCTGTGATAGAAAACAGACGACAATAAGATCATTGACCCGAGTCCCCGTACGCGTTTTGGTAGCATGGACGTACAACCGCGATAGGTTGTAATACAATATGAAGATATAGAAAGTCGGAGTTGAGGGTGGATTCCTCACATGGTTAAAACCTGGGCTTCTCCTTCCCTACAGCCCCAAGGATCGTGAACATTCTCAGATTGGGGCTACAGTCTCTGTCTCAGAAGCATAAAAGCATACGGCTCCAGCCATGGGAGTACTCACAAGCATATATCGATCATAATGATGATATTCATTTAATAATGGCTATTTGGTCATAAAATTGCGTTATTTGGTTATAAAACAGCGTGTTCACCCTGGTTAGTCTAAATATTAATTATTTAAGCAAAATTCGTTTAATAGAACCTTAAACATATTATTTACAGAGTTTTTTATGTTCGTATAGATGGGGGATGGAGAATTGGGTGTCAGAGAATTGGGTGTCACAAGCTTACTTCGTCCGCTGGTGATCATCGTAGTGATGACCATTTTGATCTGTTCGACCCAGGCAGCATGGATCGCAAGAGCTCAGGAATACGGGTCCAGTCCACAGGGGTATGACCAGGTTGGATACAGCTCGCAGGCGTCTTCCGACAGCAATTCCCCCGAAGGCATCATGATCCAGGGATTTGAAGGGCTTGCAGGGTTTATGCCCGGCCAGAACCGGTTAAGTCTGGCGGTTATGCCCGTGTCGACAGAAAACGGCCAGATGATGTTCCAGCTAATCGGGTTCGCGATATCTAGTCCGAATATGGACCAGTCTGCTGTATACTCCCTGAGCACGGCGCTACCTGGAGTGATCGATACTTCGCAGAGCACGATGCAAGTTGATCTATCAGACCTGGACTCTGCCATCAATCAAGCAGGGTATATCAACAGCGACCAAGTATACGATTCCATACGAACCGACTCGCGTATAACCGTGATCGACATCGACATGATATACAATGGCGCACAGAATGACAGAACCACCTTTATCGTGAACGCTGTAGATATCGTCCCGCCCGATGGAATTATGGAAGCGTACAGCATGCAAAAGCCCACGCAACTGATCATTGATGCCCAGACCAGTCGAATCTACATGGTCGCGTTCCCACAGATGATCGATACATTCAGCACCATGTATGGATCAACATATCCCGAAGTGTCGCCTGTCGTATACTCCGAGCCAGTACCGGTGATGGCGCCAGTATTCATCCCATATATCGAGCCTGTGCCGATCTACACCTCAAACTTTATACCCTATTCGCCATTCTACTTCGGCTCGGGCTTCTATCCTTTCTGGGATCGTAGCCTATATCATGGCTATGGATACGGCGGCTTTCCTATTCATCAGCCTTTCCTGCACCAGGGCTGGTACCATAATTTCTGGAATAGATTCAGCTGGGGTAAACCAGGCTGGGGCAGACCAGGCTGGGGTAAACCAGGCTGGGGCAGACCTGGCTGGGGAGGCGGAAACCGACCCGGAATAGGGGAAGGCAATAGGCCTGGCTGGGGAGGCGGAAACCGACCTGGCACAAAACCTGCTACAAAACCCGGGTTTGGCCGGGGCAACTTGCCCGGCGGCGCTAAGGGCAATAAGCCGGTGACCGGTGTTCAGCCTAATATTGGCAGAGGCAACCGCCCTAGTTTTGGCCAAGGCAACAGACCCGGATTTGGCCAAGGCAATAAGCCGGTGACCGGTGTTCAGCCTAATATTGGCAGAGGCAACCGCCCTAGTTTTGGCCAAGGGGCTAAACCGGTCACCGGAGGTAAGCAATGGTCAGGTGCCGGCGGTATAAGCCCGGGAAATATCAATAGAGGAGGCCCCGGTGGACAATTTAACAAGCCTAGTGGCACCGGTATTCGTTCGCCAGCAAGGGCGCCGTCCGGCGGCAGCAAGTCATTCGGCGCAGGTGGCGGTAGCAGGGTTTCCGGCGGAAAGGGTGCCGGAAGACGGAGGTAACATTAACCACCAACGATTAAAATCGTTGGCTTGCCATCCCATATTTCGTACTACAATACACCACTCGGGACTTGAGTACAAGGCAGAGGACGCTGATAAACGAGTGATACTAGTAGCCAAAAACAACAGTCTAGGCACGCAATCACTGTGGAAACATCATCTTAAGGGCATCGCTATCAGGACGCATCAATGTCCGTGTTGTGGCGTGGTGATAGATAGATGAGAATGCCGCTGTGGATATCCTAAAGAAGGGATTTACGTACGGGCGGGCCGGGAGCCAGCCTCAATTTGCGGAGAAAGACGCTGCCACCGTTCTCGCGAACGAGAACGGTAAGCGTCCTTCATGAAACATGAAGCCGCAATCAGTTAGGGCGTGATAGTTCATGAGGACGTTTATGTCCATGCAATCACATTTTATTTATCTGTGATGGGAGATCCGACTGGGCTAGGAATAGCAGGGGAAGATGTCCTCCGGCTTTATGGGAAACTGGATGTGCTTCCTTATTATGGCGAGATCGCAAAGCGGCTACTGGTGAAGTTCCTTCATGGCAGGGAGTTGGCTACCAGGATATGGGTGCCTGGCGATAGCCGGTTGCGATCGGTGGTCATCAGGGGATCTTCTACAGAGCCGCTATACATAAGGCAACTGGCCGGAGCTGTGACGCAGGAGCTGATCGAAGCTCGCAAGAAGTATCGGAGCCTATCCGACGCTCGCCATGAGCTGTCTCCCGAACAACAGCTGGTCTGGAGCTATTTCCCGCAAAGGCGCTACATCAGCCTGTATCACGCCACAAACATGGAAGGAACCGATCGAGAGCTGCACCGGGCGGTGTTCAGGATTGAGCCTTGCATCGGGGCCACGTTCAGGGAAGCGTTGACCGTTACGGCTACATTGGCTGATATGATCTCATCTGATCGGGAGTACCCCAGGTTTTTTCGCAGAGATCCTTTCGTGTGGTGGACAGGAGCCTCGTTCTGCCTGATGCTGTTTACTATAGTGCCACAGCCGGCATCATTTTATCCTATGTATCTCGAGCACACCGGTAAAGGTAAGACCATAACCGATCGGTGGGTAGATAAAGTTTCGAAGTGTACGCCGGTGAAGGTCGCCGGAGGACGGCAGCGACGCAAAGGCTTCGTCCTCATTGACCCTGCTGCGACTCCGTCTGGGAATCTATGCGAGGTACCGATAGGATGCCTTCATATGGCGGAAACAGGAAGCCTCGATGGCGTATCCGTACCTCTAACCCCGGAAATGATAAAAAAGGATATTATGGCTGATCTGCTATCCTACACCCCCGGGCGGCTGATCGCAGAGCTTAATAAATTCGAGAAACGCCTACCCGAGTGAACTATCCTGCCCTGAAGGGGCAGAACCTTACGCCCCTCTGCTATACCAATGATTGATGCTGACATACCCCACAGCTAAAGCTTATGGGGTTCTACGGTCACCACACCAAGCCGGAGCCACGCGCACTTCGGATGTATAGTCCCCTCTTTGCAACAAACAATTCTCTGTCTTGTTAATCGAAGTGTACTATTGGCTACGGGCGCAGACAAGCACCACGAATTAGTACCTTCGTGTCACAGCAACCCAGAAATCCTGTAGGGTGATAGTTCCTCTGGTACGAGCCAGACAAACGCAGGTACGCAATGACCTGGTACATGAGAATAGAAGCAATCGTCTAAAAGCCTTACGGATAATGGATTCGAAGGGTAGATTTATCCCACGACTGAAGTTATGGGCTTTTCCGCCCTACGGCCCAGTGGTAAACCGGAATCATTCATCCCCTTGTCCGTACTACCAGGACGTCACATGGCGCTTTCTTGACGATTCCATCTGCTATGGTACCCAGCAGCGCGGTGTAATATCTGGGGTGCTCGGTAGCTCCAATTATGATCAGCGAGTATTCATCCTCTTTCGCGAGGCTCACAACACTTTCCACCACGCCGCCCGACATAAATTTCGATCCTACCTTAACTCCAGATTTTTCCGCCCGCTGTCTGGCCTCTTCCAGGATTTGCCTGCCCTTCTCAGCCTCCGGTTCCGGCCCTACGTATAGCGAGGTGATGGTGCCGCCGTTTTTCTTGGTGATATCGATGGCGACATCTAGCGCGCGATGAGAATGACGGTATCCTGCGGTTGGCACCAGGATCTTACTATAGCGGATCGGATGTTGCCTGGCCATATAGCTGAGCACCATTATGTCACAGGGCGCGTGCCGGAGCACTATGTCGGCCACGTTTCCGAAGAGCATCTTTTCCGTCATCGTGCGCTGGCTGGAGCCCATGATCACCAGGTCCGACCTGTAGCTCTTCGACATGTCAATGATCGCATCAGCCGCGGTCCTCGCTGAGATCACATCCCCCCTGGAATTTAGCTTATACTTTTCAGCGTAGTCCAATGCAACGCGGAGCAGCGCCCGGGCATTCTCCTTTTTCACATCGGCCTCCGGCGGCAGCTGGGGCGGTACCTCCACGATGTTGATTATGTCAAGCTGGCCGTCCGGCTCGATGACGTTTTCAGCGAGCTCGATCAGGTTTTCGATCGATTCCTTGCGTGAGATTGGCAGGAGCACCTTTTTATACGGCGCGAATTCTCTGGCAGATCCTTTTCTCACGGAACGAAAAATGCCTGGAAAGAGGTTTCTGATCTTGATAAAGCCTATGGCTACGAATATCAGAGATGCCAGAGCCATCGAATAGCTGCCATATTGTATTGCCAGATACATGATGATCAAGCCCATTATAAGTATAAGGATGGACAGAATTTTGTCCACGATCACAAGCGAGCGAGTTACCGGTCTTTTGTTTGCATTCATATGTATCCGTCTATCATCTTTAATCTGACGCTTCCCTGCAACTCATCCGCCTGCTTCCGACTAGTTTTGCTTCATATTTTTGATTTGCTCCGATATCTCCGGATGCAGTTCGTGGGCAACATCGGGGTGTGTTTCCAGGGTGCCCTCAATGGAGTCTTTCCAGTGGAGTTTTCGGTATCTCCTGTACAAAAGATACATCGTGATACCTCCGATGAACCAGAGCGTGCCTACGATCTTGCCGATCTGATGCAGGCTGAGTACTAGCACCCAGACGAAGAAGCACACAAGGAAACCAAACAGCGGCAGTACCGGCAGCTCTCGGATACCGCTGTTCCAGTGTAACCTGAAGATCTCCGGTAGCTTGATTAGCTTGGACAATACTTTTGGAGTTGGAATTCGGATGTCGCAGCTGTTCAACCATATCTTAAACGCCAGCGGTGACCTATACGGCCTGTATAGGATAGGGCGTTTGTTCCTCAGGCGTATCAGTGCCAAGTTTACCAGCATAAACGAGACTAGCGCACCGTAATTATAGAGATCCCCGAGGATGATCGTTGGATCCTCCGAAGATATCTGGAATGTCCCCATGGCCCACACAAAAACCACGAAGAAGATCGATGCCAGCGTAAACACAATCACGGTCCTGGTCGGTACTCGGTGGCGAGGGTGAATGTGGCTAAACCATGTGGGGAAAATATGATACCTGGACATGGAGTATGTAACCCTAGACGCGCCGATAACGCCTGTATTCGTCGACATGAGCAACATGGCAAAGCCCAAGAAGCCAACCCATAGCGGCAGGATGATCACCAGTGGATTGGCTGTTGATAGCCCGCTGACAATTCCCTGAGCCACACCGGCTACAGGATCATTCTGATACTGGGTGCCTATGACCTGTGGCGTTATATGCGGGAGACCCACTGCCAGTATGCAGAGCAGCATGCCCGCCAGGATAACCGCTACTATGAGGGCAAGCGTGGCCTTCGGAATGGTGATATCAGGCCGACGCGTCTCTTCGGCGGCTTGGGAGATCGACTCCAGGCCGATAAATGATACCATAGCGACGGTGATTCCCCAGCCAAAGTTCGACCAGGACACGCCCGTGCCGAGCTGGGTTATGTTATGAATGAACGTCGGGTAATTCCAGACCATCAGAAAACCAACGAGCAGCAATACAATTTCGCTGATAATACTGATGATCGAGAGCGAGATATTAAAGTTCGAGGATTCTTTGATGCCTATATAATTGAGCAACATTAGGCCGACAGCGAGTATGATCGTGGCTGCTGCCTGTATGGTATAGTTCGGCACAGCTCCTGGCGGAACTGTGTTGAAACTATTCAGGCCTGCTAGCGCCCCCACATAGGGTACTCCCGCATGCCCGAGGTTCATTAAAAAGCTGCCCAAATATCCCATAGTGATCCAGCCAAACAACGCGATATCGATGGTATAGTCAAGTAAAAGGCCCCATCCGGCGATGAATGACCAGAAATCATTAAACGCTTCCCTGGCGAAGACTGATGCGCCGCCCGCCCTGGGTATTGCCGATGCGAGCTCCGCGTAGCTCAGCGCGGTAAATAGATACCCCAGAGCTGCCACGCCAAGCGCTAGCGGTGCGGTACCCATCGCGAAAAATAGGACCAGACCCAGCGCTACGTAGATATCAGCACCGACATCGGCGAATCCTATAGAAAACGACCCTAGTACGCCAAGGTCCCTCTTGAGGGTGACCTCCCCAATTTGTCTTGCGGTCTTGGCCTGTTTCGCCTCACCATCTACCTTCCCGCTATCTGCGATTGTAACACCACATACGAGATACACCTTATATTTTTAAGCTTTTTCATAGTATCATGTCTAAAACGTCTATCCATCTTATGACAACTGGGAGCATGATAATTGCCAGGTATGCAAAAATGACGGTGATAAGCGAAATGAAATATCCTCCGAGTATTAAAGCCGTGGCGGAAATGCTGATTCCTACCATCGACACTACGACCGCGATGAACTGAAGCCTGTCGGATACCTGGAGGCTGGGAAGCCGGATCCCTGCCAATTCGGCCGTCTGCACTAAAAGCCATCTTCGCCCTATCAGGCCATATATATACCAACCGAGGAGGACCATTTCACCCATGACTATTCCGAGTACGGCGCCGGCAACCACATCCGTGAGGTAATGGACGCCCAAGTATATCCTACTGATGCCGACGATGCCGGCCAGCGAGTACGCGATAACCCCATACCGACGGAATCCGAAATATCCGGCGAGCAGCGTTGCCAGAAAGAACGCGGTCTGGCTATGCTGGCTCGGGAACGAGTAGCTCATATCGGCGAGATAGGTGTTATAATCGGCACCTATCGGCCTGGAACGGTGGAATATGTCCTTCAGATCCTCTGTGGCCACGCCTCCGAAGAGGAGGGCTATGAGGAATGCCGCGGCGATCAGCTTGTGCTTGCCGACCAAGAGATAAACTGCACTGGCCATAATCCACAGATATACGTTTCCAAGCTGTGTGATTACGACGAAGAAACCATGCAATCCAGGTATAACCTGCGGGCTGATGATCGAACATGTCACCTGATCAGCCTGACTAAGTATATCCATGATACCTCCTGCATGTTGCCAATAGATACGGTTATCACTAGATCCTATAGGGGACACCATTCTAGTCCGGTTACATAGGGTCTTTTCGCTCGCTGATCGACTACGTCTGTACGCCTGAACTGCACCGGCTATCATTTTCTGGAGCTTCGGATCGCTCCCAGCACCGATTTAGGTCGGTCGAAGATCCTCACATGCTCCATATCCGCTAGCAGGCGAGTATTTCGGGCGTCGACTTTACGCACTGACACCGGTACCGCCCCTCCACCGGATATGGCGTCCATCGGGCACATATCGACACATGTACCGCAGCCATGGCACAGCAACAGCTCGATCTGTCCGTGTATTGCCCCTGCAGGGCACGACCTCTCCGGGGGGCAATCGCTGTTGCATCCTGCACACTTCGAACGATCAATGGTATAGGGCATTTCTGAGACTACATTAGATTCCTGGTCCACCGGCACGATATAGCACGGCACATCGCTCTTCATCGCCTGAGCGGCACAGTTGGTCACCAGCGTATCAGCAATGCCGCAGACAATCTTGGCTACCGTGTTAGATGTGGCAGGCATAAGGATAAAAACATCGTATCTTTTCAGGTTAAAACGGCCGATCCGAGGGAAGCTGGCGCCCTGTGAGGAATCCAGAAATACCTCGTTCATATATGATCCATCGGAAATTGCCTTTATCTCCTCGGTAAGGCCATACATCCTCGATACCTCTTCTCCGGCCCGGGAGACGAAGGCAGATATGGAATGACCGTCCCCACGCAGCTCCTTCATCACGGCATAAGATTCCCGTAGGTAATGGCCTGCGCCCGTAACGCCCCAGGCAATGCGTAAATTTTCCATCGTCGATTGAGACCCTCCCTGAAAGTGATTATTAGTCCACACAATGCATTATAGCTTTATCGGGCCGCTTTTGTCGCGGATTCCCGTTATACGTATGGCAATCAGAGTATATCCGACATGAAAATCTTCGATTCAGCTGATATACATATAGTCAGGGTAGGCGATTCGGTGGGTGTAAACCTACCGATGGAGTATGAAGCGCTGGAGGGCTTCTCCGCGACGCTCGAGTCCGCTACAGACGATGGCAGGCTGGTTTTTATGTTGCGTCCGAATGTAGACCATGCGGTCAGGGAGACAGTGAGAGAGCTGTGGCGAGATCTGCGCCTGCTCTTTTCAAAAGTGGCTGACATCGGAGAGATGAACTGGGACGAGGTATCCATAGAATGGGAGGCCCATGAGGCTGCGGAAGGCCCGGTGCCGCTCTCGGCCGAGGAGGTGATCGAGCATCGCAGGCTGTACCATGGCGAGTCCATGGCCAGGGATAAGGACGATATCCGGAAGAGCATCCATGATACGATGACCAAGCTGTGTGAGCTAGCCGCAAACAGGCTGGGGTTCACCAGCAGGCTGTTCGCCATGGCATTCGGGGATGCGGTGGCCAATAAATTCTCACTGATCAGCTGTACCTATGGCACGCTGGACGTCGTCTGCGAAATTTTCTCAGAGGAATTCTCGAAGGTACACGATGAACGCTACTGGCACCTAACCTCAGAAAAAGCCCAGGACGCGTTAGCAGCGAGCTACAGGAAGATCAAGTACCTGGAAGACCACCCGAACGAATTCGAGAAGGAGAGAGCCAGGGTCCAGCAGAAATGGGGGTTCCCACTGAAGGCCCCCTAAGCCATACACCCTGAACACGATAGCCCGAAGGGATAGCATCGAAGTAATTAATACCTATCCTGATGATACTAGAGATCCTGCCCGCTAATGGTCGGAGATACGATTTTCCTTGAAGCCGTTCGTCGAAACTATTATCGACAATCAGGATTTTATATATGTTCTGTGCCAGTTACTATAACCCGCGAACGCCCTGATACTCCCGACGCGATGGCCCTGATCTCTGAGCTGGATGCATATCTCAACCCGCTCTACCCGTTAGAAAGCCAGTTCGGCTTTAGCCCCGAAAAGATGATCAGGGAAAACGTGTCCTTCTTTATAATGATGGTAGATGGCAATGCGGCCGGTTGCGGCGGCATCAAGCTATTTGAGGACTTCGGAGAGGTCAAGCGGATGTACGTCCGGCCCGAATTCCGTGGGCTAGGCCTGGGCAGGCTCATGCTGAAGCACCTGGAGGATTATGCACTACAGTATGGAATAGGACTGCTGCGTCTGGAAACCGGCGCTCGCCAACCAGAGGCGCTGCGGCTATACGAGCAGGCGGGCTTCCACCTGATTCCGGCGTTCCCACCGTACCAGGACCACCTGCACCATAGCCTGTTTTACGAGAAGCGGATCGATAGGTCCACTCATATTCGACCCTGAGAGAGGACTATCAGAGGTGCAGGTTATCCTTTTATTGATATCGAGCGCAGGGCGAGAGAAAACCCGGTTGCTTTAGCGCCGTGTTATCGAGACTATTGGCTCATCAACTATTTAACTTTTAACTGCTTTATACCTATCAGGTTACAATGACGTGCGGAAGCGTCTTTCGCAATGGCTGCGAGTGCTGGCGGTTGTAAAGTGGGCCAGGAACCGACCTAAACATGAAGGAGAATCGCCTATACCATCCATGGAATGGCAAGTTCTTTTCCGCAAAACAGGAGACCATAGCCCTTCAGGGCATGACAGTTCACATAAGGTATCAGGAATATACACACAACAAACGGTATGTGTCACCAGTAAGCTGGGATAGCCAAGTCCGGTCAACGGCGACAGACTCAAGATCTGTTCCTGCAGAGGTTCCTCGGTTCGAATCCGGGTCCCAGCACTAATAATACGGGTCAAATCTTTCGTTAATCGACTAATTGGCTTGTTACTCACATGATAGAAGCTAAAATTGACGCACAGTTGTATAAATGTCGTTATGGTTCCATTTGATCTCAGCGTCCTTTAATGTAGTGTATATTGGTGTGTGAGGGACTTTTCCGTGTCCATGCCTGTTCAGCGAGTCCTTCTATTCTCAACAAAATTCCCGTTACAACACCAGCACATGTACACTTGGTTTCCGGCACTGTTAAACCCCTTATTAACCACATGCTTACCCTGCTCCATGAGAAAGAATAAGCACCCATCGTTCTGGCAGGTAACCCCTTTACCACAAGTGTTCAACCTTCCCATTACACCATGATAAACAAACACCGACAAAACGGACACCGGGGGTAATTCGATATTATTTTATCCACTACCATCATTAAGATTCTATGAGGTTGCAACCGGTTGCCCCTCGCGGCTTCGGTTGCAGCCTGGAGATAACTATGAAGTCTGAAATCCCATTGGAAGCGGAATTCCTTGATCATGTCGACGAGGAGTTCTTGGCGGCCGTATATGAGGAGCCTGGGAAGAGGTTTATGGCTCTTGCAAGGGCTCTCAATTTGCACCCAGCAACATGTAGGGGAAAATGTATAGGCTGCTCTCTATGGGCTTTGTAGAAGTCCGTAAGGGCTGCGGACAGGTTAAAGTATAAATTAAGTCTTATAGCTGGCGGAAGGCTCGGATCAAGCGTAGAAGCGAAGATGAACGCTCCTCAGCAGTCGCAACCGATTCCGGTTGTGTGTGAAAGCGTGTTAAAAGCGCTGACCATCGACGAGTTGTTGTGGATTGGGGCGGCGGAAAAGGCGGGCAAAATCAAGGTCGTGAGAGACATGGCGGAGGCGGTATAACGGCCTTACTCTTAAAAGTGTCAGACGTTAGACTACCGGGTAGCCGTAGGTACATCATCCCCTGAAGGGCGATGATATGAAAGCGCCCACTGATAATGATCTTCGCGACAGTCTAATAGGCATGTTTCAGTGTCTGAATTGCAACAAGTGGTTCATATCTATATTTTGCCCGTACGACACTTCGCGGAGTAGATGGGTCGAACGTATGGTGTGCACCACTTGTGGTTAAATCATCGAGTGGGATTATAGTCGCCAGCGAGAACTATGTGTCGCTTACACGCCAACGTCTGGATAAGATCGCCAGAATCTTGAGGACTATTAGGCGATCCACGTGGATAATCTCGATATCTCGGTCTCGGCCGGGCATTATCGGGTCACAACATCCTATATGATTCCGACGTGCGATCCGGCGTCGAAACGTTCTTTAGAGGATGCAGCCGATCCGCCCACACCGGGGAAATCGACGGCATCATTAAGGACGCACTAAAAAACCCAGACTCCGAGCCTCCGACACCCTGGAACAAGATGATACACGAATACCGCAAAAACAGGGTTGTTAGCCTGTTCAAGCGACAAAATGGAGGCGCGCCAGCATGACCGCTAAGCTAACAAAAGAACAAGCGGACACCCTGAAAAGCATAATCGACACGAATAGCATCGGACTCGGCTCATTCAACACAATGTTGAAGCTTAAGATGCAGGATGGGCTAAACAGTTTGACACTACAGAAGCTCTGATCAAATCTATAAAAAACGATGAGGGTCACTCTGACATCGTTTATAGGATTGACGGTTCTGCGGGAAGCCTCAGCGATCCTCAGCGGCAGTGCAAACTATGAGGGAGAGAGCCGCTTTGGCCAGTGGGCTATTGGCGAAGCTATGGGAGTTTTGCGGCGGATGTGCGAAGCCGCGGGTATTACCCCCAGAACGTAGAAGAAAAAATTTGCGAATATAAATCGGCAAACTGTGAATCAATGTCTCGAAATTAAAATTTTGTGGAATTTTGAGATTGTTGATTCCTAGACGATTCATCGATGGTAGTTAAGACAAGTAAAATAAACATTTGTTTGGTGATATCATACAATACAAGCATTGCATTGGTTTAGCATTATTGATGCTGAGTACAACAGGTTTAACAACGGGTACAGCCTTCGCGGTTAATGTGAATATTGTAACACAGAATAATGGTGGTTACACCGTCACACCAGGAAATATTGCTTCATCTAATATGCTAAGTATAATGCCTTTGACGGTTCAGGGATCTATTGCACCGGGTCAGATTAACTGGGTTTATAAAAACGTTAACAGTTTTATAAAGACTCTAAACGTTGACCTGAACTGGGGTAAACCTTCAAATTCGCTGCAATTGACTGTATATTCTCCTGATGGGTATACTTTCGGCCCATATTATGATAATGCCGATGGAAAGGTTGATGGGCAGATCAATATTAACATCAATAATCCGAATGGTATTGCTCAGGGTACTTGGATAGCTAAAATTTATGGATATAGCGTATCTGGAACGCAAAGTTATATTATCTAGTAATAATTTTGTTACATACATGAAACTACCGCTAAATATCGTAGTTTTCGTTTTATTTCTATTTATTTCATCTGTAATAGTGGATGCAGAAGGCGATCAGATAGGATCGGTTGTACCAAGTCCTTCTGATATTGGAGGACACGGTGGCATAGGCGCTGGTTATAGCGTGACAATAAACAATGAATCCAGCGCCACTGCGACAACCGATGGCTTTGATGGTATGACAACGTTCTGGAATCTTCCTCTCTGGATACAGATCGCTTTTATCGCAGGAATATTGGCAGGATCTATAGCCACGATCTTAGGGGCACTGAAACTCATACCGTTCCCCATCGGCAAGATCGTCAACATCTTAGAGCAAAGAACTAGAGAGAAGATTTATACATATGTAAAAAACAACCCTGGCTGCATAGCGCCCGAGATCTCACGTAGCGAGAACTTGGACGAGGGAAATGTAAAATACCATATTGGGATACTGGAGCGATCCAAGAAGATTACTTCGTTCAGGCTGGGAAAGTTTATCCGCTTATTCGATCGCTCTAGCAATTATCCCAACATGAAGAAAACTGTAGTATCATACATTCGGAGCAGAACAGGTAAACTCATTCTGCAAGCAATTTTGGAGCATCCGGGTATAAGTGTCAGCCAACTCTCTAGGACGGTTGGCATCCAGGAAAGCACTACACACTGGTATATAGATAAGATGTTACATGATGATATAATAAGATCTGAAAAAGAAGGTAAATTAAAGAAACTTTACCTGTTAGATGGTGTTAAACAGATCATAGTTGAATACCGATTCCAGCCTCTAATTGATCCTGATATGGAAGCGTAACGTTTTTTGTTGGAACTTCTTTTCGTTCGGTATACGATCCTCATCCTAAAGCATTGGTCACACCCCACCTAACGTGATAATTTTCCCAGCGTCCTCGATTAGATTGTATGGTGGTAGCTGATGAATTGCTCCCATGTCCACACATCAGTAGTGATTTCTTCTATCTATCGACGACCCGTCCTTTCTCTCGGATCTTCACCAGTTGACCATACTGACATCCTGGAAGAATTCGGAGGTGTATAAAGGTAGTCGTCATTTCCATCCGAATACACTATGAAGACGCCATCCTGGACTGAGTTGCTCGCCTGGATGGGCATCCTTCGGCAGGTCTGCCGGGCCCATTTACCAACACTGAAACCCACGAAATAGTAGGATTCCCGCCTCGCACAAGTGTAGATCCAAGATTTGGATTCGGAGGTGAGCATGAGGTGGATGAGGGTTGGATGTTCATCCAAAAAAGAAGAACTCAGAACGGACGCTGGGAAAATTTATGTTCCCTATGGTACTTTTCGTCACTCAATAAATACTCGTGGATCCCTAGATGATTCGTCGAGGATATTTAAGTAAAATTCGTTGTTATTATTAGTCAGTCGACTGTAAGATGGATTCAAGTCATTCTAAAAAGATGATGAGATCTCATGTCCGACCACGTTAGATATTCACGTATAAAGTTTAATTAAAATTCGAAAAATTGTGGGTGGAATTGATAATGCTAGGATATAAACTATGTAGTCTGATGATGTTAGGCATCGTTGTTTTGGCGATGATGAGTATAACAGTAGTAGGTGCTAATACAGCCGTTACGAACGATAACAATTCAGCGAAAACTTTACCATCTTGGGCTATACCTGCTGATTCGTTTCCGGATGGTAAGATACTAAACCAGAGTTATTATAACTCGACGTTGAATGCATATGTCGACCCAGTTTTAAAACAAGTTTCCGATATGAGGGCGAAAGGTAAAGATGATGCTTCCATCGTCGCTGAATTAAAAAAGCAAAATATTACATATTTCCCCAAAACGAATGATTGGGCTAGGGGAACACCAATTTCTGTAGATCCCCGGTCATTTGATTTAGACCCGTTTAACAAGTCCTCTGGTTTCACAAGTAACAGTGTAACGTCACAAGCAGCAATATCCCCAGCAATAGGAGTTCCGGATGTCGAGATATATACTGTGCATCAAACGAACAATTATGCTTATTCGGGATTTGATTGTGTCATGATCCCGAATAATATGGCTGTTGCTAGTGGGGGTACTAAGGTTAACTACTGGACAACGCATGTTGGAACTAGCAAGTATGATTTTGCAGAAATAGGAATGGAACGAACCCTTACAACTGATGGCATACGTTTGTACACTTTTGATGTTAAAACAGATTATGTCAACGGGGTAATGAATATATATGATTTGGGAAAAGTATCAGAGGGTCAGAATGTAGATACTGTAATAGAGGTTATGAACCAGCACGATTCTAACGGTTATGTTTACTGGGTATTAGTCAATAGTAATATTGTTCGTAGTGGCCATTTAAACACACTTAGTGGTAACCAAGTGTTCCAAAATAAAGAGGCGTATATGGCGGGAACAAGTGCCGGTTATACAAATGAGGATACGTGGTGTAAAGCAAATGCCCAAATACTATTCCACTATTCCGGAACACAAATGTTTAGCGATATGTGGCTTGAAAGTTCGGTACCAACCACCGATAATAACAACTGGAATACTAAAATGAAAATGCAAACATACACATATCGTTCGTGTACAGAAGATGACGCATATGTATATAATTAATGGTAACGACGAAAAGCGATACTATGCGGTATATTTTCTTTAGTCAAACGCATATTTAAATAAAACTTGGTGGTATTGTACATGAGTTTGTTAAAGGATAGGACATTCATAGTATTGGTCTCAATATTGTTTGTTATCGGTATTCTATTCGTTATAGTGTTATACACATTATCGGATAATGTCACTACTGGGTCGAACGGTAGATTCAAAGTAGGCGAAAATTTATCGGAGCAACAAAAATCATTGGTTCTTGACATTGTGATGAATGATGCTATTTTGAAAAATGAATTGGATGATACTGAAGCTATTTTAACTCGCGAAAATACGGGAGTACCGGAGGGGAACTTTTACATTGATGACATATCCGTGGCGAAGTATAATGATTCTGACCTTAATATTTCTGGTGTATGGCCCGCGGTAACGTTTATTGTAGGCAATATTAGCCATGAAGGCCCCACTTTACAGGCGTTCATCGACCCTGATATTAAACAGGTTGTTTATATCCAAAAAACGTGGCGATCGGTGAACGGCAACCTGAATAATATTCATTTAGCAAATGTCAGCATAACAGACACAGGATATAAGATGAATTCGAACTTAACGGACGAAGAACAAACTAGTGCGATTAAAATCGTGTTAGTAAATGAAAGTGTGAGAGAATATCTGGAAGGAAACAACTATACGCTCAACAGTGTTACAATTGGGGAGTCCAGAAGTTCGAAAGGCTATTCGTTTACTTACAATGTGTATCCCTCGGTCACTCTATATGTCTCGCCAAATACAATGATTGATGCTAGTGTAGACATTAAAAATAACAAAGTAGTACTCCTCACATTCCTCCCGTATGAGGGTAATTAATATTATATGAGGAGTTTATTCCATGTCTTTGATTCTTCTGTAAGCCCTAATATCATGGTTCGATTTTTGGGGGCAGAACCAGTACAGTCGGATCAAACCACTTAACACCAAACCCACAAATGAGTATATACCGAAATTTAATCAAAAAGGGAAGCGTAACTTTTTTGTTGAAACTTCTTTTCAATTCGGTATACGATCCTCATCCTAGATATAGGATTCTACTCGTTCCTTGAAGTAGACGGTCAGTTGGTCCAGGATCACTCCCCAGTGCTTGATCGGCTGGGTCCATTTCTCTGTGGTATCCATGATGATCAGGTATAGGATTTTGAATAGGCTGTCGTCGGTGGGAAGCTGCTTTTGGTCTTGGTTACTTTCCTGATGGCTCGGTCGAAATTCTCGATTGGGTTGGTCGTGTAGATCACCTTCCTGATCTCTGGTGGGTACTTGAAAAAACTGAATGAACTTGTTAACTATCAGGCGTTTTTGAGGTTATTAAGCCCTCTATTATCGATAATATCGATAATAATTACATAATTATATAAATTACCATCTGTATACCTGATGATGGAAACGGCAAGAGGAGTGTTTATGATTGAAGATAGAACGGCGGTTGCAGTCGGCGCTAAAAAAGATATTCTCTGGTTTGACGAGTTCGGTATAGAGAGCCTGTCCCAGGTGGGCGGGAAGAACGCATCCCTTGGGGAAATGTACAGGGAGCTGACCTCGAAGGGTATAAGGATACCAAACGGCTTCGCCATCACGGCAAAGGCCTACTGGCATTTCCTCAGGTCGGCAGGGATCCTCGATAAGCTGAAGGAGGCGCTCGCCGGTTTGGACAAGTCGAATATCCGGGACTTGAACGAGCGGGGCACAAAAGCCCGAGAGTTGATCCTAGGCGCCAGGATGCCCGACGACCTCTGGCAGGAGATCAAAGCAGGATATGACAAACTCTGTGAGCAATATGGTCCGAATGCGGATGTGGCGGTGCGTAGCTCTGCCACGGCGGAAGACTTGCCCACCACGTCCTTCGCCGGCCAGATGGAGTCGTACCTGAACGTACAGGGCTACGACGAACTGCATGACGCCTGCCTCAAATGCTATGCTTCGCTCTTCACCGATCGGGCCATATCCTACAGGATCGACAACCATTTCGATCACTTCAAGGTAGCCCTCTCTATCGGGGTCATGAAGATGGTCCGGTCCGACCTGGCCTGCAGCGGTGTCATATTCACCCTCGACACCGAAACAGGCTTCAGAGACGTTGTATTCATCACCGGCTCCTACGGCCTGGGCGAAAACATCGTCAAAGGAGCGGTGAATCCGGATGAGTTTTATGTGTTCAAGCCGACACTCAAGAAAGGCTTTAAGTCCCTGATAAAGAAGACAATAGGAGATAAGCAGATCAAGATGATCTACGGCAAAGACGGTGGAAACGAAAAGACCCTGAACATCGACGTTTCCATGGAGGACCAGAAGCGGTTCTGTCTCTCGGACGACGAGGTGCTGACTCTCGCAAAGTATGCTTTGACCATTGAGGATCACTACTCGGAGAAGGCGGGTAAAAGCAAGCCTATGGATATAGAGTGGGCCAAGGATGGCGAGCGGAACGAGCTGTTCATTGTCCAGGCACGGCCGGAGACCGTCCAGTCCCAGAAGTCCCGGGACGTCCTAGAGGCCTACCACTTGGAAAAGAGCGGGCCAGTGCTTACCGTAGGTATGAGCGTTGGGGAGAAGATTGGCGCGGGTAAGGCACGGGTGATCAAGGATATCGCCCGTCTGTCAGAGCTTCAGCATGGCGAGGTGCTCGTGGCAAAAACGACGATACCGGACTGGGAGCCGGCCATGAAGATCGCCTCAGCCATCGTGACAGACAGCGGCGGACGGACCAGCCACGCGGCCATCGTCAGCAGAGAATTCGGAATACCCGCCGTCGTGGGCACCGACAACGCCACCAAAAAGCTGTTTACCGGCGAGGAGATCACGGTCTGTTGCGCCGAAGGCGATCGGGGCACAGTTTACAAAGGCAAGCTGCCATTCAACGTGGAAAAGACCAGTCTTAAGAACCTACCTCGGCCTAAGACCAAGATCCAGGTCAATCTGGGGAACCCTGAGGAGGCCTTCGCCGTTTCCATGATACCGAACGATGGCTGTGGACTGGCCAGGCAAGAGTTCATTATCAGCGGCTACATCAAGATCCATCCCATGGCACTGATACACCCTGAACGAGTCAAAGACGAAGCGAGCAAAAAGCAGATCGATGATCTGACCTATGGATACCCTAACAAGGCTGAATACTTCGTAGACAAGCTGTCCCAGGGTATCGGGACCATCGCCGCGGCATTCTATCCGAAACCGGTTATCGTGCGCTTCAGCGACTTCAAATCCAACGAGTATGCCAGTCTGCTCGGCGGAGAGTACTTCGAACTGCACGAGAGCAACCCGATGATCGGGTTCCGAGGCGCGTCCCGCTATTACAATGAGCGCTACCAGGAGGGGTTCGCCCTGGAGTGCAAAGCCGTACTGAAGGTTAGGGAAACCATGGGGCTGACAAATGTCATTGTCAACATACCGTTCTGCCGCAGGATCGAGGAGATGCAAAAGGCCCAGGCCGAGATGGCTAAGAACGACCTCAAGAGGGGCGAGAACGGCCTAGAAATTTATATGATGTGCGAGCTTCCGAGCAATGTGGTCCTGATCGACGAGTTCTGCAAGTACATAGACGGCATCGCCATCGGCTCGAATGACCTGACCCAGCTAACCCTAGGCATTGACCGTGATTCGGAGATTCTCGCAAAGGAATTCGACGAGCGTGACCCAGCAGTCAAGAAGTTGGTGGCAGACTCGATCCAGGGGGCGAGGAGAAACCATAAGATGAGCGCTCTCGATGGCGAGGCGCCCAGCGATTTCCCCGAGTACGCAGAATTTTTAGTGAAAGAGGGGATCGACGCGATCTCGCTCAACCCGGACTCAGTGCTGAAAGTGACGAAGCAGGTGGTAGAGATAGAGCGAAGGCTGGGGGTTCGGGAATAATTACCAAGTTAGCTGGATCGGTAAATAAGTATATGGAGACCAGCAAGCCGGGCATTTACGCGCTGGGGAACACTACTGACATATACATGTTCAAGCACACCGCCAACTATCAAGCAGATATCGTCTCCGATAACCTGCTGCGGGGTAAAAGCAGCGATGAGATCTCTGTATCACATTTCCTCATTCGTACACTGGCCGTCGCACATGAAACCTGCCGGCGCATTATAGATCCACGTGAAGATCAGCCCTCAGAAGAACCCATCGCACAAAGCCCAGATTGCGCCGACAATGATGCCAGATGGACTCCGCCTGTATCCAGGATACATCGATCCGATCGCCGACTGCATCGAGTTTCCCCAATTAAAGTGCGTAGCCGCAACTCCCAGGAAAAAATATAGAGTCCACAGAGGATAGTTGCAGCAATCCCAAACTGTACCGGCTTAAGCTTTTCTATCATTAAGTTCACTGTCGTCAATAGAATTAGCACGGTCATAATTATATCCAAAACAAATCGCTGACAACCCGAAAAAGCCATTTAACGCTGAAACCAGACCAATCACCATCCAGCAAATGACACGGGGTCAAAGGATTTACGATGGCCAGAAGCAAGATCATACAAATAAAGCATACCAAGTCGACCAACATTATCGATGCTCTTGTTATTAGGGACCAGGATTTGACGATGGTCACCCTTCCTAACGGTAACATACCTATCAATAGCAATTCGGGTTATGGTATATACCATCGGGATTGCCGGTTCTTGAGCGGCTATATGTTGATGCTGAACGGGAAACGGATGACTGGGATCCTTTCCAGCGATCAGAATAACTTCGAGGCCACGACGTACTTGACAAACCCCGATTTTAAGGACAGGCATGGCAATTTCGTTCCTAAAGAGTCCCTCAGTATCAGCAGGAATGTGGTCATCCCCGGATGTGTGATCGAGACCGTAACCATCAATAATTTTAACACGTTTACCGTTGCGTTGGACCTTTCCCTCGAGTTCGAGTCGGACTTCGATGACATCTTTACGGTCAGGGGGATGACGGAGCAGAAGGGGGGCAGGATCAAGCCTGTCAGCCATGATGGAAATACCCTTCTAATATCGTACAATGGTCTCGACGGTCGCACCAGGAACACCCGAGTGCAGTTCAATCGTAAGCCAGTAAAAACTGGAGATCGATATTATACTTTTTCTATTGATCTGGAGCCGCATACCCCGCAGCAGATCGTAGTCAGCATTTTCATCGAAGACCTGCCTCCTAAAGCAAAACCAGCAAGACTATTGGGCGCTGACATCAATGATAAGCTGAAGGCTATCAATAAGTCATACTGGGAAGAGACCGACTACATCAGAAATTTTCAGACAGACAACCGACTCTTTAACCGGATTATGCTCCGGTCGATGTTGGACCTCAGGATGATGCAGATGAGCTTGGACGGCCATACGTTTTACTCTGCTGGGGTGCCATGGTATGATGCGTTGTTCGGCAGGGATAGCATTATATCGTCTCTCCAGGTGCTGCCGTACCGGCCGAATGTCGTCCGGGATACTCTGAGGCTATTGGCCCGGTACCAGGGGAAAAAATACGATGGCTGGCGGGACGAGGAACCGGGCAGGATACTCCACGAGATGAGGGTTGGAGAACTGGCCAACCTGAACGAGATCCCTCAGACACCGTATTATGGTAGCGCCGACTCGACGCCCCTCTTTCTTGTCGTCCTAGCGGAATATGTTAGCTGGACCGGCGATCTGGAATTGTTCGAAGAACTTCTTGGTAATGTTGATGCCGCGCTGAAATGGATCGAAAAGTCGGATCTGACCGGCTCGGGGTTTGTATCTTATATGACCAAGTCTAAGTCCGGGCTGTGCAACCAGGGGTGGAAAGATTCGACGGAGTCCGTCATGCACCATGACGGGAAACTGGCAAGTCCACCTGTAGCTGTGGCCGAAGTGCAGGGATATGTGTACATGGCGAAAAATCGTGTCGCAGATCTATTTGAGAGGGTAGGGAGGGACGACGATTCAAGCCGTCTCAGAGAGGAGGCACGATCTCTGAAGATGAAGTTCAACCAGGCATTCTGGATGGAAGATAAAGGCTACTTTGCGATGGCCCTTGACTCAAATGGAAAATGCGATGTCGTATCATCCAACCCAGCCCAGTGCCTCTGGTCCGGGATCATCGACAGAAATTACTCCAGGCGTATGGTCAACAGGATCTTCGAACAGGACATGTTTACCGGCTGGGGCATTCGTACCCTATCATCGAACGAAGTCTGCTATAACCCGCTAGGATATCATGTGGGGACAGTATGGCCTCACGATAATTCCATCATAGCCAGCGGCCTATACCAGTATGGGTTCTATGACCAGTTTTCCCGGCTGTTCACGTCCATGTGTGAGGCGGCAGGAGCATATATCCAGTACCGGCTTCCCGAGCTATTCGCCGGGTTCGACCGGGGCGAACATAACGTGCCAATCAAATATCCTGTCGCCTGCAGTCCGCAGGCATGGTCGGCGGGCACAGTACCATACATGCTTATGAGTTCGCTCGGGTTCCAGCCTAACGCACTTGACCGCCGGCTGACCCTAACCGATCCATACCTTCCTGCATGGCTGAACCAGGTACAGATCAGGGGCCTATGCATCGGAGACTCCAAGGTCGACCTGAATTTCCAGAGGAAGGCGGGAGGCACACTAGTGGATGTCGAGAAAAAAAGAGGGGACATCAAAGTTATCGTAGAATACTAACATCAAATGGCGTCTTCTGCACAGAAACAGGGGGTTCGTCGTGGAAAAAAAGATCATAGGCATCAATGAGGCGAGTGAGAGGCCGATAGATGAACTGCTAAAAACCCTCGAAACAAGCGATGAGGGGCTGACCTATGACGAAGCCTCGAAGCGGCTTCAAACCTACGGTTCGAATATAATCACCGAGAGAAAAATCAATCCAATCGTCAAATTCCTGTCTAATTTCTGGGGTCCTATACCGTGGATGATCGAGGTCGCTGCAATCCTGTCCTTTATCATCGGTCACTTAGAGGACTTCGCAATTATCATGATCCTGTTGTTTATCAACGTGGTCGTTAAGTATCTGGAGGAAAGCAAGGCGAGCAACGCTATAGAGCTGCTTAAGAAGAAGCTGTCCCCTTCGGCTATAGTCCTGCGGGATGGAAAATGGGTGGATATCAGCGCCAGGGAACTCGTTCCTGGAGATGTCGTCCGGGTGAGGCTCGGCGACACCATACCCGCCGATATCAAGCTCATCAAAGGCGATTACCTGGAAGTCGACCAGTCGGTGCTGACCGGCGAATCGCTCCCGGTCGATAAGCACGTTGGCGACACCGGGTTCTCAGGGGCGATCGTCAATAAGGGTGAGATGGACGCGCTGGTCGTCTCTACCGGGATGGACACGTATTTTGGCAGGACTGCGAAGCTTACAGGAAGGATCGGAGCTCCCAGCCACTTTCAGAAGGCAATAGTGAAGATCGGCGATTACCTGATCATAGTTACGCTGCTGCTGGTGCTGCTGATCATCGTGGTGGGACTGTACCGCGGGCATAATCCCTTCTCGATCATCCAGTTCGCGCTGGTTCTGACCATCGCCGGCGTCCCAGTGGCGCTTCCTGCAGTCTTATCGGTCACGATGGCCATCGGCGCGATCGCGCTGGCGAAAAAGGAGGCTATAGTCAGCAAGCTGGTCGCGATCGAGGAAATGGCCAGTATGGACGTCCTCTGCGTGGACAAAACCGGGACGATCACCCAGAACAAAATCAAGGTGGCAAGCTTCCTGCCGTTCGGCGGCTGTAGCCGCGAGGAGGTTCTCCGATATGCGGCGCTTGCATCGCACGAGGGCACCAAAGATCTTATCGATCTGTCGATTATCGACGAGTTGAAAGATCATGAGGAGGACGAGGCGGCCGTTTCTCAATACGATATACTTGACTTCAAGCCTTTTGATCCGGTCTGGAAACGCTCCGAGGCCACGGTGAAAGGTGGTGAGAACAGGTTTAAGGTTACTAAGGGAGCTCCACAGGTGATCGTTGCCTTATGCAGGGACAAGGAGGAGATATCGCAGACAATACTCGGCCAGGTGGACGAATTCGCAAAAGGCGGATACCGATCCCTCGGGGTTGCCATTGATAAGGGAGGAGATGGGTGGCAGTTTATTGGCCTGATATCATTGTTCGATCCGCCACGGCCGGACTCAAAAGATACGATTGAGATAGCCCGTTCCAAGGGCATCGATGTTAAGATGGTGACTGGAGATCACGTAGCTATCGCTAGGGAGATCGCGGGGAAGGTCGGGCTCGGTACCAATATACTGCCCGAGTCGGCTATCGAGGGACTGCCTGATGATAAAGCCGTCGAAGCAGTCGAAAACGCCGAGGGGTTTGCCCAGGTGTTCCCGGAGCATAAGTACCGCATCGTAGATCTCCTGCAGAAAAATGGCCATATCGTTGGCATGACCGGCGACGGGGTAAACGATGTGCCCGCCCTTCAGAAAGCCGACTCGGGCATCGCAGTCGCGGGAGCCACCGACGCGGCCAAATCAGCCGCAGCCATTGTGCTGACGCTTCCGGGCATCTCGGTGATCATCGACTCGATCAAGGAAAGCCGAAAGATCTTCCGTCGGATGACCAACTACTCCATCTACCGAATGGGAGAGACAATCCGCCTGGTCTTCTTTATTACGCTATCGATCATAGCCTTCAACTTTTACCCTATTACCGCCCTGATGGTCGTGCTTCTCGCATTACTGAACGATATCCCCGTCATGACCATCGCCTACGACCACGTGATCTTTTCAGACCGGCCGGAAAAATGGAACATGAAAACACTCCTGGGAGTCTCCACAGCGCTTGGATTATTCGGAGTGCTGACATCATTCGGCCTGCTATATACGGGGATCAACATATTCCACCTAAACCACGACGTGCTCCAATCACTTATATACCTGAAGCTCTCG
>DATHCY010000222.1:0-13016 GCA_035319305.1 Methanocella sp.
CTCATTTAACTCGTCCTCGATCTTTTTTCGGCGGGCGATCTCCTGCACTAGGGACCTGTTTTTATGCTTGAGCTCAGAGCTGCGTTCCTCTACAATGCTTTCCAGGTTGTCTCGAGCTCTGCGCAGGTCCTCTTCGACGGCCTTCATCCTGGTGATGTCGACGTCCATGCAGAAGATCTCTACGATCTTGTCATCTTCAATAATGGGAAACATGGTGGAATGGACCCATTTGAAAGAGCCGTCCTTTGTCTTGATTTCCCAGTTCATTGCCGGGGCAGCACAACCGCTCTCCGTGATGCCTCTGACGATGCGCTCGAATTTGCCGACCTCGTTCCCTGTGAAAAGAACGTCCTGCATCCTCCGTCCCAGGATCTCATTCCTGGCGTAACCGTAAAGATGAGTGGAAGCGGTATTCCAATGGCGAATGACGCCGTCAGGATCATACCCCTGGATGGCTACGAGAGGCGTATTTTCGAAGATCGCCTCGAACCGGGAGCGATCTGACCGGGGAGACGCCTCAGCGCGCTTGTGCCTGCCTCCCGTATCTACCATCATTCCGGGGAGATGTTCCATATGCGACCTCTATCAGTTTGGGCACGCTTTCCGGAGGGCGTGTCCGTCATGAAATTTAGACCATTTTTATGAAATAATGATCATAAGTATAGATCATCATATTATTAAATAACTTATGCCATAAACGATTCCTTAGACGGATCATCGCGAAGGAAAGGGAATATTTTTAACGTGAGGAGCTACTAGGTCTCTGACATGATCATCCCGGAATATGAACGCAGCGCGGAACCAATGAAAGGGGAGAGGGTACTGAGTCATCCGGACATGATCCGGGCTAATGAGTGGATTCTCCACGAGTATGAGGCGCCTATTCGGAAATACTGCGTGTTCGTGCCATGTGCTAAGTTCAAGCCGTACCATAAAAGCCCGTCCCACACTATGTACGACCGGATCATTTTTTCGATCCTGAAGCCGGAAGAGACGCATATCGTTGTCTTCGGTACCTGCGGCGTCACTCCACGCGAGCTTGACACTGAGTACCCGTTCATGAACTATGAGTTTATGCTGGGCCGATGCGATGTCGCCTCAGTAAAGGACGAGTTTATCCGCAACGAGAGCGGTAGGCTGGCCGCCTACCTGGAGAAGACCCGGAGAAACTACACGCACCGGATCGCATACTGTACAGGCGACTTCCGCAAGGCCATGCAGAAGGCGCTGACCCTAACCGATATTCCGGTGGCGATCGCTCCGGAGTCTATGACTCTGGAGGCCAATGTACA
Source organism: Methanocella sp. (assembly GCA_035319305.1). Taxonomy (GTDB): domain Archaea; phylum Halobacteriota; class Methanocellia; order Methanocellales; family Methanocellaceae; genus Methanocella_A. The sequence goes on from DATHCY010000222.1 coordinate 1,293, forward strand.
GACAGGCAAGCATTTTAAGTATGGCAGTCTATCCCGCCGGCCTTACCTGCAGGATCTAAGCGACCTTTTGTGCGATACTGAAGGCGTGCCCCGACGCATTGTGGGCGTCACGGAGCAGTCCATCAACGATACGGACTGGTATCTAGTCTAACCCCAGCCTATATCTGATTGGGTTTACGGTTGGCCATATCAAGCCATTGCCGGGGGTGTCAGCGAGCCAATTGCGCACCCTCTGTCTACTATAATTGGTATTATGTGGATTGGGGTCCGGGATGCTGTCTCAACACCGGCGCCATCAACCGACGCAGCAACTAATAGGTCTTGTCGTCGGGGATTCCTTAGTAGTGTCTCCTGCCGTTACTATTGGCGACATCGCTCTAGGGTGCTTGTCTACTCCGTTCCATCCTCGCGGCTTTAGAGTTCTGGTACAGTTCGTCTGCTCTATGCTCGATCTTGGCGATGATATTGAACAGCGCCTTCATTTCGTCGTCGGATAGGTTCTCGAACATTCGGAAGATCTCTTTGATGTCCTTCTCTTCTCGTTTTTTGAACATGGTGTGACATCGGTCGGTGACCTTCAGTCGGATGATTCGCTTGTTATTTGAGTCTCGCTCTAGCGTCATGAAGCCTCTTCGTTCCATGCTGGTGGCGATCTGTTTGACATTCTGGTGTGTGGTGCTCATGGCGTCCGCCACTTCCTGTATTGAAGGCGGATTTTTAAACCCCATGGCGATGATGATGATCATCAGCCATTGCTTCGTCGTGATGCCGTCGGGCTCCAGCGACTTATCGATGTAGTACCTCCATCGCTGCTCAATGAGGAAAAACATGATGAGGGAGAATCGGGCCATGTCGATCCTGCTAGAGGCAAACTCGGCTTTCGCCTCGTCTACGTCAACCAAGATGTGTCATCTCCTGTGCGAACCTTCGTGCGCCCTCCAGCTCGTCCCTGTTGGGATGACCGATGTTGACGACGACGAAAGCCTTACCTTTGCTATAGTAGCTGCCTGTGACCAGGGCGCCTTTAAGCTTTAAAAGTCTCGTCATTTCCTGCACTTCTTTCCCCTCTCCTCGGCCGGAGGTGCCGAATAGAGCTACCTTCCGCCCGACGAAGTTATTGTGGGCGATGAATTTTGACATATCTTCCGATGGCTTGTCGCCATAGTTGCCCGAGCCGAGAAACAGAAGACCGTCCTGGGGGATCTCCTTCGAGGATTTGACGTGCCTGGCCTCTACGCCGAGTTCTGTTGCGATGACTGTCGCCATCTTCCGGGTATTTCCTGTTAGGGAACAATATAATACGTGGTTCATAATGTAGGGTGGGGTCAAGGGAGACTCGGTTTTAGCGGGTGGATTTGACCCCAATTTCCATTTCACCTCTTTTAGTAAACTACTCTTATTTGATCCTCTGTATCTGATACGGTTGCACGCCCTCTATGTGACACTCTCCCAGAAACGGTAGAGGCTTGCGGCGTGTGTGTGTCTGATGAGCGTTGCCCTCTTCGAGTGTGAGCATGGGTGTGCTGTCGAGGTTGATGTTTGATTGGGTTCTCTGGGGGTCGTGTTGTCTTTGCGATCTAGGGTCAGTCTATGGAGTCGGTCGTGTGTATCCTTGGTATTAATTGCTCTGATGATGGTTACAGGTTTGGCTCTTCATGGTGTGGTGGTTGACTAGTTTGTCTCTGTTGGGGTGGCAACTGTTGTGTGTAGGGATGTTGGATTTTTCATCTTGCTGTAAAAGAGGATGGTTATGGCAAACGTTCCTAGGGTCATTAGCATGAAGGTGGTCAGCATTGGGATGGCGACGTCCACGCCATCCTTGATCTCGAAGATTCCCATGGAAATGACTCCGGTGCCTAGCGTAATTCCCTTGATTAGGACTAGTGATGCTAGTGTGTAGCCCCAGGCTTCTCGCTTTAATAGCAGGTATCCGGTGATCATGGCTATTGGTGCAATGACCCCTAGGTCTAGCGCTTGGATGACTAGTGTAGTGTATGTCTCTAGTGCTGGCGGTCGTTCTCCTGATAGTAGCGACGGTAGGATGATGCCGCCGATCCACATGAATAGCAGGGCGGTGCCGACGAGGAACATGAGCGCTGCTGTCGCTTTTACTGGGGCGTTTGTGAAGTTCTCTTTAATTTGGGTTGTGTCGAGGGTTAGGGTACTGTAGGCAAATGTGTATAGGGAGAGTGAGAAGGTCGCCACGTATATGAGGAACATATGGTTATAGGCGGTTAGGAACGATTGGGATGCGTATGTGTAGAGGAAGAAGAATACTGCGCCTGTCCATACGAGCCGGCCTCGTAGCGAGCCGTTTGCGGCGTATGCTGCTGATATCAGTAGTAGTGGTATACAAAATATTATCGTGACTAGATCGTTGCCCTGTTCCTGTGCGGCGCCTGAGATGGTGTCGTTCTTATATGTGTCTTTCAAAAGCAGCCCGCTGCCGGCCGCGAAGAGCGCGAGGATGGCTATGACAGCCGATGATATGAGTATGATTTTGTTGTCCATGTTTGTTTCTCCTGAGTGATATACCACCACAATAGGTAATATATTACCTTAACAATAGGTAACATATTACCAAAGTATATAAGCTTTTTGACAGGTAACATATTACCCATTAACCGTAGCAAAATAATACACAGATAGCTCTATGAAAGAGCGAGCTATGGCTCTCGGACAGGCATAAAAGTTGGTTGTGGTAGGATAGCTATTGCTCCATCCTTTTCAGGGACTTCTTTTTCTCGTCCATGAAGATATCCAGGAGTTGCTTTTGCAGGGGCTGGACGCGACTTTTTTTGTTTTTGAGCAGGTGTATGCCGTTCGCCAGATCCATGTTTTTGAACAGAAATGTTTTCATTCGAGCGAAAACCATCTGCGGGTTTTCCCCATCCAGATATATTTCGGGTATAGATCGTTTGCGATAGCGTTTCTCTTCGGCTTCAAATAATTCCCGGTAATAGGTTGCGTTCATTGCTCCCTGTAGGTTTTCCTGGAGCCTCTTGTTAGCCCACACCTTATCTACGAAGCTCTTCGCACCCTTTTCGTCCAGATCGGCGCAGCCGTTTTCGATGATCTGGAATGCGAGTTTTTTTATCTCATCCGGATATTGCTCGTAGACTAGGTACATTAGGTATTTTGCCTCGTACTGCAATTCCCTCGATGTCCTGCCGGTTAGCTTTGGCCAGACCAAGCTCCCTTTCACGGTCTTTAGCGCATTCGTGCTGACAACCTTGACGCCGGAAGTCTGGGAAACATGTACAACTCGCTCCTTGGATGGGCACTCCTCGATAGCGATATCACGGGCCATTCGCTCAGTGAGCCGGACCGAATGCTCGATACCGGCCGCGCTAACGGGGGGCTCTTCTATGTGCCGCGGTTCAGGCTCGTGTTTTTTCGTCGGTCTCGTTAGCTCCCCGCGTGGACGGTCTTCGACGCTCCCCGCCCGGGCCATTCGCTCAGTGAGCCGGACTGAATACTCGATGCTGGCGGCCTCATCCTCGAGATCATTATTGCCCCATAACCTCCGCTTCTTCGTAGGTTGGGACTCTTCTATCTCAGAGCTTACAATCGGTTCCTCAGCGATCGCCCGGTCTCCGACACCCCCCTCCCGGGCGATTTGCTCAGCGAACCGGACCGAATACTCGATGCTGGCGGCCTCATCCTCGAGTTCGGCCCTTTTCCTCTGCGACCTTCCAAAAATACCCATATTAATTCACTTCCACTGAAATGGTTAACAATACCGGTTTATTTTACCGATCTAATTCGAATTGTACCTCAAATAGATTAAAGAGATTATACCTTATAATTGTTTGCACCATAAGACCATATGTTTACCAGGGCCATTATAGTCCCTGACGGCCTTTACGCCATCGACTTCGATCATCCCATTCATGGCGACAGGATTAAGGCCCATGCTTGTGTAGAACGTCATGCCCACCCTGTTCTGAGGCTTGCTGACGGCTACAATCTCAACACAGTCCATGGCCTTGACGGCAGTTTGGAATTGGCTGAACAGGCGTTGACCCACGCCGTGGCCGCGGAATTGTGGGTCCACATGTAGTAGGTGCATATACGCCTGGCCCGGACGCGATTGTGAACAAAACCCCAGAAGGTACCCGATGATCCGGCCTTTATCCTCCGCCACGAAGCATGTGCCGCGGAAGTGGGCGCACAGGATATGGTAGATATTATCCCTCTCGATCACCAGATCCCCCCACTCTATAGATCTCTCCACAATCCCTACGAAGTCATTCTCGAATACGTTTCGAACCAGCATCTGCAGCGTCTCCGGAACGAAAAAGTATTCATCCCGTAATATTAACTTTACCCTGCGATTGCTATGGTATTAGATTGGATATTGGCCGGGCCTATTGGCAGGTATGTTGTACTGGATGTGGACGAAAAAATTGTCAGATCAGTAAAGATGACCCGGGAAAAGCCGGCGTTCGAACGGTCTTTCACCTCGCTGGCGAAAGCGTTTGAATCGTATTTCGAGACTGGGAATGATGACGACCTGCTCGGGTTCGATTTCGATCGTTCTGGGCTAACGCCGTTTAGGGTTACAGTCATGGAAGCTCTGCGCCATGTCCCTGCGGGAAGCACGGTGACCTATGGAGAGCTGGCAGCACGGGCCGGCAAGCCTGGCGCCGCCAGGGCGGTTGGTTCTGCGATGTCTAGAAATCCAGTGCCTCTGCTGGTACCGTGCCACCGTGTCGTCTCGACCACAGGGCTGGGTGGCTTTACAGGAGGGTTGAATGTAAAGGAGAAGCTGCTGCGTTTGGAGGGCGTATAACGTCATTGACATTTACGCTGTGATTATCTCCAGCTAAGTTGGCGGAACTCTGTTGCCCTACGCCGTGATGGTGTTAAGGGCTTTCCAGGTTGCCACTTTGAAACCCGTGATAACCGCCTGATAATATTTTATATTTGTTAAACAATATATTATCCTGGTGTGTCTGCCTGTGAAACATGAACTCACTATCCTGCTACTTTTACTGGCAGTCCTCCTTGTATCAGGATGCTTCAACGGAACCCAAGCCTCACCCTACACCAACACCACACCCGGCAAAACACTATACAACCTAGAAGGCGCGAGCCGATGGACCTACACCGTAGCCATGAACGCCAGTAACACGACATCCACATGGAACATGACCGTAGACAACGACAAGAACGACCCAAGACACATGGTCATCACCACAGTAGGCAACGGCATGAACATCGTCTACGACATCTGGTGGAACAAATCCACATACCAAATCACTCGAATGCACGCAAACGGCACAACCGGCAACAACTACCAAAACCGAGACGTCTCCCCAATGCAAATATACACCCTGCCAGACTCAGGACTAACCTACTACTTCGTCCCATTCCAAAGGGTAGGGACAATCAACGCCAAAAGCCCCGACGGCCAACTAACGCCAGCGACAATATACTCAGCCACAGATAACAAAGGATTCAGCGTCACATACCTGGTCCACCCAAACATACCACTCCCGATCAGGATCGATATGAACACCGCAGACTTCAAGATCAGAATGATGCTGACAGACTACAAATAACACACACCCAAAGGCCAACAAACGACTCGCCAATTATTCGCCAACAAACAAAGCATAATTCTTTTATAATCAAAAATTCAGAGGAATAATAGCTTTTGCCATCGCCCCAGCATATGGAAGCAAATAAGCGGCGGCAATACGGGAAGATTGAGGGGAATAAGCCAACTACCACGCCCAAAGGGTTATGGCTTGTAAGAAGTTTGCAACGACCTCATTACAGGTCGGTCGACACGACTGCTACCCGCTATCCACCAAAGAATGGACTCGCTGGCTACGTTTATCGCCTACACCCCACCCTGGTACGCGTACGCGAAAAAGCGCAGCACCTCGCAAGTCTACCTTGAAAAGATAGAGGTTGTAATGCAAAATATAGTTAACAAAAGAGGTGAAGGGAACCAAGAGGCCAACCCCCCGGCGCTAAAACCGGGTTTCCATTGGCCCACGCCCGATGTTATGAAAAAATACGTTGTTAGTATACTATTAACATTGATGTTGATAACAGCATTATCAGTCTCAGGCTGCACCACCACCCAGGATAGCAATAATTCCAGTGCAACAGCGATATCCGCAACGACAAGCAGCAAGACAACAGCCCACGCCACAGACGACGCCAACACGACAGACACGTTAAGCTCTTTATATAACACCGGCCAGTACAAGTGGTACGAGTACAGGATGTCGCGAGACATAGGAAACGGGCAGAATATGACCGTCGACGTCAAAACGGAGCTCCTAGGGAAGGGAACCGATCCAAAGGATGGCGTAGAGAAGGAGCATACCAGAGACACTACCACCATCCTAGGCGACACGAACAACAAACCCGTTGTCACCGACATCTACACAGAGCCAGACGCCAATACCACCACTACCCAGGGCGTCGACTACTCTAAATCGAACGCGAAACTAATCAAAGAAGGCCAGGAGACAGTCACGGTACCCGCAGGCACCTTCGATTGCACCCGGTACAGCGTCACCTTAAGCGGCGCAAATGACTCGTCAGGAAACACCTTCTGGTTCTCAGAGAGCACACCAATCCCGGTGAAACTCGCCATACTAGGAAATGGCAAGACTCTAACCTACGAACTAGTGGGTTGGGGTTAGAACATTTTCAAAATTTTTAGCCGCCAATTTGACACCAAAATTGGAGCTAGTTCTTTTTCCTTGACGATCGATTTCTCCCTGTATGATCTGCAACACAAAACACAAAACACTTTTTTAGAACACGAAAAACTAACAGCCCTAAAAATCGGTCGAAAACGGGGTAACCAATTTTTACTCTAAAAATTCCAGTTGGCCATGCTCTTTGGACCTATAATTTTACAGTAAAATTGGGATACGCCCAACAAACCGTGCCAGGAATAACGATCAATACGAAGAATATGATGCAATAACCATTGGAAGAGCTGGATATGATGAAACTTAGGCCCACGCCATCGACCAATCAATCCCCAGTGTCCGCAGTAGTATAACATAATTATTACGTGGTTGTCCATGTTTGTTTGTCCTGGTGTAATTGGCGGAACCCAACAGTTGCGCTAAAGGGGTTACCTGTCAGAACGATGAATTCTCATTCTTTCTTATCGAGAAGGGTAAGCATATTGTCAAGAAGGGGTTTAACAGGGCGGGCATCAAATGTATTTGTGCAGGCATTGTGACACATATTTTTGTTGAAACCAGTAAATACCCCATTGTTTCATAAGCATATGAGCCGGGGGACTTTCGCGCTTTTAGTCCGCTTGTCCACTCACCCATCACAACACGCCGATTATACCCGCTTTCATAGTCCACTCGAAATCCACTTCGCCCACCCCCACCAAAAGGTGATTCGTGGGTAATCTGCAGCTTTTTTAACTACTATCAGAAAATTTTTGATCATAGCAGCTCCACCAACTACGGTATAGTTGACCGAATGTGGTCCAGGTATTGAACGGCGCCGGTCTACATTGTTGGAGGCCTGCCCGGTTTGTGGAAAAGTTTAATATCGTGCTGATCGTATACTTCCAATAGAGAGATGGAAGAAAAAATACGTCCAAGATCGTCGCCATCGACCTTGGACTTAACTGGCCTCAAATGACACGGGCCGCGTGCAGGGCAGCGATTATTATGGCGATTGCCAATGCACGGAATATTATTCCTTCCATCTTCTCTCTGGTCACTTTCTCACCTCCCTTTCCACTAAGGCGGTTTGGGATCAAAAGTGGTCGGTTGCCCGGCAACCTATTATACTCTTTATTGAGACGTTAAAGTTTCGCTGTACACAACCCGAATTTTGTTTTTGCGCGTAAAAAAGCCCAATGTCCTTTAATGGATAACATATTGGCATGTCAATAGTTTTTTCCATGTCTATGCCTGTTCAGCGAGTCCTTTTATCATTCCGGTAGCACGTACAGGTAGTCGTCGTTACCGTCAGAGTAAAAAGTGGTTTTTCCATCTTAGATGCAGTCCTTTACCCGGGTTATCATGTCGCTGCATGTCTTTTGTGTCCACCGTCCAATACTGAACTAAGGAAGTACGAGTTTCTTCGTATGCACGTATATACTCAGAGATCGCCACCATTCCTTCCACAGTTACGTTCTTCTCCTTTTTTTAGAGAACGTCCACAGTTCGTCAACTTCGTGTTCCGCCGTGTGTTAATCGTGCTAAGAGTTAGTCGGTTTCTGGTATGTAGTAGTATTCGCCCGTTTTTTTCTGCTCTCGATCTAGGCTGGAGTCGGGTTTGTTCACTCTTGGTCGGTGAGTCTCCTCGTCCCGTCTGAATGTGACGTCGAGGCTGGATAGGAATCGGTTCATGCCTTCTCGCATATCGAAGGGACCGTTTACCTCGCCATGAACCCCGGGCTCGCCATCGAATACTAGCAGTCGGTCGCTCAGCATATCAATCATGTAGATGTCATGGTCGATCACGCAGACGGTCACGTTATTGTTCTCCGCGAACCGCTTGATCACTTTGGTGGCTACCGTGCGTTGCTCTACGTCCAAGTGGGCGGATGGTTCGTCCAGGATAAAGATCTCCGCGTCCCGACCGAGACAGGCGGCGATAGCGACACGCTGCAACTCGCCTCCGGAGAGGTCGTTGACGCTGCAGTCCATCAATCTTTCCAGAGCTAGAGGGGTAACGATCTCGGAGCGGAAGAAGCTGGAATCGAACTGCTGAGTGATTCCGCGCAGGTACATTCGGACGCTGATTTCCTCATCCCCAGCCTTGATATACTGGGGTTTATAGGAGATCTTCACGTTGAAGTTTAGCTTGCCTTGATCAGGATTGATCTCGCCCGCCAGCAGTCTTGCAAAAGTGGTCTTACCGATACCGTTCTGGCCGACTATGCCGACCACCTCTCGCTTCCGAAGCTCGCCGCCCTTCACATCGAGCCTGAACGAGCCGAGAGTCTTGCTGAAGGTGCCGAACTCGATGAGCGCCTCTACCTCCTTCTGCCCTCGAGGCGCCTTGACTTCGAACTCGATAGGGTAGGGGCGTATCCGGATGTTCTCCTCAGGCAGATAGCCCTTCAGGTACTGGTTAATGCCTACGCGTACACCTTTCGGGTGGGTGATGACGCCGTAGCCGCCCGGCTCGCCATAGCCCACATGGATTACGTCTGCCAACAGATCTAGAATCGCCAGGTCATGCTCTACGACCATGACGTTACGACTCTCGCCCATCTTTTTTATGAGTCTGGCGACGCGTATCCGCTGGTAGATATCGAGGTAGGGCGTGACCTCGTCGAAGAAGTAGAATCCCGCGTCCCGCACAATACAGGCGGCGATAGCGACACGCTGCAACTCGCCGCCCGACAGCTCGCCGATATCCCGATCCAGGATGGCCGTAAGCTCAAGCTCGTCCGCAGTCCGGTCAAGCTCGCCCCGCTCATCCGCCTTCTTCATGAGATCCCTGACCCTGCCTCTGAACGCCCGAGGGATCAGATCAACGTACTGGGGCTTCTGTGATGTCTTCACCTTTTTATCCGCTACGTTTCGCAGGTACTCCTGCAGTTCCGAACCGGAATAAAACTTGAAAACGTCGTCCCATGTAGTATCCTTGCTGCCCAGGTTGGGCATCATCTGGCCGGACAGGATCTTGATCGCGGTGCTTTTGCCCACGCCATTAGGGCCGAGGATGCCGCTCACCCTCCCCGGGGAAGGCTGAGGTAACCCATACAACGAGAAACCGTTCTGGCCATAGCGATGTGTCAACTGATCGGCCAGCCTGTCAGGCAGGCCGATAATCATGATCGCCTGTGAAGGACACTTTTTGATGCAGATACCGCAGCCAACACACAGCTCCTCAGAGATGATAGGCTTGCCATCCTCGCCCATGACGACGGTCTCATCGCCGCTCCTCACTCTGGGACAATACTTCAAACATTCCGAACCACACTTGCGGGGCTTGCAACGATCCTTTTCGACGATGGCTATCCTCATTTTACACCGATTCCTTGGGCATTAACATCACTGCATTACGTACGCATGTGGGAGTCCCATATTTTTATACTTTTCACGCCTGACCGATAGCTCTCCCATTAAAAGAATGGACCAAACGGATAATGATATATCTGGCCCAGAGGCACTCCGATGGGGTTAATGAGGATAGTCCAAGCGACATACCAGAAGCAGAACGCGATGAAAGAGATGAAGAACCAGTCCTTAAACGTGAATTCCGCAGAGTTTACCTTGACGAGGGGGAAGAGGAACTTCTGGATGTATATCGCGATGGCTAGGATCAGGAACGCAAACGAAGAGTGGTCAGGGGCCTGAGGATTAATCTGCAGGATCGTGGCGTTCGTCAGCAGAAGGGATGGACTGGCGGTCTGTCCAAGAGACGCATTAGGCTTCAGAAGCAACCCCGTGGTCAGCAGCAGGGGCGTGCCGGACTCTGCTGCGGTCGCAGTGGTCGGGGAGACATTCACGCCGCCCGCTAGGATCGTCCCGTTGATAGACTTGATCGACGCGCTATCAAGCTGAATTATATTATTGGTATGAGTGGGAGACGATCTGTTCATCAGCGTGAAAGCACTCATATTCACAGCAGATACGTTGGTCAGCAGATCGGACGAGTTGACCTCCACCGTGGACACGTTTGTCAGCATGAAGGATGGGTGAGCCTGCAATATGGACGGCCCTGACTGAGAGAGGGGCACGGCGATCGGCTGGCTGAGGAACAGCGGGCTTGACAGGATTCCGGCCAGTATACCCAGGACTGCCGCCATAAGTACCAGCTTGATCCCCCTGATGTGGAATGCGATCCTTTCTTCCTTAGTCGGTGTCTTTATATCCATCTCAATCAGCCCTCAAGTCCCCGGTAATAGCAAATGCGTACAGGTCGCGCTACGTTACGCTACACTATATATTAACTTTGCTTGCTGATAACAGCGCTTAATATTTATTATTTGTGTACGAGCGCCTGTATCAATTGTTTCAGCGCGTACATCCACTCGGGATGGGGGTAAAAAAGATTTGTGGGGGGCGCTCACCACTTCCTTACGTCCGGTCAGATAAAGTGATATGTATACGGGGCTATAGTAGTTAAGGTGATATGATGAAGATCGCGATCCTTGGAGGAACTGGTGATATAGGGGAAGGACTGGCACTACGCCTGGCACTGAAGCACGATGTTATTATCGGTTCGAGAGACGAGGCGAAGGCAAAAGAGGCTGCGGAGAACTACAACAAAGTGCTTAAAGAGCACGGTAGGCGGGGCGGCATTAAAGGCATGTCTAACCCTGCAGCAACGAAGAGCGCTGACGTGGTTGTTCTGGCAGTGAAGTACGACTATATGCTGTCCACTATCGAAAGCATCTGGGATGATCTGGGCCGCAAGATCGTGATCACGCCCATAGTGCCTATGTCCAAGACGGCGCTATGCGCTTACACCCCGCCCGAGCCTGGTAGCGCTTCCCGGCAGCTGTGCGCGGTCCTGCCTCCGGAAATCCGCATCGTCTCCACGTTCCACACGCTGCCCGCGCCCCGGCTGGCCGATTTAAGCGACCCGCTGGGATTTGACCTGATCGTTTGCGCCGACGATGAAGAGGCCAAGATGATCGCAATGAAGCTGGCGGAAGACCTGGGCGGAGTGCGAGCGCTGGACGGCGGCAGTCTAGAAGAGGCGAAGCTGGTCGAGGCGCTGACGCCGCTGCTAATCAACCTGGCGATCAAAAATAAG
>DATHCY010000223.1:0-4198 GCA_035319305.1 Methanocella sp.
ATCGCCCGAGGCGATGTGAAGCCCTCAAGCGACGTGGACGTATTTATACCAACCGTCGTAAGCTCGATGATCGTGTCAATTGCGCTCGACCGGGCAGGCGTCATAGGCATGTCTGTGGTGCAGGCGACTCCCCGGTCGCTGATCAAGGCGACCGTCGACCTCGAGGGCAACGCCACCGTCACATATCCCCTAATCGCCCCCAGGGAAATCGAGCTGGAATTTTATCGGTTCGGCGGATCCCTTGGGCTGCCCGGACTGCAAAAAAACGAGCGCACCTGTGGTGTGGATAAGCGGCTCATGCTCATCGAACCAACCCAGGAAGGACACGTCGAAACCCCGCTGTCCGATCTATCGCCTGGCTTAGTCGCCAGAAAGCTTAAAGTAAGCCAACAGATCGTCGAGGAGAGGCTGCGCGTTCTAGAACGAAGGGCTGACGTCGGCCGCACCGGCGTCTACCTGCACCGCCAACTAGCACCAGGAGAAAGCCCGGAGCAAGTGCTAAACGATCTGATCGCGACGGATCCGGCGATACGACGCCGGGTGGAGATCGGTTGAGAGACTGCACCGCGACCACCGCTATTGACAGCCTCCACCAACCATCAAGTATCGCTGAATCCAAATTGAAAGAGCCTGAGAGCGAACACCCCACTAAACGGCGAGGGCTACTTACTGATCCACGAGACAGTCCGCAAACAACACCTCTGCTGAATGTATTGACCACCTTAAACACCTATGAGCCAACGAGACTCGATCCGTCCCAGCCATGAATAGGCTGGGTTTCCTCTCGCTCTGTGCTCGTTTTTGATAAAACCGTATTCGGGGACCGAATTCCGGAGTGATGAGCGGGCGGCTCTTACGTGTGGACGGTTTTGTTTTTCTGCATGTGCAGGGGTGAAGGGGCTTCACTTTCGGCTCATCTTTAGCATGCCTTTCTGCATCAGCATGCTGAGCACATAGTTCTGCATTGTGGTCAATATTAGAACTATGATTAGCCCAGTGATCATCGTAGGCCAGAATCCGTATGTTCCCATCAGCGCGGGCATGAGTCCGTAACCAACGCCGATGATGAAGGCGAAAGCCAGCGAGTATATAGCGCTGTAGATTAATCGGGACTGGCGGTCGCCATATTTCATGTAGAATGGCGTCACGAAGTACCACAGGATGAACAGTAGCAGCCATACTCCGGCGAAGACAGCGATCGTAGTGATGATCAGACTGATTATGTCAACGGTTGCCATAGTGATCAAACCGATTAGGGGCCGAGAGCGTGTCAATTACCATGCCCTGAAGGGCCATTGGCTTGCCATCGCCGCAGCTCCGGCAATTCAATTCGTGGGAAGTCTGCCTCTTGCCTTATTCCCACAGGTCTATTGACGAGACCTCTACCGAGTATCCATGGAATCCCCGGCTACTTTTATGATTGGTTGCTCAGTTACCCCGGCCCCAGTCCATTACGTATTTTTGCGAAGATTTCACCCTTTGCGAAGGTTCGCTTACTTGAGAAGGCAAGTCTACCTGATAGGTAGTAGGCGATTAAAGGTTAAATACCTGACGAGCCAACGAGACTCGATTCATCCGCGGCGCTGAAGCAACCGGGTTTTCTCTCGCTCCGCGCTCGTCATCTATAGTTAATGCGGGGCGTCACGCCATGATGTACGCTCGGCTTTTTTCCTCCGGGGTATCCGCTATGCTTCCTCGGAACTTTATGTAGTCCTCAAGGGATCCTGGGTACTCTACTCGCAACGCTTTGCCGGGGCAGTTTTGGACGCACTGGTAGCATTTCGTCCCGTTGATGCATTTCCAGGAGAACTCCGGAAACGCCTCTCCGGTGGATATGCAGCGCGTCGGGCAGGATTTTTTGCAGGCTTCGCAGAACAGGCACTGTGACTGGTTGAAGACGATCCTGCCTTCAACCGATTTACGCATATCCTGGATCACCTCGTCTCGGGGGAGTTGTCTGTTTTTCACGAAGAACTCGCCGGTACCGGCCAATCTTATAGGGTCTAGGCCGTCGCGGCAGGATCCGTGGGCTTCTATCAGTTTGCCGGCGAACTCATCGACAAGACGCATGTCCGACGTGTCAGGCCGGTTCACATTGATCTTGAGATCTTTCCCCTGAGGGTAACTGTCCGAGCCCTCGATCTTAAGGCCGCCCCGTATCCTGTAGCCTTTTTTCGCCAATATCAACGCCGTGTCGAACAGGCTATCGCCCGCCGTGGCACCGCCGTACGTGGTGAACACGAAGGCGCCGGTACCGTCAGCAACCTCTTCCAGGCAGGCGATCTCGTCGAGAACGAACTGTGGCGGATGGCCGAAGAACGTGGGGAACCCTATACCCAGAATATCTATGCCGTGCAGCGCCTCCGGAAAGTCAGCCATATCCTCAAAGAGAAGCGGCGTCACTTCGTAACCCGCCCGCTGAAGCTGGTCGGCCAGTTCGTAGGCGACCTTCTCGGTGTTGCCAGTCTGGGAAAAGTAGACGATGGTGGCCCTCATGCCGATCGCCTGAAGTGTAATACAGTATCCTTTGAATAGTTTTCCTATGCCCATATTTTTCTAGCGGCAACAGCAAATTCCTCGCCGCCGGATCGAAGGGCTCATCTGACATTAACTATCTCAAGGCTCTTCAACTTGATTCGAGGCGGAGTCCCCACCTTTGGGTGGAGGAAGCCGACACTCCCAACAATTTTTTTGTATAATCGATTATACCACAGGATAACCTGTGTGCGTTCCATTTTGGAGGTGACAGCTTTGGTATCCAATCGGAACAACGGTTGTGCGGCGCGGGCGCCAGCAATGAATCGGATGGACGTGGCGTATGGGTCTTCTGTACCGTGGGCTGCCTTGGGGACTTCTCCACTGTCTTGCCAACAGAGATGTCGACCGGCCGCACGAATGGCGTAAATTGCACATTCAAGCCACAGTCTTTCAGGGTGTGGTAATTGACAGGAACTTGTTTGTTAAATCGGCGACTAGTGTGTAGTTTTCCGCTACTTTGGAGAGCGGGTTGTCGTCCCGGAAGCACTGTTTGTCTAGTTGTTTTGCTGGGTCTGCGCCGGGCCAGATGCGCCAGCTATCGTTATCGATCACGTCGGCAATCACGATTTTGCCGTCGGATGTGCGTCGGCCGACTTCTATCTTGAGATCGACGAGCGCTACCGGGCCATATGTTGTGCTAATCTTGCGCCATGCTTCCTCCAGCGTCAGGAAGGTTGGGAGCATGATTTTATCCATGACATCTTGAAACTCTTCCGAAGTACACGGAGGTTGCGCTTCCATGAGGGGCTTTCCCGTGACCGGTTTCTTAGCTGGGTACAGGAGCCAATGGCCGTCCACGACCTCTACGTACGGGTCGGTGTAGACGCCCTCCTGCCATTTGCCGTCCCGGAGGAACCGAGCTCGGGCTTCTTCCTCAGAGAGCTGGTAGGGTTTGTTCGTGATTGGCTGCGCCACCACGGACATCTTATGAAATATCTCTCGCACTGGCGTCTCAAACCGGTGAGGCCTATCGCCTCTATAGCCCGGATTCCGATATAGGTAGGAGCCCCATGCGTACCGTCGGATGACTAGCTCCAAGGGCAGCATGTCGCAGCTGTAACACAGCAACTCATTCGGAGAAGCCCTGCGGATGAACGCCGTATCCAAGCCCTTCCTATTCAGCAGCGAAAACACGTTAGCCGCCTGCGTCGTCTTATGGATCCCTATCCGTTCGATAGTCTCCTTTTTCGCGGCATCACCGCCGGTAAGCACATCCTGAGTCTCTAACAGGACAGTATCCGGCTCCGGACCAGTCTTCACTATCTTAGTCTTCCCTTTCGCTATAATCATGATAACGTCTCCTGCGCTCACCATGTGAGAGCTGTCTCAGATTTTATATGTATCCTGATAGCTCGACAGCGTGACTGCTCCCACGGCTAAAGTCCGTGGGCTTCTACGGTTCTGATACCGACAGACTGCAATCCCATGAGAATGTTCACCGCTGCGTTCTCATCCCTATCCATGACAAGACCGCAACCCGGATATTCATGCACGCGATCTGACAGTCTCTCTACCAACAAACCGCACCTCGAGCATAGTTTCGACGTGTAGGCGGGATTGACCAAAGCCACAATAGTACCAGCACTCTCAGCCTTGTACCTGGTAACCGTGATCAGCATGTTCCACGCCGCGCCGCCCACGCTCTTCGCAAGACAATGAT
>DATHCY010000224.1:0-33944 GCA_035319305.1 Methanocella sp.
AAGACGAACCATAAGAAGATCACTGTCCAGTCGAAGAGATTATCGGAGGAACTCAAGCGGATATGCACAGGAGAGCGTCTGGATTTGTTGAAACTCGACGTGGAGGGCGGAGAGCATGAAATTCTCCGGGACTTGCGGGACACAGAGATGATCGACATGGTTGACCAAATGATCATCGAGTACCACCATCATCTCGGCGGCAGGGATAACCTCGCCGGTTTCCTCGGAACATTAGAGAATAACGGTTTCGGCTATAGTGTTTCGGGGAACAGGAAGGACGATCCACGGTCCTTTTCTGATATCTTTATCCGCGCTTACCGCACCCAGTAAAATGAGACTCAGTATTTTAAACATTTTTTCAAAGAGGCTATCCACTACAATAATTTCATGAGCGCACTTCCCCAGATGTGTAGTTTTTGGTCGATAGTTGCGGCGCTAACCAACATTGAGCATGCTTGGTATATGCGATCAACCTGTTAACTTTTCGATAGCCGGCAACAGGACGACAAACCTGCTACCCCTTGATGGGTCGCCTCGGATCCGATCTTCCACCCACACATAACCGCAGTAATCACAGACAAGAGTTTTTACCAGGTACAGACCGATACCACTGCCATTCGCGGTGGTACCGCCCCTGAGATGTCTGTTGAAAATCTTCTCTTTCAGAACATCGGGAATACCAGGACCATTATCCTCAACACTGACCCTATACCACCATTTCCCGACCTCTTGTAGCTTTTCAAGCCGGATATCGATGACAGGGTCGTGTGGCGTATGCTTAATGGCATTCCCGACTAGGTTCGAAAACAGGTCATAAATCAGATCGTTGGCTGTGACTACAGAGCCATTCAATGGACTGTAGTCAATATGCACGTTCTTATCTGGAAGGCTGGAGTAGTCGGCGCGTACGGTACTCAGGACCTGGCTTATATCGATATCGTGGTACCGCATTTCCCCAGAGCGTACCTTCTGAAGCTTGCGGAGGTTATCGATAAGTCGGGAGCTGGAGATGAACGCGTCCAATGACTTGGCCAGCAGATGTCGCTCTGCCTCGGTCAACCCTGGCTTATCGAGGGCCAGCTCTAGGAAGCCGATGCCGATCTGGTTCATGTTGTTGATATCGTGACCCATAAGATCGAGGTACAGATCGGCCTGGGCCTTGGACTCTTCCAGCGCCCTCTCTGCCTGCTTGCGGTCGGTAATGTCCTGCTGGATACCATAGACCATTCTCACCTTTCCGGTCCCATCTAGCAAAGTTTTGTCGACAATGATATTCATGTGGCGGGCGGAGCCGTCTCGCATGGCTATCCGGTAATCAATGTTAGCGGTCACTCCCGTCTGGATCACCTTTTCGGCCAACTCCCCTATAGATCGGCGATCGTCGGGGTGGACACGGCTCAGGAACGCACAGATATCCGTGTTATGGTTAACCTCAGAGCCGAAGAGTCGGAAGACCTCTTCAGAGCCGGTGATCAGGCCTGTCTGCACGTTCCAGGCCCAATTGCCTACGTGGGCGATCTCCTGCGACTTGGCAAGGATGTACTGGCTGCGCTTCAGGGCGTTCTCGGCCCGCTTGCGATCGGTGATGTCCAGGAAGAATGCCATCATCAGCTTCCTGCCATCGATCATATGAGGTCGGGCGTTGATGATAACCGGTATTCTACGGCCATCATTGTGCAAGACTTCAGATTCGAAGTTCAATCCAATAGAGTTTTCCACATTACGCCGGAAAGCCCGCCGGTGTAGTTCTGCATCTTCCAGGGGATGAAGCCGGATGAACTCCAGCCCGATCAGATCCCGTTCCGGCCGACCAAACAGCCTTTCCCCGTAGGAGTTGCAGCTTATAATGAGCTCGGTTTCCGCATCGATCATGACGATGGTGATGCAGGCGCCTTCGAATAGGGTCTTGAATTTGCTCTCCGAGGCAACAAGGGCTGCTTCCGACCGCTTGCGGTCGGTGATGTCGAAGAATGTGGCTATGATGGCTGGCTTGCCCTGGTACTCAATGTTTCCGGTCGTAACTTCCAGCCAGACAGCCTCACCCGTCTTGGTCAGATGTTTGACTTCGTACCTCGAGGGTACCTTCTCTCCCCGCTGCCGGGCCAGCCCCCGCGCTTTCACCAGTTCCCGGAATTCGGGATGGGCCGTTTCCCAGAACTTCATCCGCAGCAGCTCGTCTCTGGTGTACCCCATCATCCGCTCGGTGGCGTTGTTGACGTACACCAGTCGGTCGCCCTGATAGAGCCAGACCATGGCCGAAGAAGTATCTGCCAGGGCCCTGAACTTCGCCTCACTTTCTCGCAGGGACTCCTCAGCCTGCTTGAGCTCAGTGATGTCCTGGATTACCCCGATTAAGCGGACGGCTTTGCGATCACTGCCTTCACCGGAAAAAAAGATCCGGGTCGTGTTGTGTATCCAGCGTATTGCGCCGTCGGAAACTCTCCGGATCCGGTACATGAGGACGTACCCGCCGTGGGTGGTCTCAGGGTTTAGCTCCGAGTCTACCAGATCATCCCTCAGATCTTCAGGTATCACCAGCCCACGGATGTAGTCTAAGGTCAGAGGCTGGCTCTCTAGGAGGCCATAAATGTAGTATGCCTCCGGTGACCAGACATGCCTGTCGCTCTCCGGATCGTAGTCGTAGATTCCCAGCCGGGCTGCCTTGACGCATAGCTTCAGTCGCTCCTCGCTCTCACGGAGGGATCCTTCAGCTTCCTTGCGCTCGGTGATATCAAGGATGATGCCCTGATAGTGGGTGATCTGACTGTCGTGATCCCGCTCGATCATAGTACGATCGTCGACCCAACGTGCCTCCCCGGCTTTGGTGATGATACGGTATTCCTGCTGGAAGTGATCTAGGTTTCCAAATGAATACGCTCTCACTTCTGCGGCTACCCGCTCCCGATCTTCCGGGTGGATGATCGAAACATACGAGATCGCGCCAGACAGGAACTCCTCTTGTTTGTATCCGAATCGGGTCACGTTCCGGGATACAAAAGTGACCGGCCAGTCTTCCGTCGCCTTCCAACGGAAGAGCACCACAGGGCTATTCTCCACCACCAGGTTCGCCTGCAGCAGGGCCTCCTCGGCACGTTTACGATCGGTGATCTCCCTATTGAATGATATGCAGTACTCCCCGTTGCCATGCCTAACATAGTTGAGGCTTACTTCCACCGGTATCGCCCTGCCATCCTTCGCCCTATGGATCGTCTCAAAGATCGTCGACCCTTGTTGCTTGACCGTTCTACGTAATTCTTCGAAATCCTCCGTAGAGAAATTCGGGTACAAATTGGAGTTGGTCATGCTTAGAAGCTCGGCTCTAGAATAGCCAGTAGACAAACAGGCGGCATCGTTCACATAGGTGATCTTTCCGTTCTCGCCAAACCAGACGGCCGAATCGCCACAACGGTCGATCGCGGCCTGTGCCAGCATCAGATTTTCTTCCGCCTGCTTGCGCCCAGTGATGTCTATGATGGTTAAGAGCACTGCTGGCTTATCATGGTACTGGATGGTCTTTCCAGTGATCTCTACCCATCGCACCAAGCCTTGTTTGTTGAAGCCATTCAGCTCGTACCGGCCATCGAGTGTATTCTGTGTGATCCAAGTCTCGTAGGTACTGGCGACCTCGGCCGCGGAGTCTGGGTGAACCAAGCTCATGATGTCCATGGACAGCAGATCGTCCTGGGTGTACCCAGTAAGAGCTTCCATGGCTTGGTTAACATACCGTAGCCGGTCATCCTGAAAAATGCATACGCCCACAGAGGTGATCTCAGTCAGCGCCCGGAGAATCTCTTCGCTAGCCGCCAGAACATCTTCAACGGGGTTTTCTCCTGCCATACCACTCACGCCCACTATTCTTTCGGTAGCCTCGCGCATATCTCCATACCCCTCTAATGCAATCGATACAATCATTTATTAGATATGCTCGATTATAATAATTTTTATATTGGGGCCTGTGTAGCTAAAGCAGCCTACCCCCAGATTTAACGGACGTTCGGCAACAGTCAAAAGGGCGAACGTCTCTTGATATCTATTTGATCGCTGAGCAGCCAGCACATTCCCGGTATCTCTGCCAACAGTTCAATGGTCAGGTTAAATGTTAAGCGTGACTTAATTATAATTTTCACTATGAAATATATGATTGAATCGGCGTATAAAAGTGCTGGCGGTTGTGAAGGACTGGGAACCGGCCCAGGCCGGAGAGAAACCGGACGAAACCTAAAGGAGAATTACACCCCAGCCACCCATGTGGATAGCAAGCGCTTTTCTATGAAACAGGAACATAACCATTCAGTATGACAGTTCACATTATGCGATCCGACCCGGAACTATACTTGACGAACGGATATCCCTTCCGCTTCCACGCGGTGAAGCCGCCAGGCACGTTATACACCTTGGTAAACCCTGCCCTCTGAAGGATACTGGCTCCGAGGCTTCCACGGTGGCCTACCGAGCACATGACGGCCACAGGGTGGTCGTGCGGCATGTCCGGAAGGGCTTCTTTCAGGTCCCCCACATAGTTCAGAAGGGCGCCTGGCACGACACCTTCCTGCCACTCCCGCGGTTCCCTGACGTCGACGAGACGTATATCGCTGGTATCCAGCAAAGGCTTGAGGGCATCCACATGCAGCGCTCCGGTATAGCCGATAGGTAGCGCCTGGTTCTGCCAGTCCTCAAACCCGCCGCACAGGTATCCAGCCATACGGTCATAGCCTATCCGACAAAGCATCCTGTCAGCCTTCCGAATATCGTCACCGTAATACGGAACTATCAGTAGGCCGGTATCGCGGCTGAACATCCACCCCGGGAATAGCGCCATGCCCTCAAGCCATATGTTGTATGATCCGGGTATATGGCCGCCGGCAAACGCCTGAGGCAGCCGGACGTCAACGATCGCTATATCTTCCATACAGGTAGCGGCCTCAAAATCCCGGACGCCCATAGGCGTTGGATCAGGCCGTAACCCCATCGCTGGAGGGCCATGAAGGTTGAAGGATTCCATCTGGCGGAAGTAGGGCGGCCGGACGAACACTTCGCCGGCTTTATATTCGACGAATTCATCCCGGCCGAGTTGCAGGTGAGGGTTGGTACATTTCTCATAGCCGACAGTACTCCAATCCCGATCGCCCATGCCTGCACCGCATACCGATCCGGCGCCATGCGCCGGACAGAGCAGCAACTGATCACCCAGGGCCAGAATTTTTTCGCGAATGGAATCGTATAGCTTCCCCGCGTTCTCCTGCCGCTTATCCTCCCCCGGCAGGTCGACGCGGCCCGTGCTGCCTACGAATAATGCGTCCCCGGTGAAGGCCGCCAGTGCTATGCCAGGATCCCGGGAATCGTACAGCACAAAGGTCAGGCTCTCGTCGGTATGGCCAGGGGTCTCGACCACGCGCACATTCAGCCGGCCAAGAGGGACTTCCTCTCCATCACTCACGGGATCACCATACTTGAAGGGCAGGCGTGCGCTATGGTAAATGGTGGCATCCGTCAAGCTCTGGAGCTCCAGGGAGCCATGGACGAAATCCTCGTTTCTATGTGTCTCGAAGACGTAACGTATCCTGGCACAGTTTTCCTGTGCCAAGTCAAGACATGCCTGGATATCGCCAGGCTCCCGACGGGGGTCGATGACTGCCGCATCGCTGCCTGACGAGACGAAATAAGTGTTCTGCGACAGACCACCGGCCTTTAGCTTTTTGAGGATCATGGTCGTATCTCCTTCATGAGGATATTGTATACTGGTATCATATGGGTATCGGCGGGTACAGGCGGTAAAAATTTGGGGATGGTAATCGCCTAATGACGGGGCATCATACAGCCATGCGTCCATCCGGCCGGTTGCTACGATCACTGTGGCCTTGGGGTCCATACTGGATATATGTACACAAAGATTATATCGCCAGGATATTGACTCAGTAAACAATATGAATAAGCTGGAACTGGAAGCCTTGGTCTCGGCGGGTGAGACCAGCAACATCGAGTTCAAGGAGTTCCTGAACCGGGACACGCATCTCAATTCTCGGCGGATGGAAAATCTCGCATGCCAGATGAAGCACAGGGTCATCGCAGGAAACGGCACGGCGATATATGTCATCGGGGTGACTGATTCGGGTAATATGAAGGGTATTACCCGGGAAGAGTTCGGTGAGACGGTGCTGGTACTGAGCAACATCGCCTCGGAGATCGACGCCAAGGTCTCCAGAGTGGAGGAGTACCCGGTCAACGACGGCCTGGTTGGCTTGGTAACTGTGGATAGCCTGCCCAAGTCCTCAGAGCATATCCTGATCGGCACCGCGGGCCATGTGGACCACGGGAAGAGCACGCTGGTCGGCGCCCTGGTGACGGGCACTTCTGACGATGGCGCGGGCAAGACGCGTATTTACTTAGACGTGCTACCTCACGAGATCTCCAGGGGCCTGTCGGCAGATCTGTCCTACGCGGTCTACGGCATAAAGGGCGATAGCGTGATCCACTTGAAAAACCCGCTGAATAAGAAGGAGAGCGCCAGCGTCGTGGCCGAGTCAGACAAGATCATCTCATTTGTGGACACTGTGGGCCACGAGCCATGGCTAAGGACGACGATCAGGGGCATTGTCGGGCAGAAGCTCGACTACGGCCTGCTGGTAGTTGCGGCGGATGATGGAGTGACCCATATCACCCGAGAGCACCTGGGTATCCTGTTCGCCATGGAGCTGCCGGTGATCATCGCGCTGACCAAGATCGATGTGGCTACGTCGGACCAGCTGAAGGTGACGGAGGCCAGCATCCATAGCGCCTTAAAGCTGGTTGGCCGGGTCCCGTATAGGGTCAAGATGCCCGGGGATGTGGACACGATCGCCAGCAAGGTGCCGGAAGGCATCGTGGTGCCGATCATCCACACCTCGTCCGTAACCAGAGAAGGCTATGATGTTCTGGAGCGTCTCATCTTCTGCCTGCCCAAGAGGAACCTGCTGTTCACCGAGCCCTTCCAGATGTATATCGATCGCATCTACCAGGTCGATGGCGTGGGCATCGTCGTCAGCGGCACAATCAAGCAGGGAGAGGTAATCCCGAACGAGCAGCTGTACCTGGGCCCGATGAAGGATGATTCTTTTGCGAAGGTGCGCGTTCAGTCCATCGAGATGCATCACTACAGGGTGAACAGGGGAGCTGCGGGAGATATTGTTGGCGTCGCCATCAAAGGGGTCCGACCATCAGACATCGGCAGGGGAATGACGCTCTCGAAGAAGGAGCCCGTCGCTGTCCGCGAGTTCGATGCGGAGATCCTCATCCTGAATCACCCCACCAGGATCGGTGTGGGCTACGAGCCGGTGATCCACCTGGAGACGATCTGCGAGGCGATAGAAGTGGTAGGCCTGGAATCCGGGTACATGATGGCAGGCCAGCACGGCAAAGCCCGGATCAAGTTCAAGTTCCGGTCATATGTCGTCGAACCCGGCCAGAAGTTCATCTTCAGAGAGGGCAAAAGCAAAGGCGTCGGACGGGTATTGTAAATCTATTCGCTGTACTGCAGGCAGGTAGTTATGTCTGGGTTGTCTTGCGGTCCGCTCCCCTTTGTTGGGTTTTGGTGGGGTGGCATGAAAACACAAAACAATTTTTTTTGAGAGACACGAAAACTCGAATTCGCTACTTCGTGACGTTTGTTCGTGTTTTAAGACCATGTTTTAGTATGGTTCAGTGTGCTCTGGCGCAGCGCGGTCTCGTACTGAGTCATCTGAGCAATCCGTTGTCTACTTCACTTTTTCGCTACGGCCTTGAAGAACGTATAGCAGAAGGTTCCGCCGGGTTCGGCAGCGCTATATAGATCGCGGATTCCCTTCTGCCATGCGGCTACGTCGACTAGACCGGAGGATATCGCCTGCGCGCCGACGCCCTCAACCATGGCGGTGAAAGTCTTTCGGATGAAGCCATCAACAAGCTGAGGCATGCTGGCATCCACATACACCATTCTGGGTGATACCATCACCTGATCGAAGCCTGCGCTTTTCAGCAGCGGGTATAGCCTCCGGCCGATCATCGCGTCGCCTCCGCTCAGTTCCTGCAGGTCGATCAGGCACCTGATGGCCTTAGATGCCTCTTCGCTGGGGGGATGGAAGAATGCTGAGCCATGATCGCCCTCAATGACCGTGAGCGTACCGCCGGCCTTCAGCCTTGTTTTCAGGGCGGTCAGCGATTCCACCGGATTTTCGAGATGCTCCAGTACGAAGCAGACGAAGATGTGGTCGAAGCTGTCCGGGGGGAAGGGCAGGTTAAAGATGTCGGCTGCGAGGAACTCGACCTGGTCGATGCCTTCGCTGGAGGAAAGCGTCCGAGCTCGTCCGATCGAATCCGTAGAAATGTCGATGGAGATGATATGCGCTCCGGGGCTGTTGCGTGCCAGGATGAACGTCTGCGCGCCGACACCGCATCCGGCCTCCAGCACCCTGCTTCCCGGCGGGTAGACCGTGTCGTGGTGTAGCAACCCTTCTAGGGTGCCGGCTTGGTCGTGCAGGCGAGAGCGCTCTCTGTCAGAATATCCGTGTACATAATCGGAGTTTACCATGTGATGCACACCCTAAGCATAATGGGCGTTATTAATTGGCACACCTGATTAATAAATATACGCTGAGGTGTGAGTCTGTACGTTATAGCCCTATCTGGCGCAGAAAGTCCAGCCAAATCTTTGCCTGTTCCTTCTTGGCATTGGTGATCCGTTGACGCATCTCGTCGGTGCCGACCAGCTTTTCCTCGTGGGACTCGATTTCCTTCATTGTTATAATCGCCCTTAATAGGCCGGCGGCATCGCAGTAGTCGTGCAGCGCCTGCGTTCCCGTAGTGTCGAGTCGCTCGATTTTATCTAGGTCGTTCTTGAAGCGCTGATTGAGTTTCTCTTCCAGGCTGAGCAGCAGGCTTTCATCCTCTTTCGATAGGCTCTTTTTCTTCACCAGTTCCCATATCACCTTATGTAGTGGAACTTTTTTACCATCGATCTCCACTTCATCTGGTATCCAGACCCCGACCCATTCAAGCTGTCGTTTCAGCTTTGCCTCTAGTCGGAGCCGCTCTTCCTCTGTAAGCTCGGCTGGGCTGCCGGTAGCTGCTCCGTCGATCAGGCAGTTGTTGAACGTGTTTTTGTTTTCCATAGGATTCCTTCCTCCGGTATTCTTTCATGGCAGATGTGATCGGTAGATCAAACGGTGGATTAAAATATTTGCCGGTATTTGCCTGCAGGCTAATTGGGCCGCCCTTCAGGCGCATCAATCAGGCTTCGATAAGCCCCATCGAAATAAGCAGCATGGCAGGATCGAGCCTGCCAAAGGTTTTCGTGGAACCGTCGGGGCCGTTAACCATCAGCCGCGCCGGACCGAACATGGCCCCATCGACTTTGGAGTAGTCGCCCTGGACGTCCATCAGCAATGCTTTAAAGCTTTTGCCGTAGAACTTCGAGTTTTCCGAAGTGACAGATTTGAAGGCGTCGCTGACACTCCTGGCATATAGCGAGACCATCCCATAATAAGCGATCGCGTCCATCGATATGCCAATACAGTCCTGATCTGCGCCGGATGTTGGCGCGACGGGTACCACCCCGGATGCGGAGATGACGTCCTTGGTGTCGTAGCCGATCTGGAACAGCCGGTTCAGGGCCCATTCTACTGCCCGGGTGCTGTGCGCAATCGTACCAGCTATAGAGCCTGGGCGGGCTACCATCGCCACTACAGAGTCGGGTTCGGTTGAGCACTGTTTTGCGATTGAGTCCATGTCTTTCGCGGTTGGAAGCGAGTTTGCCTCGATGTTGATGAACACTGTCTCGGCATCGTCGGAGTAGTCGATGGCTTGGTACAGGGCTTTGGGCTTCAGCGCAATGGCCCTGGCCGGTCCGAAAGCTGTGCCTGTGAATCCTTCGGCTTTCAGCTTCCATCCCGGTTTCTGTGAGCCTAGGCAGGCGATGGCAGGTTGATCGACCCAGATCTGGGAAAACTGAAGGTAAAGCCCATCGATGATGCCCGGCACAAGGGATACCCGGCCGAGGCCGCCCATCGCGATCGTAGCGTATAAGATTCCGGCGCCGATGCCGCCGATGGTATTGACCCCGCAATCGATCACAGTCGACTGATTTTCGAGAAAATGCGATTTGATCTGCAGTTCTTCTTCTCTGTTTAGCAGTTCGTCTACATATGCGGCGGCCCTGTCATTGATGGAGAACATTGAATTTAACCAGCCTGATCCTGATCGATTCTATGCTTGCACAGCAAAGGATAACCAGTAGATAGTCCTATTGGCGAGATAGGATATAATTATTCCGAGATAGATACAAAGGAAAAATTTAATAACAAGGCTCCACTTTATACGTTAACAGATTAACCGTTTAAAATATAATATAAATATAATTAAATAATAAATCATTCATGGTGTTCCCTTGGTGCTATTTGAGTTTCTCAGTAAATATATAACAGACCTGATCGCGAGCTCCGGCTATCCGGGAATTATCTTTCTGATGATGCTGGAGAGCGCCTGCTTTCCGATGCCCAGCGAGATCGTAATGCCGTTCGCCGGTTTTGCAGCCCAGCAAGGCAAGCTGAGTTACGTTGGCGTCGGCTTGGCAGGGAGCGTGGGATCCCTGATCGGGTCTGTGATCTCCTACGTGGTAGGGTACTATGGTGGACGGCCGTTGCTGGAGAAATATGGCAGGTATGTGTTAATTACGAAGCACGAGATTGACACGACCCATAGATGGTTTGAGAAGTACGGTACTCTAACGGTCTTCATCGCCCGGCTGCTGCCCGTAGTCCGCACGTTTATATCGTTGCCAGCCGGAGTTGCCAAGATGGATTTCAAAAAGTTCACCCTATACTCATTTATCGGCTCACTCCCCTGGTGCTTTGCTCTCGCTTACGCGGGCGTTATGCTGGGCGAGAACTGGTCGCTGCTTGAGCACTACTGGGCTTACCTAGACATCGCCACTATCATTGGCATCATCGGATTCTTCCTCTATATCGGCTATAAGGTTATGAGGAACAAAGGGTTCAATGGAGCCGATAATTAGGGGACAGAAATTTCCGCCGATTCGCCTATGGCGGCGTAGAATCGAATGGTCGTAACGTCAGAGCTTTTCGATGATCTTGGCGAAACCAAATGACGGCTTGACCTCGTCCATTTTTATTTTTAGCCTGTCACCAACAATGGCGTCCTTGATAAAGATCACAAAATCGTCCACGTGGGCGATGCCGTCGCCTGACCTGCCCAGCGCGTCGACCGTGACATCCAGCACATCCCCCCTGCGCAGATTTGTAGTAAGGTATCCTCTACCGATCACGTAAATTTCGGCACTTTGCTCCCGTGATGCACGGGATTTGTACGATGCGGTAAATGAAAAGTGCTTCTCGACCTCCTTCCGGAAATCTTCGTAGAGATCGCCCTGAAACACTTTGACGGCAAAGTTGCCGCCGTTTTTTAGCAACTTGCATGCCACGTCGAGAGCTACGGTGGATAGGTCGATCGATCTGGCATGGTCGAGAGCCCAGTTGCCGGAGAGGTTAGGCGCCGCGTCACATATCACCGCATCAACCCGTCCGGCCGCCAGCTCGAATATTTTAGCCTGCGTTTCCGGCGAGGTCATATCGCCTTTGATGGTCTCTACGCCCTCGACGGGCCTGATACGCTGGAGATCGACCCCGATGACGGTACCATCCGATATCTCCTTGGCGACCTGCAGCCATCCGCCGGGGGCTGCGCCAAGGTCCACCACGATATCGCCTTTCTTGATCAGGTGGAACTTCTCATTGATAAATTGGAGTTTGAAGGCCGCCCTGGAGCGGTATCCCATCTGCTTGGCCTTATTGTAGAAATGGTCCCTCTTTTTTCGCGGCATATCCAGCATCGTATCAGATAACATTGATTATGTACCTTTCGTAGCAAAATGCATTATGGGTCTGAGGCATCGATGAAAAAGTATTTACTAAATATATAGATTATATACAACTATATATCCTACGGAGATTGCATATAGATACATAAAGACGGCTGGTGAACTATGAGAGAGAATATGGAAACACGCAAAGTACAGATCACAGGCGGCACAACATTAATTGTATCGCTCCCCAAGTCGTGGGCGAACAAGGTCAATCTAAAAGGGGGCGATGAGGTCAGCCTGTTGCCCCAAACGGATGGGTCGCTGGCAATCCGGACCAGAAACGTGCCAGAAGTTCACCACTCCAAGACGATTTATATCGAGGGAAAGGAGGGGGACAACCTAGTCAGGGAGATCATCGGCGCATATATCGCCGGCTTTAACTCGATCGAGCTCCGATCTAGCAAGATCCTCTCTAAACAGCGTGAGATCGTTCGCAAGACGGTAAATATGCTCATCGGTCCAGAGATCATAGAGGAGACCGCAGACAAGATCGTGCTGCAGGACATACTGAACCCGGCTGAGCTTTCCGTTAAAAAGAGCATCAAACGCATGTATATGATCGGCAGCTCCATGCAGGAAAACGCGATCATGGCGCTGAAGGAAAAGGATTTTGATCTTGCCACCGACGTGGCGGAGAGGGACAGCGAAGTCGATAAACTGTTCCTGCTGGTCTCAAAGCAGTTCCGAATGGTCATGCGCGACATCTCCATCGCCGACAAGTTTGACATGTCGATGGAAGAGCACCTAGACATGCGGCTTTGCGCCTATCCGCTAGAACGCATAGGTGACCACGCGACCAAAATATGCAATATGGTCCTGCAGATCGGCGACAAGGACGTGCCGATCGGGATCATAATAGAAATCGAGAACGCCAACCGGCTGTCGATGAAGATAGTGGAAAACGCGATCGACGCCATGTTCAAGAAAAACATCAGTCAGGCCAATTCTACTTTCGTCATGAGAAAGGAACTGACTGAAAGGCTGCGCAAACTGGATGAGATCGTCTTAAAGCTGAACTCCGATGTTTCAGTGCCTCTCGGCATCATCCTGGACAGCATCGATAGAATCTGCGATTATGGCTGTAATATATCAGAAATAGCAATCAACTCCGCAGTTTCGACGACGATTAGATAGGATCCGGTTATGCTGCGATTGGTTGTTATAATCTGAGTCCCGGAGTTTTAAGCGCATAAAATGACAGATGTAGCATGTCAAAAAAGACCCAGTGTCCTTTAATGGATGACATATTGGTATGTAAGTAGCTTTTTCCATGTCCATGCTTGTTCAGTGAGTCCTTCTATCATTGCCGGTGTCTTTTTACACTTCAAGAGATGTATCCAGCTCCAGATGAATTGGAAGAATGTGAGGGCATCGTAAAGCTTGGGCGCCTTCTTACTGAATCCCTTGCCTTTTCGGACCAATCGTGACAGGTGGTTTCGGAGCATTGCTGTTGAAATTCTCAACGTTATATGTCTCGATGCTTTTCAAGCTGGGGATTCCCAGCATAGTCCACTTTTCTTTATCAACAACTTTGCCGTTCGCTCTAATCTTCACTATTTGTCCGTAATCAAGCTCCTTGAAGAATTCTGGTAGCACATATGGTAGTCGTTGCCATCAGAGTAAAAAGTGGTTTTTCCATCTTCGATGCAGTCCTTTACTCGTGTTATCATTTCCCGGCATGTCTTTTGTGTCCACCGGCCAATACTGAACCCTGCAAGGAAGTACGAGTTTCTTCGTATGCACGTATACGCCCGCAGGTCGCCACCGTCACCCCCTACAGTTACGTTTTCATCCTTTTTTAGAGAACGCTACAATTCATCTACTTCATCCAGCTTCCGGTTTAACTCTGTGGCATGTAACCCCTCAACGAACTCTGCATGAGCAGCCAACTCCCGGAGAATCCTGCTTTACTAGTCATAAAAGCGATGACAGCTCAGATGCCCATATACTTATCATCTAATTTTGCAACGGCTCCAATGGAACATTAGATAACGGCCAATCCGATTATGGTAATTTTGTTATGCGCTTAACGCATGAAGTTTTACTTGTCGATTTTGAAGGATGAGCGATCATAGTAGATATTTTCGCGCATTTTATTATTTATGCGCCTAAAACCCTGGAATTCAGGTTATAAATATTGCTATATAGTTTACTGCGTAAAACTATATACACACCGGTCACTGATCATAAAACATGGAAAAAATACAAAATAGGGAAGATGCAACTGGCATGTCCGTACAGGTTAGAACGGACGCATGCATGGACTGCATCTTCTGGTACCAGTGCCGAAGGGGCGAAATCGACTGCCACCTCAGGCCGCAACGCTCGATTAGGAACATGGTGAGGGCATAAGCCCCCAAATATTTAGCTTCAGTTTAACGATCTTCGCAGCGATCTGCGCTCATCGCCCATATACGTTTATCACGATTTTATATCTGCTGCAACGGTATCCCCTGTATTATCCATTATGTTAGTTCACCAATTTTATATATTCTATATATGGCTATTGGGCATACATAGGTTATATTTAACACAACATAGCCATACTGATTTCTCAAGGTGAACAAGCATATGATTGGTAAAAATATATTGGTTATATTAATAATGATTGCACTTATAGGCATCAGTGCCTTTGTGCTAGGATGCACCAGTCCTACCCCAACTCCGACTGTAACTCCGACCACACAAGTGTCATCAGTTCCATCTATCGGGCAATCTGTGACTCCGACCTCTGTCCCGAATACGATTTCGGGTACAATTACGCTCATGGGCTCTTCCTCGATAGGACCGCACCTGGATAAGGGTACTAATATGAGCAATGCATTTACAACAGCATATCCGAACGTCCAGACTCAGGTATCCGTCAGCGACTCCGGCACAGGTATTAAGAGTGTCGAAGGCGGCTTATGCGATATCGGCATGTCCTCGAGGGCACTGACAGCCGATGACGGTGCTGACCTGAACGGAACGATCATCGCCTACGATGGGATCGCCGTCATCGTGAACTCCGCAAACCCGATCGCCAACCTGTCCAAACAGCAGATCGTAGATATTTTCTCCGGCAACACCACAAACTGGAAACAGGTAGGCGGCAGCGATGCAGCGATCACGACATTCCAAAGGGAATCATCCTCCGGTACCAGATCGGCGTTTAACACCCTAGTTATGGGCAAAACCAATGTCAGCGATAGCGCGTTGACTGCGAGCAATACTCTGAACATGATCCAGTCGGTTAAGGGCAATCCCAACGCCATCGGCTACTGCTCCTACGGTGAGCTGAGCTCTGATGTGAAAGCCCTGCAGGTGGACGGAGTGACACTGTCCATAGCCACGATCAAGGATAAGAGCTATACGATCCAGCGTCCGTTCCTGCTGGTCACCAAGGGTACTCCGACGAACCCAGCAGCAATAGCGTACATCAACTTTGTCATGAGCCCTCAGGGCCAGAGCATCCTGGCACAGGACAAACTGGTGCCCGTATAACTTGGCACAAGTACAAAGGGGTCCAACAATGAAACGGGGACAGGAGACTGTTTCCTGTCCCGTTATTATTCTATCCCCCAAAAATTACAGGTGTTTGTGATGAAAATCTGGGAAAAACTGGTAGAGATAAGCCTTTTTATATGCGCGATATCATCTGTGATGATCATTGCGCTCATATTCTTATTTATCATCTATAATGGCTTCCCGATCATAATAAGCAAAGGGCTGATATCATTCGTATTCGGCGGCACGTGGAAGCCGGATTCTGGGGTATACGGGGTCTTCCCGCTCCTGGTAGGCAGCTTTGTCATCACGATCTTGTCGCTGGTCATCTCCGTTCCCCTGAGCCTCGGCTGTGCCATGCTGATCTCGGAGATCGCTCCAGAGTGGATCCGCAATCTCCTGAGGCCGGCCATCGATACGTTGGCTGGAATTCCTTCGATTATCTACGGCTTGTTCGGCTTGGTCATATTGGTACCGTTCATCATGAATAACCTGGGCGGCCCGGGCCAGAGCGTGCTGGCTTGCGGCATCGTGCTGGCGGTTATGGTGCTTCCGACTATCGTCAGCATCTCTGAGGACTCCATGAAGTCGGTCCCGCGGGAGCTTCGGGAAGGTTCGCTGGCCCTTGGGGCGACCCGCTGGCAGATGATCACTGGCATCGTTGTGCCTTCGGCATTATCGGGAATCGTGGCCAGTATCGTGCTGGCGATGGGCCGGTCTATAGGCGAGACGATGGCCGTGATTATGGTTTGCGGAGGCGTCGCGAAGATACCTTCATCGCTTCTGAGCCCGGTGTATCCGATGACCGCGATCATCGCCAGCGAGTGGGGTTATGCATCGGGCGATCATCAGGTTGCGCTGTTCGCCGTGGGCATCGTCTTGCTATTTATCATCATGATCCTGAACATCGTGATCCTGTTTTCTCGACGGTATAATCTTAAAGGTCATAAGGTGTGAGCATGGCGGTTAACATCAGATACCTGAAAGATCAGCTGGGCATTTTGCTGCTATGGACGTGCGGCGCGCTGACGCTGGGCATCATGCTGATGATCACCCTGTACATTCTCTGGAATGGCCTGCCGATCATCTCTCTCGGGTTCCTATCGGCAGATCCGATTCAGGGCGGTAAGTCCGGAGGAATTTTTCCCACAATCGTAGCAACCCTATTTATCACCATCATTGCATTGATTCTATCGGCACCGCTGAGTATCGGAGGCGCGATTTACATGGCAGAGTATGCAGGGGAAAACACCTTAACGAGACTGGTGCGATTCGGCGCGGACAGTCTCGCGGGGATACCTTCTATCATCATCGGATTGTTTGGCTATCTGTTGTTTGTCTCGTACACGAAGCTAGGGTTCTCGCTGATTTCCGGGAGCCTGGCGGTAGCGTTTATGGCTATGCCGATCATCCTCAGGGTATCCGAAGAGGCGATCAAGGTGGTGCCGGAATCCTATAAGCACGGAAGCCTCGCTATCGGTGCCACCAAGTGGCAGACGATCCGGAAGGTCGTGCTTCCGACTGCAATCCCGGGGATCATCACCGGACTGATGCTGGGTATGGGCCGGGTGGTTGGAGAGACGGCTGTCTTCCTCCTGACGACCGGCAGCGTTGCGCAGATTCCAACATCGCTGTCCAGCGCGGTACGGCCGATGACCGTACACATGTATATCATTGCGACTGAAAACATTTCCCTGCCCTATGCCTTCGGAACGGCGGCAACCCTGCTGATCATCGTACTGATAATTACCCTGACAAGCAACTACATTACAAGAAGATACTTCGTAAAATTAGGTGGGAGAAGATAATGACCGGTACTATCATCGAATCCCGAAACCTGTGTCTGTATTATGGCAGGTCGCAGGCCCTCAAGGAGATCAATATGAGTATCCCGGAAAAAAGTGTTACGGCCATTATCGGGCCGTCCGGCTGCGGCAAGTCCACGTTCCTACGCTGCTTGAACCGCATGAACGATCTAGTGCCCGACGTGAAGATCACGGGCAACCTGATATTTAGGGGTGGCGACGTATACAGCAAGGGCGTCGATGTGGTCCGGCTTCGCAAAGATATCGGCATGGTCTTTCAGAAGCCCAATCCGTTCCCGATGTCAATTTACGATAACGTGGCTTATGGTCCGAGAATTCACGGCATAAAAAAGAAGGGCGATCTGAACGAGATCGTCGAGCGAAGCCTGCGCCAGGCAGCGCTGTGGGATGAGCTCAAGGACAGATTGAACGACTCGGCGCTTGGCATCTCAGGAGGTCAGCAGCAGCGGCTATGTATCGCCCGGTGCTTGGCCGTGGGGCCGGAGGTGATCCTGATGGATGAGCCCTGCTCAGCGCTCGACCCGATCGCGACGGCCAAGATCGAGGATCTGATGCGAGAGCTGAAGTCTATGTATACAATCGTTATAGTGACGCATAATATGCAGCAGGCTGCCCGTGCCTCGGACCGGACAGCGTTCTTCCTGATGGGGGAGCTGATCGAGTTTGACGATACCAAGAAGATATTCGAAACCCCGGCTAATAAGCGTACAGAAGATTATATTACGGGAAGGTTCGGTTAAGAGAGGTAGCACCACATGTCTAGAGAATACTATTTACAGCAGATCAAGCAGCTGGAAAGCGACTTTTCCTGTATGGCGGAGGACTCGTTCGAGCTCCTGACTAAATCTCTTAAGTCACTGGCCAGCGAGGATATCGAGTTGGCAAAAAAGGTTATGGAGGAAAGCGACAGTATGGCTGACAGGGAGATCGAGCTCGAGAATAAGTGCATTGAGTTGCTTGCCACCCAGCAGCCGATGGCGTCCGATCTCAGGCTTATCAGCACTGTCATGAAGATGCTGACCGATTGCCGGCGGTTCTCCCGTCTGGCATGGGATGTCAGCCTGATCACCATTAGGATAGATGGCGAGCCGCTTCTGCCGCAGATCACGGACATATGCGAGATGTACCGGGACGTGCTGTCGATGGTAGAGGACAGCTTTAAGGCATTCCACGATCGGGATGTGGGACTGGCGATGTCCATGGGTAAACGCGACGATGTCGTGGATGCACAGTACGATCGCATCAGGAGAGAGCTGATCGAGGTCATGATCTGTGATCCACTCTCGATCGATATGGCGTCGCACCTATCGTTTGTGGCCCGGTACCTGGAAAGGGCGGCCGATCACGCCTGCTCTATATCATCCCGTACCGTGTATATGGTCACTGGGGAACGGGTGAAGATACGCTAACCGACGCAACTATTGCCGTGTAACCGGTTTAAAGTGTTAATTTGCCATATTTTTTACAAAAGAGCCCTGACAAATATTTAAACCACCTCAGCATCATATAACTTGGAGCTGAGTATCGGAGATGAAGATCGGCCTTATTTCGGATGTCCATGCCAATATCGTAGCGCTACAGGCGGTCCTCGAGGATATGAAGGGTGTCGAATCAATTTTGTGCGCCGGCGACATCGTGGGCTATAACCCGTTCCCGAACGAGACTGTGGAGCTGATGATGGAGCATAGAGTGAGATCGGTCAAGGGTAACTATGATAATGCCGTGGTGACCGGGGACACACAATGGTTTAATGCGGTGGCGACCCAGACTATACGGTGGACGGCGGAGCAGCTGAGCCGGGAGAGCTTGAGATACCTGGAGATCTTGCCAGATCATATCGACCTGAGTGGCCTGATGATACATCACGGAAGCCCCAACCGGATCGAGGAATTCGTCTTTGAGAACGACGACGAGCGGCTGTGCCACATATTCGACCCGTTTGACTCCCACGTTATTGTATTCGGCCATACTCATATACCCATGTCTAGGGTGTGCGGCAAAAAGACTATTTTAAACCCTGGCAGTGTGGGACAGCCTAGGGATGGGGATCCAAGGGCCAGTTATGGCATCTGGGACACTGAGATAAGTCAGTTCACGCTTCGCCGGGTCAGCTATGATATCAAAAAGGTGCAGGACAGGATCAGTGAGGCGGGCCTGCCCCAGATCATGGCGGATCGGCTGAGGTACGGGAGATAAGGGATTAGATACTATGGCGAACTCCGTTAGCCAAGAAAGAATGGTCTCCGGCCAGCTACCGATAGACCATCCCTAGCGTTTTCAGGTAATTTTTCAACTGGTGGTATTCCACTTGGGGGGTATAACGCATGGAAACTGGATCGTTTCCTGTTGCTCAGTAAGCCCTTAAGATATATAAACTTTCTTTGATTTAACGCAAGTTAGCTTTCATTCGAAGGTGCAGATGGCCCTGAAGCCAGTTGCTGCTGGCTTCAGACTGC
The DNA here is from genome assembly GCA_035319305.1 of Methanocella sp. Classification (GTDB taxonomy): domain Archaea; phylum Halobacteriota; class Methanocellia; order Methanocellales; family Methanocellaceae; genus Methanocella_A. The sequence goes on from DATHCY010000224.1 coordinate 19,659, forward strand.
ATCGCGGATCTATCTATGCATGGATCAGAAGTGGAAGGTTTCCCTGACGATCTTTAGCGCGCAGTAGTCTCCGCACATAGTACACACTTCCCTGTCCTCCGGCATCCGGTCGGCCCTGACTTCCTTTGCCAGCTCAGGGTTCAGCGCGAGCTCGTACATGCGTTTCCAGTCGAGATTCTTCCGAGCATGGCCCATCTCCAGGTCCCGGTTGCGCTTGCCATATTTGATCATGTCCCCGATGTGGGCGGCTAGCCGGGCAGACATCACTCCTGTCTTGACATCTTCCATGTTGGGCAGCGCCAGGTGCTCGGCCGGCGTCACGTAGCAGATGAAGTCGGCTCCATGGGCTGCGGAAATCGATGCCCCGATGGCGGCGACCATATGATCCATGCCGGGAGCGATGTCGGTGACCAGCGGCCCGAGCATGTAAAATGGTTTGTTGCCTGACATGCGCTTCATCAGGATTACATTTGCCTCGATCTCATCCATGGGGACGTGGCCCGGACCTTCGACGATCACCTGGACACCATACTCGTGTGCCTGATCTGATAGCTCGGAGTTTATGATCAGTTCCTGGATCTGCGCCCGGTCGGTGGCATCGTGGATTGCTCCTGCACGCATGCCATTGCCCATGGAGAGCGTGACGTCGTGCTTCTTGAGTATCTCGAGCAGGTAGTCGAACTCGCTGTAGAGAGGGTTCTCCTTTCCATTGTGGATCATCCACGCGGTCATAAACGCGCCTCCTCTGCTGCATAGCCCACCGTGGCGACCCTGCTTCCGCAGACGCTCTACCGTGATCCGGTTGATGCCTGTATGGATTGCCATAAAATTGGTCCCCAGCTTTGCCTGCTCTTCAGTAACCCGGAACAGGTCATCCTCCCTCATGTGTACGACCGCACCGTACCTTCGGACGGCTTCGATGAATGCCTGGTACAGCGGCACGCTGCCCACCGATAGCGAGGTAGCGTTGCATACCCGTCTGCGGATGTCAAGGAAATCGCCTCCAGTAGACAGCTCCATCAGGGTGTCTGCACCAGCTTTCTCCGCGATGATCGCCTTTTCGACTTCGGCGTCCACGTCCACGATGTCCGAAGAGGTGCCGATCGATGCGTTGACCTTGGTCCGGAGGCCCTCGCCGATCCCGACAGGTCTGATATTCCGGTAATGGGTGACCGGTATGACGATCCTGCCTGAGGCCACGCCCCGCTGTACAAACTCAGGCGTAACATCCTCGTCTGTTGCAACAGCCTTCATCTCTTCGCTGATCTCACCTTTTTTCGCACGTTCTAGAAAACTCATTGGATCAATACCTTCTAACCGGTTACTGATAATTCGGTTAAGCTATTTAAAGTTTACTTGAGTTAAAACAAGTTTATTTAAAAATGTGGTGGAAAAGGTTTTTACGTTCTTGGACCACGGAACGAAGAAAGTCCACGTTTAGCTGTGGAATGAATCCGCCTCTCGAAACCACCCATCGCAGATCTTTTAAGCTATTATTACTATTTGTAGGTCGGACTAATGGAGTCATGAGAGAGAAAGCCCCGCTCCCGTTAGGGTGGGCGAATCCGCCTCTCGAAACCACCCATCGCAAAGCATTTAAACTCCTACATCGTGTGCTATCATACCAGGTCTTTGTACCTACATCCGTCTGGCGCATACCATACGAACCTCGACGTACAGGAATATGGTTGCCGCGCCGGTTAGTAGCGCCGGAATGTTAGGACTATACCCCTATACCTCATGCCATATAGCACATCGATTGCAACAAGACAGGGATTGTTACAACGTGAATCTGACTGACACTCCAAAACGGCAATGGCATGATACAACTAACCATAAAACCCCACACGATTTAACTGCGAGAATATATTAGCAAAGTAGTCCAAGCTATCACTGATAGTTCAATTCATCGATTCTACGACGAGGTACTGATCTCAGATGTTCGTTCCCGACCCTCTTACACAGACCACGATCGGCGATCGGGCCGTATACAACTTTTTTCCCAAGCAGATCCGCATCGTGGGAATCGGCGGCGCAGGCGGCAATATGGTAGACTACCTCTACAGCATAGGCGCCTTCGGCGCACACATGATAACCGTAGATACCGACGAGCGCCACCTCAGCGTGATCCGGGCGGACGAAAAAATTCTCATCGGCAGCAAATCGTTAACCAAAGGGACGGGCGCCGAAGGAGATACGAGGATTGGCAAGCAAGCCGCAGAGAAATCCGGCTGGAAGCTAGATGAAGCCATCAGAGACACGAAACTCATGTTTATCGTGGCCGGCATGGGTGGAGGAACCGGCTCGGGCGCTGCCCCGATAATCGCCCTGCAAGCACGTGAGATAGGCGCGACAGTAGTGGCCATCGTCACGATGCCATTCCAGGACGAGACCGACGCCAGAAAAAAAGCTGTCGACGGCATCGAGAAACTGCTAGACACAGCACACACCACGATCGTTGTGGACTTCGACAAGCTCCACGGGCTCGAAAAGGACGAGCCAAAGCAGAACGCCCTGAGCTTGATGGACGAGCTGATCGCCAAGAAGATCAAGACGATCGTGGAATCGTGCACCAAACGACCGCTGATCCACGTCAACATCCTGGACCTTCAAAGGGTGCTCCGAGACGGCGGATTGAGCATCATGCTGTCATGCCGCGACCGCAGCGACGATAACCTGCTGACGCTGTTACAGCGGGCGCTGGATCACCCGCTGACTGCCATGGACTACAAGGAAGCGACCGGAGCCTTTATCCACGTGGCCAGCGGCCGAGATATGTCCATAGAAGGCGTAGTTAAGATCGTGGAATATATTTATAAGGCGTTCAACCCATCGATCCACGTCCTGTACGGAGCTCGGCTGGAGAAGACCAACGACTGCCGAATCAAAATACTGGTCATACTAACCGGGTTGAGGAAAGAGAAATTCAGGGAAACATATGGCTGCCAATAATCTTAGTTTCGCCACAGCAGCGTATCGGTTATGCCGGTAGAGCAACCCTTCATTTTTATAAATGAAGATCATCGGCCTTGACACCTATAGGTTTGATACCATCTGCCATGTAACTTTTGAAGCCATCCATTCCCTTGGCTATAAAAGCCCCATGATGATCGCAAGCGGGGCGCAGAAGACGAATAGCATCAGCCACAAGATGAACCCGTCGCCAATGATCAAAGTTATCATAATACATTAAATTGTGTCGCGATGTAATAAAGGTTGCGTTTTTTGCCCTATTGATAAAAGTGTAAGCGCCCTAACTTTATCTGAACAGGAGCGCGGAGGGGCGGGAGGCCCCGGTCTTCAAGGTCGTGGGTGGATAGCCTCTCGCGTATAATACTTTCAGTTCGCATACGGTAAGCTTAAGTTTCAAGACATAGTATCAAATGTCAATGCAATTTATCCTACGAGTATCGGTTCTATCCAAACCAAACCATCCAGGATAATATCATCGACGCTATGGGTAAGTGCAGGTTTACGTACAACAAACTTTTGGAGATGTACCGGGACAGGGAAACCAACACGGTTTATGATGCTTGTAACATGGTTGCCCGTACCAAGAATGATCACCCAGAACTAAAATCGGTGTATGCCAAAGTCTTGCAGCGCACCGGCAATCACCTTTTCAACAACATTTCAGTGCTGACCAGGTTGAAGAAAAGAGGATACAAAACCGGTAGATTAAGGTTCAAATCGGAGTACCGGTACCGGAGATTAGACTATAACCAGTCTGGTTTCAAGTTCAACCGTGAAACATGTGAGCTAGAACTAAGCAAAATTGGTGTTGTAAGCCTAAAATTACATCGAGAACTACCCTAAGGGAAAATAAAAGGCGTCCAGATAGTTAAATCAAAATTTCAACGCAGCATTGAACATTAGGAATGTTGGTATGAAACTCTGGTTAGAAGGCGTGGAATATGCCGGTTCGCCTGCAGAGCAGATAGTCAATACACTCAACAGAGGTGTTGTTTGCAAACTGTCAGCGGTGAAACAGGAAGCCCCGCTGTTTAGGGCTGGGTAGTCCACTATCCCTATGTTGCTGATCATGAACGACTCGCTTTAATGTACCGGGATCAAGGGATTATAGTGCTTCTGATAATATCGCGGGTTTCATCGGCGGACATAAGGTCGCGGTGGGATCGGCGGCATCTGGCTTCCTTCTTTAGGATCGCCTATGTTCTTGGTAGCGAATCCCCGGGTTAAATAAGTAAGCATTGGACTGTTCAGCTTTTCATATATCTCATATATATTGTATATAGATGTCTATAATATGAATTCGTTTTACTTATATTCCGATAAGTTGTAAAGCATATTATGATCGTAAAGGAATACAAGCCTTCAATAGAGAGCGTTTTAAGAGCCTGGGAGGCACGGATATCCATCTTCATTTTAATATGTCCGCTTGCATATATCTTTGATATTCTATTCGCTCCTGCCTTACCGGTACCGACCATATTCTCATCTGTGATACTGTTGATATTTATCCCACTGTTCGGGAATAGGACGGCCCTGTTACTGGGTGAATATAATGGATGGTATACGCGGCTGACCCCGAATAATATATTAGCCGTGCAGGTAATCTGTGCGATCCTGATCGCGGCGCTGGCGTCGTCAGATATTTTAATCGTGCGTCAAGGATATTCATTCTACAATCTGGCCTCCTGGGACTATGTTCTGTTCGTGCTGGCGTTGATCACTATAATACTGAATGCAATCAACACCGGATATTCCAGGCCAATGATCATGGGGAGGCTTGAAAGAGTGGAAAGAGGGTGAGGATGGAAGGAAAAACTGGGGGAGTTTCCTCAGATCCATCGTGGGCGTTTTTACGCTTGGCGAGGATCCGTTACATGTTTCTGTATAATTAGAGTCCGCTCAATCTTTTTTCTTGTCGTTTCGTATGGTAGAGCCAGACTTATACGTCTTATGTATTACCATCTAAATTAGCGTTAATCGATTAGGTGTTTTTGCGGTGGGCTGTGTGTGGGGTGGGTTTATCCCATCGCTAAATCAGAGCAGGCTTTCCTTTATAGCCCCACTATCGTAAAAGTTAAGTATTAAACAATCTATAGGTAGCCGAAAATGAAGAGTTTGGGTGGGAGGATTTTCCCCGAAGCACTGCCGGTACCGGCAAAGTGTGCACTACATTGTCATTTTATCATGTTGAGGTTGGATAAATAATGGTTAGGCTTTACAAATTTCACTGCGACAGCTGTGATTATGAAGCCATCGCGTCAGGGGAAAACGGTAGAAACGAGATCAGCGGCGGCTTGACGATCCTGTGCGAGGATTGTAGAGAGCTTTATGAGATAGAGGACCATAGTAGTTTCACCATCAAAAAGAAGGCCCACTATAAGCAGACTCGCTGCCCCGAGTCATTCAGTCACAGGTTTAGGATCTGGAGTTACCCGGGTGTATGTCCGCGGTGTGGCAAATCCATGCGCAAAGGCGAGCTCGTTGTCAGCTGGGACTGATTTGTCCCTTTGTCGGGTTTCGCGGGGTAGTACGAAAACACTAAAACGTTTTTTAGGAGTGTGCTAATTGCTCGGGTGTCTCTAAGTTCACGGCCAAAACATACAGAGACACTGGTGATTAGATCAAGCGCAGTGTTCGGCTGGCATCTCGCCTCGTCTGGGTAATAGATCTTATAACCGGTTGCCAAGCGCCAGTATGGCCAGCGCCGTCCAGTTGGGGTTGCTGTCTCGGCTCTTGTCCTTGCCAAAGCCACCATCAGCGTTCTGTGCGCTTTCGATGTATTCAGTACATTGCGATATAGGCCCTCCTTTGATAGCCGCAAGCGTACCGCACAGGTAAGCGATGTCCGCGGTCTGTCCGGCTGCGATCGCAGCGTTTATGTGTTCTTCGGAGAATTCGATGAAACTTTTACGTAGTTCATCTGTCATCAACCCGATTCGCTGCAGGTTTAGTACGGGCGCGTAGACGTGTGAAACGGGCTCTTCCCAGAAACGGGGGTCTGATAGCTGTTCCAGCAGATGTACTAGTCCCAACCTGTACCATGATAGACCGTTCAGGTAATAGGTGTGCATTGCTCGGAGACATAGCGAGGTCGTGTAAGCGTTCTTTCGGGAGTTACGCCCGCTCCAGGAGCCGTCCGGCCCTTGGTGTTCCAGCAGCCACATGATGCCACGGCTCACGATCAGGCTAGCTTTGGAATAGTGGAACTTGTTGAGGATGATGAGCGTGTATGCAGTGCCTGCGGCATCCGTGTAAACCCCGGTCTTCGCCGGAAAGCTCCCGTCGGAAATCTGGCATCGTTCAAGGTAATACAAGCCCTTCTCGATGACCTCCTCTGAGCTTTCGTCGTCGCTCAGCGCGTAAAGCGCCCTTGCGCAGACCATCGGGTCTCCAGGATCCCATGATCCATTGGCATTTTGCGCCCTTTTCAAGTACTTGATGGCCTGTTGATATGTCACGTTCAAGATAGCACCGATCGTAGCTCATCGTGCAGATCGCCGGCGTAGGTCTCGCTATATACGCCATGGGTGTTGCCCTCGTATTCGTGCCAAGCTTTCGGTTCTCCGGCCGCGTCATACAGCGACTTTCCCATGTTGATTGGAATGGTTGAATCGTTGGTGAAATGGAACATCGAGAGCTTTCGTGGCGGCAGCTTTGAAAGGTAGGATGCTGGCTCGATCGAAGTGATGAACTTATCGGCTGTCGGATCGTCCTGGCTTTGCAGCCCGTACGGCCCGGCGCTGACGGTGAATACGCCCTTGACCTCGGGCTCCATCGCCGCTGCGATGATCGCGAACCGGCCGCCCATGCTTTCTCCCAGGATCGCGACATCGTTGCCGTTCAGATCTTGGCGGGATTTGATATAGTCGTATGCCAGCAGGATATCGTAGATCTGTTTATACTGTACCGGAGTGTCGCCTTGGGTATACGATTGGTAGCCACCGTTCACATCCATGGCTGAAGGTCCCGGAGTTTCGCCATTATTGCCCCGCTCGTCCAGGGTCAGTGAAGCATAGCCCCAGGAACTCAGCGCGTTTGCCATGCCCGAGTCAGCCTCTTTGTTGACTGTGGCGCCGGGCAGGACGATCACTACGGGCGGCTTTGTGCCGGAGGAATTCGGAATTCGCAGCAGTCCGTAAATGTTATCTCCGAAGCTCTGATAGGTCACCTTTTCCAGCGTGTAATTCGAGGTTGCCTCGATCGGCTGCAGGGTCGCGCTGACCGGCTCTTGATTGTCGAATACTAGCAGGTTCCCATTGTCCAGATGCCATGATGGGCCGGGAGGGGCTCTTATGCTTTGGACCGCAAAATAGGTTAGGACCATGATTAGCAGGAACGCTGCGATCGCTAAAGGTATACCCCAGCGGCGATAGGATTTTTCCTTTGCTTTTCTCGCCCCGGAATTCGCTTTTTTGGACACAATTATTAGTGGGTGAGACATAAAATAAGGCTTGCGGATATGAGAAAGATCGCTGGACTGTCCTATGGAGATAGGGTGCTACGCCTTCCGCGCTCCCATTATGATAAGCACCTTTCTCGGATTTTTCCCGCGTCTAGTCTGGGTCCGTGTGAAGGGTATAGGTATTTTCTCCTATTTCCGGTCACTTTTTCTATGCTGGTGAGAATGTCGCGAAACGTGGTGGGGTTCATCGGCGTAATCGGCTGGCCTTTATCCGAGTAGGTGGTATTGAGATCGCCGATCAGGCAGCTATCCCCTGCCGCAACTGATATTGATCCGGCCGTGTGGCCTGGCGTGACCAGGATATCTCCATCGATGCCGTATGGCTTCAGGCTGGTGTCCTTCTGGATGATTAGATCGATATTTACTGGTGGATATCTGACGGTCGAATTTTGTGGGTTGTCTTCCGGTCCGTACGGTTGTCCTGGCGCGCTCTCGCCTCTGGTGATATAGTCGGCGTCGGGCCAGCCTGATGCCACCGGCACGGGGAGCATGGATTTGAGCATTCCAGCGCTGCCACAGTGGTCGATGTGGCCGTGGGTGATGATAAGCAGGCTCACATCTTTATGGGTAATATCATGTTTGCTTAGAGCCTTTAAGATCAGGCGCTCCATTCCCGGGTTTCCGGCGTCTACGATGGCCGTTTTATCGCCCTTTATGAAGAATACCCATGGCACGCCAATGGATTCCCCGGTGATAATTTCTGAATGACAACTGCTCATCGACTGAGGGTTGGCTGTGGGAATATAAAAAATTGCGGGTGGCGGATCAAAAGCCCTATTTTTCGATGATCGTTTCTTCGATCTTCATTCCGAAATGTCGGGCTTCCTTTTCCAGTCTGGCCAGCACCCTGTCGCCTGGCTTCAGTCCTGTCACGGGCACCGAGCCCCCGTCTGCCGTAACTAGTTTGATGGTCTCGGCGTTCTGGAGGATCGCTGTTATCCTTCTGCCATCGGCTTCAGCCTCAATATAGAGCAGCGGTCTTCGCTCAATCTTGACTCGGCCGATGGTGGTCCTCTTCGATTCGCCGTTTCTGGTCACGACCAGTGCAGCGTCACCGCTGGATAGTTCTGACAGATAGCGGGTCTTTTCTCCTACAAGCACATACTCGTGGACTGCCCCTGCATTCACTCGGAATGGCCGGCTGGCCACGTACGGGCTTTCCTCTGCTTCCGACTGAACTAGGAACAGGCCGCTGGATTGGTTGCCGATCAACATGCCCTCTCCCGGTGTCATTAGCGTGCAGGTATCGATGCATACTCGATCGCCACTGCCTGCATCTTTGATTGCGGTGATCGTTACTGGGGTCAGTTCCACCTGGGACTGTCGTGTTGAAATTGCCCGGGTGATCTCTCGTATCTTTATGGGATCTTCGACATCGACTAGTATTCCATCGGCCCCCTTTTCCAGCGTCTGTAGTGCTACCGAAGCCTCGTCGATGTCCTCGGCCTTGGCGAGTATCTTCGCGCCGGAGTTGCCCAGCTCAGCGATCAGGTTCTCTAGGGGGATCACTTTCCAGTCCCTGCCTTCGATGATCAGGTAGTCTGTAATCCTCCCGATTTTTGATGCAAGGCGTTCGTATTCCTTGCCTTCGAGTCGGACATAGGCGGCGACAGTGGCACCTTCCGATTTCAGCGTTCTGGCCATCGCTGTATCTTCTGAAGCATTGATGTCTCCGGGCAGAAACATCGTGCCATCGCCTTCGCCGCCGATGCCGACCAGGCGAATATCTGGATCGCCGTCTGTGGAGACAACCTTGATTTTTCCAAGCTCCCGAACCCTGGCTACGTTCTCGGGGGATACGTATATTGCCCCAGCGCCGGACTCCAGTGCTGCTGTCACTTTTTCTTTCGCCCCTTTCCAGGAGCCGGGTGCGTTGACCCAGACCAGCTTATCGCTCATTTCAGTTCACCAAGGGCCTCCGGAGCCGACCACCCTTTGTGGACGATCCGTGCTACGGCCTTCGTTATCTTAGTGGGGGATTCATGCTGAAATACGTTTCTGCCAAACGCAACCCCTTTTGCGCCTACGGACATCGCCCCTTCGACCGACTCGAGCAGATCCTGGTCCGATTTCATCCTTGGGCCGCCGGCTATGATGACTGGTACTGGGCATCCTTGGATCACGGTCTTGAAGGAATCCGGATCTCCTGTGTAGTTGGTCTTGATGATGTCGGCGCCGAGTTCGGCGCCGGCTCGGGCGGCATGGGCCACGACATCGACGTCGTGTTCTTTCTTGATCGATGCCCCTCTCGGGTACATCATGGCAATTAGGGGCATTCCCCATTCGGAGCACGTTTTGGAAACGCAGCCGAGGCTATGAAGCTGATCGCTTTCGGTTGTGCTCCCGATGTTAATGTGTACGCTGATGGCGTCAGCTCCTAGTTTGATCGCTTCTTCTACGGTGCAGACAAGCACCTTGTTGTTTGGATCGGGGCTGAGCGAGGTCGATGCGCTCATATGCACTATTAGGCCGACGTCCCGCCCGTAGCCTCTATGGCCGTATGGCACCATGCCCTTCTGCATCAATACGGCGTTGGCGCCGCCTTCCGCGATCTTTTCGATCGTGTCTGCTAGGTTGGTGATCCCCTTGATCGGTCCGACCGATATGCCATGGTCTACAGGGATGATCAGGCTGTGACCGCTTTTTCTATCCTTGATGCGCTCAATACGAATCTGCTTACCGATAGTCATAATTCACACCGTGCTAGTATGACACACAGTAGCATAGGAAATAAGATAAATCTATCGGTCGGTTTGCTATGTTTAATATTATTGTGAGGTAGAAGTTGTGCCTGAACCTTTATTCCCCATAGGAACTCCAAGCAAGGAGAGATCTCACGACAACCACAAATACAGCTACAAAAGCGAACACGAGTATGCTTGGAATCTGGGTCCAAGCACAGCGCAGCGATCATATTGATATCCACCCGTCTACAGAAACCATCTTTAACGATGATACTTACATCTGATTTTTGCTATAAAATGCCCCGGGAATATGTTTTAGCAAAACATGTGCCGGCAAAATATAAATTACCAGAATATATATAATTTTTTATGTCCGTGGCGATACCCAATTTCTTTCAGAATCCCACGAAAGCGAGCCTTAACTACTTCGTGCTTATGCTCCTGAGAAATTCGTCCAAGCACGGGTATATGCTAATGCAGGACATCGAACGGCACACCGGAGGCCACTGGAGGCCATCCCACTCAGCTATATATAAGCTATTGAACAGCCTGGAGGTCGACGGATACATCACCTCGTGGGAAGAAAAGGACGGCGAGCGGGCACGAAGAGTATATAAAATCTCCGAAACTGGCAAAAAACTGCTCGAAGAGAGCGAGAGGAACTTCGAGTCGTTCATCAGCGCCTTTATTTCCTCACTACTGGAAGCAGAACGGGTCAATCCCGACCACCTAACCGTTCTGCTGACGAAAAAGGGTAAGGCGATGATGAGCGGCCTCGATCCCGATCAAAAAATGAAGGCCCTTATTAAGCTCAAGGTGTTCCTGGACACGGAGATCGCCAGGATCAACAGGGACCTGGAGGAGATCAGGAAAGGGCCCCAGGTCGTTTAGCGTAATAGTGACCGTTTGTCATGCTCTTGGTTTATATGTTTACAGTTTTCCATCTCCCGAGCGGTCTTCTGAATGTTCCTCCAGTGGCTGCCCATCCAGTAGATTTTACCGCACCCATCGCATGCCCAGAACCTTTTTCCCTCGTCGATCAAATGGCGTGGCACATCACTTCCCGCCTTATCCAAATCGAGGGGATCGGCGGGTCTTAACCCGGAATTGCACATTGTACATCGCTTCATGATCGGCTCGGTGATGATGGAATAATGTTTCATCAGCTCGCAGATCTGTCCTTTCACATCGTTGGGGGAGATTAATAGTGCGGTTACGCCCACTTTTGTAGCCCTGCCTACCAGTACCCGGTCTCGTGAGAGCAGCACCCTCCCCTCCTCGGACGCGACTCTGATCAGATAATTGTCTTCGTCGCCCTCTATGCGAAGCTCGAGGGCGCTGAGGGTATCGTAGTCGAATATGCGTAGCCATGCTACCAGCTTGCCCAACATGCGGTCGATGAGGAACTTTGGACGGTTCATCAAGGGGAATTATATGGTGAAAGGTTAAAATATTCACCACAAAAGCCTGCGGGACCCTATCCAGATACCATCTGTCCTTCGTACATCCACATAGAAGCGGCCCACGCGACGGTCAGCGCTGCCATGATCAGCAGCAGTACTCGCAGCCCATATTGGTCGACGGTGATGCCCAGGACCCGCCCGATGGCCTCATAGCCACCATAGTATGCGATGATGTAGCCACAAACGGCAAACCAGATGGCGTTTGCCGTGTACATGCCAAGCGCGAAAATCGGCCTTCCCACGTAAATTCGTTCCCTGAACGTGTTCTTCATGATATTCTGAGTCGCGAAGCTCACGGCTGCGACGCCGGCGGTGCCGATGATTCCTTCGAGGATAAATACGATCAGCGGGTCCGAGGTCAGGATGATCAGGGACATCTCGGCCGAAAATACGAGAATGCCCATTGTCGCTATGATCTTCCTGCTCGAAAAGCGACTTCGTGAAAGGAGCCAGTAGACGAGGATCGTGATACTGCTAACCACGACGCTGAGCATACCCAGCCAGACGTTCCTGATTCCTACGTTGGCGAAAAAGACCTTTGATAGGGACGACCAGGTGCTGACGGTGAGGGTCATAAATAGCATCGTTAGCAGAAATGTGATCACCGTATGCTTATTTTCTAGAACCTTGCCGAGGTCTTCCTCGATCGGGTACTTGTCGTAGGTTTTGTAATAGATAGGGTCTTTGAAAACGGCCATGATAGCCGTAGAGAAGATAAGGAATGCCAGCGCTGATAGCAGCCAGATTCCATATCCGAATAGTTGGACGATGATTCCTGCGATAAGTGGCGTGAGTGCGCTCATAACGGTGGTGGCGACATTGTACCGGGAGAACGCGTCAGTAGTTGAAAAGCCGTGTGTGTCAATGAGTTCGCACACGATCAGGAAGGTCAGGCTCCAGAAGATTCCCGCGGCAAGGCCGATTAGAAGGCCGGATATTAGCAGCGACTCGGGCGTAGGATAAAAGTAGAGCAGCAGCTCGTATACGGCAGAGATCACCCCGATGCCTAGGAACATCTTTTTCGGGTTGATGTATCGTAGGAGGAATATGCTGAGGAGGTTTGAGATCGCGGATCCAATGCTGATCAGAGCGAAGTGCAGGCTTAAGTATGGGGATGGAAGGTGATAGTCGATGGCGTACTGCGGCACGAAAAGCACCACGCTCAGCCTGCCGTAGAACATTAGCACGAAGATTATTAAGAATAGATCTAGCGCTGTTAATTTTTTCAGCATTCTGAACAACTAATCAGAGACATAAATATACATGTTTAGAGGGGAAAAAGCACTTTTATGGGGGTTACACGGAAAAGCCGGTATATCGCCCGGTATCCTAATCGTTTGCTATCAATGCGGCGTTATAAATGAGGCTGGGCTGTCTCCACGGCTAAGTAAGGGCGCATGAGCTTCTACTCTAATCTACTCTGATGGAATGCAACTCCTGTTGGGGTATATAATCACTTTTTTGGATAGGCTTTGATCTGCCGGGCATAGTCGCATAGATCAATTAGGAAGCAACTCTCATGCTTGGGGTTCTGTGCTTTGCATATGTCCCGACCGAATTGTACCAGCGCCACATGGACTGAGCCTCGCTGGCCTGCCGGTACTTGTTCCATCAGGATATGGTGTGCCTCTTCATGGTTTGCCTTCTCTGGCACGATGCCCAGCCGTCTGGTGACACGGAAGACATGGGTATCGACTGGTATGACGTCTCTCCGGCAAGAGAATAGCAGGACGCAGTCGGCTGTTTTTGGGCCGACTCCTATGATGGTTAGAAGTTTCTTTCTGGCGGTTTCGGGGTCTGTTTCGCAGACGAAGTTCAGCGCTCCGCCATAATCGTCTATTACTAGCTGTGCAACGTTCCTGATTATCTTCGCTTTCTGCTCGTGCAGCCCGCCGATCTTGATTAGCTGAGCTATTTCGGCCTCAGATGCTTTTGCCAATTTTGTGGGCGAATCGTAGACCTTGTAGAGGCTTTCGAAGGCTCGGGATGAGTTGCGATCCGAGGTGTTCTGGGAGAGGATTGTGGCGATAAGCACGTCGAAGGGGTTGCCTCTGATCTCGTCATATGGACCGTAGTGAGCGATTAGTCTACGCGATATTTCGGCGGCGGTGTCAGTACCGATCGATGTAGCCATAATGATACGACCCTTTCAGAGCTAAAGTTGATATATTTCTATCTGTATTTGACTATAAATCATGTTCTTGCGATGGTATCGGCTCAGCGAATGTTTACTATGTTGTTGTGTCATATTCAATAGCATTTATTCGCTAATTAGTCTACCAGTAAAGCTGTTATTAAAATATTTTTTCATCCGTGCCAGTCCCTCGATGATATGCTCCATGGAGGAGGCGTACGACATCCTGAAGTGATCGTTGCTATTCGGTCCGAACGCCGAGCCTGGGGTGAGACCGACTCCGGCTTGCAGCAGGCCTTCCACGATCTTTTCTGAGTCGCCATCCACTCTCGGGTATGCGTAGAATGCTCCGTTGGGTGTTGGGCATTCCAGGCCGATGTCCTTCATGCCCTTCAGGACCACGTCTCGGCGGATGCGGAACTGTTTCCGCATGGACTCCACGCTGTTCTGGGGTCCGGTGAGTGCTGCTAGCGCTCCATACTGAACGAAGGTGGTCGGGCTGGAGATGGTGTGCTGCTGCACTTTCAGTAGACTTTTAAAAATGGTCTTCGGAGCGGTGACATAGCCGAT